>NZ_CP141213.1:303404-606809 GCF_035610345.1 Sinorhizobium meliloti | reverse complement strand
TCGCCGGAAAGTGTTCCGGCAATAGCTTGCCGAGCATGACATTGGCATCGGTGACGGCGAGCGGTCCGCCGTTGCGGTAACAGGCGGGACCGGGATTGGCGCCGGCCGAATCCGGACCGACACGAAAGCGCTCGCCGTCGAAATGGAGGACCGAGCCGCCGCCAGCGGCAACCGTGTGGATCAGCATCATCGGCGCTCGCACCCGCACGCCGGCAACCTCGGTCTCGAAGGCGCGCTCGTACTCGCCGTCGAAATGGGCGACGTCGGTCGAGGTTCCGCCCATGTCGAAGCCGATCACGCGGCCGAATCCGGCCGCCTCGCCCGTCCGCGCCAGACCGACGACACCGCCCGCAGGTCCGGAGAGGATCGCATCCTTCCCCTGGAACATCTTCGCCGCCGTAAGCCCGCCGGACGACATCATGAACATGAGCCGGGCGCCGGATCGGGCGACGTCCAGCTCTTCCGAAACCTGCGCCACGTAGCGGCCGAGCACGGGCGAGAGATAGGCGTCGATCACGGTCGTATCGCCACGGCCGACATATTTGACGAGCGGCGAGACCTCGTGGCTGACGGATACCTGCTCGAATCCCATCGATCGTGCGATGCGGGCGACGATCGCCTCGTGGGCGGGATATCTGTAGGCGTGCATCAGGACGATGGCGACCGCCCCGTAGCCATTGGCCTTCAAGCCTTCGAGCGCCTGGCGCGCTGCCGCCTCGTCGAGCGGCCGCTCGACCGTGCCGTCGGCGAGCACCCGCTCGTCGAGCTCGACGATCTCCGAATAGAGTGCCTCGGGCTTGATGATCTCGGTGGCGAAGATCTTCTTGCGTTCCTGATAGCCGATCCTGAGCGCATCGCAGAAGCCGCGCGTCGTGACGAGCGCCAGCCGCTCGCCCTTGCGCTCCAGCAAAGCATTGGTGGCAACCGTCGTGCCCATCCTGACCTCGCCGACCACGCCCGCCGGAACCGGATCGCGGGGGCCGAGACCGAGATGCTGCCGGATGCCGTGGACCGCCGCATCGCGATAGGCGCCGGGATTTTCCGAGAGGACCTTCAGCGCGTGCAAGGCGCCCGCCGGATCGCGGCCGACCACGTCGGTGAAGGTACCGCCGCGATCCACCCAGAAATCCCAAGCTCCCGTCACGCTCATCTCCAGTTCCTCCACAATTCCGCCCGCCGCTTCCATGGGCGCTTTTATGGGCCGGCGACGATCGGCGGGCAAGGGAAGAAGAGGCGCGCCACCATCGAAAAGGGCGCCGATACCTCTGCCGGATCTCTGGCCTCGCACCGCCATTTATGTCAGAGGAGGCACGATCCAACAGCGCGGAGGCGGATAAGGTGAAACAGCGCCACCCTACGGCGAAAAGGCGGATCGGAGGCGCGAAAGCCGGCGAACTGCCCGGCAAGCGGGTGACGCTCGCCCGGGCGCTCTCCAAGCTCGGCTACTGCTCGAGGACGCAGGCCGAAAAGCTGATCGCCGAGGGGCGTGTCAGCGTCGCCGGCCGGAAGATCACGGATCTCTCCCACTGGGTCGATATCGAAGCGGACAGGATCGCCGTCGACGGAACCGTCATCGCCGCGCAAGACAGAGTCTATCTCATGCTGAACAAGCCGCGCGGCCTCGTGACCACCCGCGACGATCCCGAGGGCCGGCCGACTGTCTTCAGCTGCCTCGACAATGTCGACGTTCCGTCCCTCTCGCCGGTCGGCAGGCTCGACAAGGCCAGCGAGGGGCTTCTGCTCTTCACCAACGACACGGTGCTGGCGCAGCGTCTGCTCGATCCGGAGACCCATCTCGGCAAGATATACCATGTTCAGTTGCGCGGCATTTTCGGCGAGGCCATGGCCGCACGGATGCTGGAAGGCGTTACGGAGGGTGGCGAACTGCTGCGCGCCGTGCGGGTCGAACTCCTGAAAAGCGGAGACAGGAACAGTTGGATCGAGGTGGAGCTTGACGAAGGACGCAACCGTCAGATCCGCCGCATGCTCGACACGCTCGGCTTCGAGTGCCTGCGTCTCCTTCGCGTCTCGATCGGCGACATAAGCCTCGGCGACCTGCCGAAGGGAGCAAGCCGGCCGCTGACGGAGGCGGAGATAGTTTATCTCAGACACCGCACCGGGCTCTGACGAGGGCTTTCCCCGGCTTGCCGGCGCGACAAGCCCGATGTCCCGAAGTCCACCCATCGACAGGCGCTTTTGTTTCCAAATCCACCCATTTGACGCGCCTATCCGCGGTAAATGCATGAAACGGCGTCGGGCAGCGGTTGTCTGTGCTAAAATCCGGCCTGCTAATGGGTGAACCCAGAACCGGCGGGAGGAACCATGCCGGCTGGTCGATAATTTCATCCGGGAGGAAAAGATGAAAATCCTTAACGCGCTTCTGGGCGCAGCCGCCGCCGTTTCCCTTTTTGCCGCTTCGGCGAACGCCCAAACCTATCCGGAGCGCACGATCACCATGGTGGTGCCGTTCTCGGCCGGCGGCCCGACCGATACGGTGGCCCGCCTCGTCGCCGAGTCCATGTCGAAGGATCTCGGCCAGCAGATCATCGTCGAGAATGTCGGCGGCGCCGGCGGGACGCTCGGTGCCGGCCGCGTCGCTCAGGCCGATCCGGACGGCTACACGCTGCTTCTGCATCACATCGGCATGGCCACCAGCGCGACGCTCTATCGCAAGCTCGCCTATGACACGCTGAATGCCTTCGAATATGTCGGCCTCGTCACCGAAGTTCCGATGACCATCGTTGCCCGCAAGGATTTCGAGCCGACCGACCTCAAGGGCCTGATCGAACACGTCAAGGCGAACAAGGACACGGTGACGGTCGCCAATGCCGGCATCGGCGCGGCGTCGCATCTTTGCGGCATGATGTTCATGAGCGCGATCGAAACGCCGCTGACGACCGTGCCCTACAAAGGGACCGGCCCGGCGATGACCGACCTGCTCGGCGGCCAGGTCGACATCATGTGCGACCAGACGACGAACACGACGAAGCAGATCCAGGGCGGCACGATCAAGGCCTATGCGGTGACCTCGCCGCAGCGCCTCAAGATCTTCCCCGATCTGCCGACCGCCGAGGAAGCGGGCCTTGCGGGCTTCCAGGTCGGCATCTGGCACGGCATCTATGCGCCGAAGGGCACGCCGGCCGAAGTCACCGACCGCCTCTCCAAGTCGCTGCAGAAGGCACTCAAGGACGAGAACGTGGTTGCCCGCTTCGGCGAACTCGGCACCGAGCCGTCGAGCGAAGCCGACGCAACCCCAGCGGCGCTGAAGGCCAAGCTCGAAAGCGAGATCGCCCGCTGGAAGCCGGTGATCGAGGCCGCCGGCCAGTACGCCGACTGATCGCGCGTCAGGCCTTCAATCCGTGCGGGCGCCTAGCGAGAATGCGCCCGCACCGGCGTTGACAGCTGTCAACAGGCGATGCCTCGGCTTCCCACTTTCGGGCGACATGCATCAGCCAGCAGAACATGCGAAGATATTCGCCAAAAACCGGTGCGGCACGCTCCTCGGAAAAGGGATCGGCACTCACGGAAATAATGGGGAAACGATGAAATCCATCTCTTTCGACACGACCAACGCGCTGTGCGGCGGCATTCTGACGGCCGTCGGGCTGTTCTTCGCCTGGCAGTCGCTCGGGCTCGAGCTCGGCACCGCCTTCCGCATGGGCCCGGGCTATTTCCCGCTGGTTCTCTCCGCCGTGCTGATCCTGCTCGGTCTGATCATCCTGGTGCAATCGGCGCGCGTTCACGGCGAGCCGATGGGGCCGATCGCCATCCGCGGCATCGTCTTCATCCTTCCGGCGCCGATCTTCTTCGGGCTGACCGTGCGCGGCCTCGGCTTCGTCCCCTCACTCTTCTTCACGGCGCTGATCGCCTGTTTCGCCTCCAGCCGGATGAAGCCGCTCTGGGCGATCGCTCTCTCGCTTGCCTTGACCATCTTTTCGGTCGGCGTCTTCAGCTACGGCCTCAACCTGCCATTCGAGCGGTTCGGCCCGTGGACCCGGTTCTAGGAGTCGGCGACGATGGAACTCTTCAGCAATCTTGCCCTCGGCTTTGCCACAGCCGCCTCGCCGGCGAACCTGCTCTTCTGTCTGATCGGCGTACTCCTCGGAACCCTGATCGGCGTGCTGCCCGGCATCGGCGCCACTGCGACCATCGCCATGCTGCTGCCGATCACCTTCCAGCTTGAGCCGGTCTCTTCGCTGATCATGCTCGCCGGCATCTATTACGGCGCTCAATATGGCGGATCGACCACCGCGATCCTGATCAACATGCCCGGCGAATCCTCTTCTGCCGTCACCGCCATCGACGGCTATCAGATGGCGCGCAAGGGCCGCGCCGGCACAGCGCTCGCGATCGCGGCGCTCGGCTCGTTCTTCGCCGGCACGGTCTCGACATTCCTGGTCGCGCTCTTCGCGCCGCCTTTGACGGAGATCGCGCTCGAGTTCGGCGCGGCGGAATATTTCTCGCTGATGATCGTCGGCCTCGTCTCCTCGGTCGCGCTTGCGCACGGATCGGTCATCAAGGCGCTTGCCATGGTGGCGCTCGGCCTGCTTCTCGGCCTCGTGGGCACGGATATCTATACCGGCACGCCGCGCTTCACCCTCGGCATCCGGGAATATTCGGACGGCCTCAATTTCGTGGCGCTGGCGGTCGGCGTCTTCGGTATCGCCGAAATCCTCCGCAATCTCGAAAGCGAGAAGACGCGCGAAGTGCTGATGGCGAAGGTCACCGATCTGATGCCGACGCGCGAGGACTTTAGGCAGATGGTCGCTCCGGTCCTGCGCGGCACGGCCATCGGCTCGGCGCTCGGCGTATTGCCCGGCGGCGGCGCGATCCTCGCCGCCTTCGCCTCCTACACGGTGGAGAAGCGCCTCTCCGACCGGCCGGAGGAATTCGGCCGCGGCGCGGTCGCGGGTGTCGCCGGACCTGAAAGCGCCAACAATGCCGGCGCGCAAACCTCGTTCATTCCATTGCTCACCCTCGGCATTCCGGCAAATCCGGTGATGGCGCTTATGATCGGTGCGATGATCATCCAGGGCATCGTACCCGGCCCGAACGTGGCGGTGGAGCAGCCGGCGCTTTTCTGGGGCATCATCGCCTCGATGTGGATCGGCAACCTGATGCTGGTGGTCCTGAACCTGCCCTTGATCGGTCTCTGGGTGAAGCTCCTGAAGATCCCCTATTTCGTGCTCTTCCCGATCATCATGGCCTTCTGCTCGATCGGGGTCTACAGCGTCAACTCCAATGTCTACGACCTCTACGCCGTCGCCTTCTTCGGCCTTGTCGGCTACCTGCTCCTGAAGCTGCGCTGCGAACCGGCGCCGCTGCTCCTCGGCTTCGTGCTCGGCCCCCTGCTCGAGGAAAACCTCAGGCGCGCCATGATCCTCTCGCGCGGCGACCCGACGACCTTCGTCACCCGGCCGATCAGTGCGACCCTGCTCCTCATTGCCTTCGCCGTGCTCGTCGTCGTCTTCCTGCCGAGCATCAAGAAAAAGCGCGAGCAGGTCTTCGTCGAGGAGGATTGAACCGGATCGGTCTGGTGCACCGGGCGCATGGCCCCATGCGCCCCCTCACTGACCGGGAAATCGATCGGTGAAGGTGTGCGTGTATTCGCCTGTCTGGAAATCTTCGAAACGCTGAGACCAGCGTTTCCCCGGCCAGATATAGTCTACTCTGCCTTTTGCAGGTCGATAGACGGCTGTGTAGAGGGTGGGATGGGGGCCGCTCACGGAATAAAGCGGCGGCCGAAGGAAGCCATCCGTCAGCTTCTCCAGCGACATGGAAGGATCCTCTAGTGCTTGCAGAATAAATTGCTGTCGAGCCACCGAGAATGATGACGGTCGCGCCGCCCGCTGATGATTTGCGCATGCCTTCAGGCGCGTAATGATCGGGCGCTGGCCCGGCCCGAGGAACAGAGTGGCATAATTGCCGGCACTATCCAGTACGGTGACGTTCTGCGCGAGCGCCACAGGTATTCGGCATAGAGCTTTGACAGCCTGCTCGACCTGGTGACAGGTCTCCAGCACGTAGCGGATCACGAGGATGATCGAGAACCCTCTGCCCTGAGAACGTCCGCCCCCAAGAGTAACACTTGCGACCAGTCCTTCCTCATTCATCCCGTCCACGCAGCCTCCCCAAGGGCGTTGCGCCTTCGCGATCACCTTCATCCCGGACCACCGGGTCATTTCGAAACGATCGGAGGCCACACTCGGCGGATAGTCGAAATTGCGGATCAGTGCCGGGCCCCCTTCCCCGAGCCAGACAGATTGACTGCAGCCGTAAGCATCCGGCGCGGGTCGAAAGTGACTGAGCATCCGATGAGCAACCTCATCATCTCCAACGAGAGCGCAGGCGTGCTCATAGTGAGGAACGAGTTCCGGCATGTACTGCCGTAAGGCCTCGCGACATTCTTTGACGCTCGGACCCGATGCTCGTCGGGCCCGCCCGAAATACCAGCTCTCCGCCTCGGCTCGACCGGCGGCAAACCGCGAAAGCCAAGCTTCCCCAGGCCGTTCCTCTTGCGCCGCGACGAAGGTCTTCTCCATAGCCCGAGGAGTATAAGGACGGAGTGAGCGGCTTTGCAACGCAGCCTTGTTGCCCGCTTTCCGCCCGCGGGGACATCCAGCGAAGCACCGGCGACGGTTCTTCCGCGTCGCCTATGGCACCCCGCTCGGCGGCCGCGATCGTACCTGTGTTATCCTCTCGGCCATCAGGATCGCGGTTGCCGCCCTCGTCGTCGTCTTCCCGCCGCGGGGCCGAGCCCGAGATCGAGCCTTGAATTCCTCCGCCCGCAGGCGCATTCATGTAGTCACATGTGACTACATGCCTGGGATGAAACCATGTCGACCGTGAGTCTTAAAGATGCCAAGGCCCGCCTGTCGGCCTATGTAGACGAGGCGATCGCCGGCGAGTTCGTAACGATCACCCGCCACGGAAAGCCCGTCGCAGCGCTGGTTCCGCTTGCGGCAGCGGAGATTGCACGCAAGGCCCTAAACAGGATCCGGCCCAGCCTGACCTCGCATCTGCAGAAGTTCCCCGGCGGTGAGTTCGAACGCAACAGTTCACCATCCCGGGATGTCGATCTGTAAGCGGTTATCCCTCAACACGACCGTCATTTCGATGTTCTCGCCGTCCAAACCGACAGTGCCGGAGGGTTTTATCCGCTGGCTGGAGGCGGCCGATGCGGAAGGCACGAGATTCCTCTCCGTGTTGACAGTTCACGAAATCGAAAAGGGCGTCGCCCTGCTCGAGCGGAAGGGAGCCACGGCGAGAGGAGCAAGTCTTCGGCTCTGGCTTTCCGGCCTTGTGTCGACCTACGACGACAGGATCCTGTCGATAGACACGACCGTTTCCACAAGATCGGGCCAACTGGGAGCAATCGCAGTGGTGGCCGGTCACAGTCCCGGCATGGCCGATGCGCTGATTGCCGGCACCGCGAAAGTCCATGACCTGGTCGTGGTCACTAGGAATCCGAAGCACTTCGACCCCTTCGGGATCGGCGTGATGGCTCCCGGGGCGGACGATCCGAGGAATTCCGGCGGTTCGCTGGAACAGTAAAAGTTGATCCACGCAAAAAAATTCGCATCGATGTCACACCGGCGAACTCTGTCTCGTCATGGTGTCGGAACCAACAAAAGGAGACCGACCATGACTGCCAGACTTGATCCCTTTGCCGCCGCCCCTTCGCTGATGAAGAGCTGGTTCAGCATCTCGACCACGATCGCTTCGAGCCTCGAGTCGAGCCTTATCGAGCTCGTCAAGATCCGCGCTTCGCAGATCAACGGTTGCGCAAACTGCATCAACATGCATACGACGGAGGCGCGTGCCAAGGGCGAGAGCGAGCAGCGGATCTACCTGCTCTCGGCATGGCGCGAGGCGCCGTGCTATACCGACCGCGAGCGCGCTGCGCTCGCCTGGACGGAAGCTTTGACGCGGCTGTCGGAGGGCCACACTCACGTCGCCGCCTATGAGGCGCTGAAGGCCGAGTTCACGCAGGAGGAGCAGGTGAAGCTCACGCTCATGATCAATGTCATCAACGGGTGGAACCGCCTCGCCGTGGGCTTCGGCCTGTGGGTCGAACCGGCAGCCGCAAAGACAATCGCCGAGAAGGCGGTCGCCTGATGACACAGGCTACGCAAGCGGATGCGGCAGCGAGTTTCGACCCGCTGCGTCCAAAGCTGATGCGCGTCGCCTATCGCATGCTCGGCTCGGTTGCCGACGCCGAGGATATGGTGCAGGAGGCCTTTATCCGCTGGATGGGGGCCGACCGCGCCGCGGTGCGCGAACCGGAGGCCTTCCTGCGCCGCACCGTCACCCGGCTCTGCCTCGATCAGCTAAAATCGGCTCGGCGCCAGCGCGAGACCTATGTGGGGCCTTGGCTTCCCGATCCCGTCGTGGAGGAGGAGGAAGAGGAAGACGTCACATTGCCGCTGATGCTGGCGCTGGAGCGGTTGTCCCCTCTCGAGCGGGCAGCGTTCCTGTTGCACGACGTGTTCGGGCTAGGTTTCGAGGAGGTCGCGGCGACCATCCAGCGCGACGCCGCCGCCTGCCGGCAGCTTGCCGCCCGCGCACGCTCGCATGTCCGGGAGGCAAGGCCTCGCTTTCACGTCGAGAAGGAGCGCGGCCTCCAGCTTGCGGAGGCCTTCTTCAAGGCCTCGCGTAGCGGGGACATGAACGCGTTCGGCGCGATGCTCGCGGCCGATGTCAGCATCCATGCGGACGGCGGCGGCAAGCGCTCGGCAGCGATCATGCCGATCGTCGGCTTTGATGCCGTTATGAAGGTCCATGAGAAGCTGGCTGCGCTTTTTCGGGCGAACGGCTCGAAACTGCTGCGCATCGGTTTCGTCAACGGGCTGCCCGGCTTCATCACGATGGAAGCCGACGGCGAAATCCAGACCACCGCCCTCGACATCGAGGGCGGCAAAATCGCTGCGATCTATGTCGTAAGGAACCCCGACAAGCTGAGGCACCTGCACTGAGCCCGACGTGAAAGCCGCTCGAAATTAGTGCGAGGCGCCCGAACCGCCGACGGCGACGATCGCAAAGGGCTGACCTTCGATGGGGATCGTGCGGGTCTCCTTGAGAGTCTCTGCATCGGTCACCCGGAGGAGAGCGTGTCGCGGGTCGGTGATCACGATCTGGCCGTCGGCTGCCGCCAGGCGCGGGCGCGGATCACGCCAATGGCCGTCCTTGCTGTATGGCTCGGTGACCCTGCCCTTGCGGAGGATTTCCCCCTTGATCACGTCCAGCACATGAAGGTCGCCGTCTTCCGTCAGAATGTAGGCATTGGCCGGCATTGCAGGATCCAGGAGGAAGTCGACACGCCGAGTCGGCAGCGTGATCAGCCGATACGGTTCGCTGCTGTCGGGATCGATGAGCACGACTTTATCGTCGCCGTAATTGCCGAGGAAAAACTGCATCGCCTTGCCTCCGAGCAGGGTGCCGGTGTGACCCTTCGGGAAATCCGAGGGGTAGGGAAGCATTGTGAGCTTCGGCCCGTCGATACCGCCGGGGCGGGCGACGAGCACCCCTTCCTTGCAGCCGAAGGCGACGAGACGGGCTGATGTGGCCTCGCCATGCAGGTCGGTGCATTTGCTGATCTCGCCGATCTGCCCGCCCTTCTCGTCGATCACACGCACGCCGACGCGCGGCGGCAGTTCGTCCGGCTTCGGCTCGATTTCCGTGTCCGGCACCGAGACGAGGACGTGGCGCCCCATGCTCACGGCGACACCATGGTGCGGCCTGGTCGTATCGATCGTCCTGACCTGCGCCTTGCCTTCGAGAAGTGCGGCTTCATCGACGATGTCCGCCTTGCCGCCGCGATCGTAGAAAATGATCGCGTGATCGTCATGCGGCACCACATGGGCGGGGCGCTTGCCCTCGAGCGCCACCGGAAGAAGCGCCACATCGGAGACTTCCAGATCGCGATGCTCCCCATGATCCGAGAACCCGATGCCGGTCTTGATGACGTGTACGATGTCTTCTTCCGACTGCGCGGCGAAGACCGTCTGACCGGATGCGCTGACCGTCAGGGCTGCATATCCGTTGGTGTCGTAGCGGCCCAATTCGTTGCCGTCCGAAAAGTCGATGGCGCGTACCACCGGCTGCGTGTGATCGGCGACGAACAGGCGCCACGCCTCCTTCGTCTCATGATCATCCGCGCGTGCGCCGGGTGCGGCCAGGACGAAAGCGGTCGCCACTGCTGCCATCAGGCGGGCCCGGGTGAGAGACAATATCATGGGGGGTCCTTTCTTTGTGTTGAAACAGTTTTCGTCCGCGCAATCCGTCGGCACGGCCGGGCTATCGAAAAGTCCTCGCGCAGCGGATCTTCCCGAAGTCGCTATGTTATTACATTACTCGATAGCGACGTAATAACATTACCGAAGCCATGCCTGTCAATCCCGAGAACGTTACAAGCGAATGCTTTTCGCCCTCGCTCCCCTGCTGGTCGCAGAAATGAAAACGGAGAGGATCTAGCGAAGCGCCGCGCTGGGCTCGTCGCCCTTCAGATAGCTCACCACGGCATCGGCGATCATCGTGCGATGCCGCGCGATCGTCTCGGGCTCCGACAGGTCCCGACGGAAGATCGTGCCGAAGGTGTAGCGGTTCGACACGCGGAAGAAGCAGAAGGCGCTGATCAGCATGTGCACGTCGATCGGGTCGGCCTTGCGGCGGAAGGTCCCGTCGCCAAGGCCGCGCTCGATGATCGCGTCGATCATCTGGATCACCGAGACGTTGAGGTCGCGGATCGCATCAGAGCGCAGCATGTGCGCGGCGCGATGAATGTTTTCGATGCTGACCAGACGGACGAAGTCCGGATTGGCCTCGTCATGGTCGAAGGTGGTCGCGATCAGCGTGCGAAGTGCCTCTTCCGGAGGCAGGTTCGCAAGCTCCAGGTCGGCCTCCAGCGTGCGGATCTTGCGATAGGACCGCTCGAGGACGGCGAGATACAGCGCTTCCTTGCTGCCGAAGTAATAATAGATCATCCGCTTCGACGTGCGGGTGCGCTCGGCGATCTGATCGACGCGCGCGCCTGCGAGGCCATGGGTGGAGAACTCCTCCGTCGCGACTTCGAGGATGTCGTCCTGCGTCCGCTGCGGATCGTTCTTCCTGCCGTTTGCCTGCCGCTCCGCCATTTTCACCGCGCTGCTCCCCCGCTCTCCCTCAAGCCGTTTACCGATCCAATTTGCCGAAGCAAGGCGGCGGTCGAACCACGGACCTCCCGAACGATGGATCAAGACATATCACCTTGCCGAACCCTTTCAACCTCGCGGGATTGATTTTCCGAACTAGTTAGTACATTTTGCAACGAGACATGCCGAACGCCACGAAGGAGCGTGGTGGAGGGCTCCGGGCGACCGCCTGGTTGGGAGGAGAAGCCTGCGACAGGTCTGCGCCTTGGGCTGTCGCTCGCCTGTCGCTTGGGAGGAGCGGATGAGCCGCATCATCGATTTCTATTTCTTCGCGTTGAAGGTGACGATCGCGCTGCTGCTTGCCGGCATGGTCGTTCTCGTCTTCGGCAATGTCGTGCTGCGCTATGCCTTCAACCAGGGAATAACGGTGTCGGAGGAGCTGTCGCGGATGTTTTTCGTCTGGCTCACCTTTCTCGGCGCCGTGGTCGCCATGCGCGAGCACGGCCATCTCGGCGTCGACTCGCTCATCAAGCGCCTGCCGCCGCGCGCCGCGAAGGCGGCCGTGCTCTGCGGCCACGCGCTGATGCTCTTTGCAATCTGGCTGGTGATCAGCGGCAGTTGGACCCAGACGTTGATCAACCTCCATGTCGGCGCGCCGGCGACCGGCATCTCCATGGCCTTCTTCTACGGTGCGGGCCTCGCCTTCGGCATTCCGGCCTTCCTGATCCTGCTCGCCGATGCCTTCGCGATCGCGACCGGCCGCATCGACGTGACCACGACCGATCTCGTACGCGACAGCGAGGACGAAGCAGCACTCGACGACCTTTCTGCCCCCGCACTCGGTCCGCTTTCGGCGAAGCATTGAGGAGGCGGCGATGACCGTATCCATCTTCCTCGGCGCCCTTCTCGGACCTATGGCTCTCGGCGTGCCGATCGCCTTCGCCCTCATCCTGAGCGGCGTGGCGCTGATGCTCTATCTCGGCCTCTTCGACGCCCAGATCGTGGCGCAGAACGTGCTGAACGGTGCCGACAGCTTCCCGCTGATGGCCGTTCCCTTCTTCCTGCTTGCCGGCGAGGTCATGAATACGGGCGGCCTCTCCCGCCGCATCGTCGCACTGGCCATGGCCATGGTCGGCCATATCCGCGGCGGGCTCGGCTTCGTCGCGATCTTCGCGGCCTGCATTCTCTCCAGTCTTTCCGGTTCGGCGGTCGCCGATGCGGCCGCACTCGGCGCGCTGCTTCTGCCGATGATGCTGAAAAGCGGCCACGACCCGGCGCGTGCCGGCGGGCTCATCGCCTCCGCCTCGATAATCGGCCCGATCATACCGCCCTCGATCGGCTTCATCCTATTCGGCGTGGTCGGCGGCGTCTCCATCACCAAACTCTTCCTCGCCGGCATATTCCCGGGACTGATGATCGCCGCGGCGCTTTCGATCACCTGGCTGATCGTCGCCCGCAAGGAGCAATTCGACCTGCCGCCGCGGCAGAGCGGCAGGCTGCGGCTCAGGGCCTTCGTCAACAGCCTCTGGGCGCTTTTCCTGCCCGTCATCATCATCGTCGGTCTGAAGTTCGGCGTCTTCACGCCGACGGAGGCGGGTGTCATCGCCGCCGTCTATTCGCTCTTCGTTTCGATGGTCGTCTATCGCGAACTGGCGCCGGCGCAACTCTTCCACGTCTTCGTCTCGGCCGCCAAGATCAGCGCCGTGGTGATGTTCCTCGTCGCCTGCGCGGCGGTTTCGGCCTGGCTGATCACCGTTGCCGACGTTCCCGGCGCGCTCGCCGCACTCCTCGAGCCCCTGATGGGCAACCAGACGGCTCTGCTTATCGCGATCATGGTGTTGATCGTGATCGTCGGCACCGCGATGGACATGACGCCGACAATCCTGATCATGACGCCGGTGCTGATGCCGGTCATCAAACAGGCGGGCATCGATCCGGTCTATTTCGGCGTGCTCTTCATCATCAACAACTCGATCGGCCTGATCACCCCTCCGGTCGGCACCGTCCTGAACGTCATCTGCGGCGTGTCGAGGCTTTCGATGGAGAATCTCATAAAGGGCGTGATGCCCTTCCTCTTCGCGGAACTGATCGTTCTTTTCCTGCTCGTCCTGTTCCCTGAACTGGTGACCGTTCCGGCCTCCTGGTTCGGGCGCTGACGCGCGATTTTCGACTGTCAACAAGGCCGGCACGATACCGGCCCAACCTGGGAGGAAAACATGTTCGACAGACTGACCAAAATGGCACTGGGCCTAGCCGTGCCACTGGCACTCATGACGGCGGGGCCGGCACTGGCAGAAATCCGCGATCAGACGGTCAAATTCGCCTCGGCGAACAACAAGGGTCATCCGCAGGTGACCGGCATGGAGAAATTCGCCGAGCTCGTGAAGGAGAAGAGCGGCGGCAAAATCGAGGTGAAGCTCTTCCCGGGCGGGACGCTCGGCGGTGACGTGCAGACCGTTTCGGCGCTGCAGGGCGGCGTCATCGAGATGACGGTACTAAACGCCGGCATTCTGGCGAGCAACGTCAAGGAGTTCGGCGCGGTCGACCTCCCCTTCCTGTTCGACAGCGGCGAGGAGGCGGACAAGGTGATGGACGGTCCCTTCGGTACCGGCCTGATGGAACGCCTGCCCGACACCGGGCTCGTAGGCCTCGCCTATTGGGAGCTCGGTTTCCGCAACCTGACCAACAACCGGCATCCGGTGACCAAGCTCGAAGACATCAAGGGCCTGAAGATCCGCACCATTCAGTCGCCGATCCCGGTCGAGCTTTTCAACGCGCTCGGCGCCAATGCGGTGCCGCTCCCCTATACCGAGCTCTATACCGCGCTCGAGACGGGAACGGTCGACGGCCAGGAGAATCCCTCCGCCAACATCATCAACGCAAAATTCTACGAGGTGCAGAAGTACATGACGCTCACCCGTCATCAGTACAATCCGCAGATCGTGCTCGTCAGCAAGAAGTTCTGGGACGGCCTCAATGAAGAGGAGAAGGCCGTACTGCAACAGGCAGCCGTCGAAGCGCGCGACTTCCAGCGCAAGGTCTCGCGCGAGCAGGATGCCGCAGCACTCGAAGAGATCCGCAAGACGGGGATGGAGGTCAGCGAACTGAGCCCCGAGGAAACGCAGAAACTGCGCGATGCCGTCAAGCCGATGATCGAGAAGTTCAGTGCCGATATCGGCCAGGAGACGGTCGAGGCGCTCTTCAAGGAAATCGGCACCGCCCGCGGCCAGTGATCGTCATGCCGGTCCGCCCGCAACCGGGCGGGCCGGCGCGCCGTGGCCGCAGCCGAAAACGAAACAACCGGAACCCGACGCATGACCGAAACGCTTGTAAAATCCTTGAAGGCGGGCCTGATCGGCGCGGGTATCCAGGCTTCGCTGACGCCGGCGATGCACATGGCGGAAGGTGCGGCGCAGGGCATTCGCTACGATTATGAGCTGATCGATCTCAACGTGCTGGGGGCGAGCGAGAAGGACCTGCCGCGCCTGCTCGCCGACGCCGAGCGGCGGGGGGTTGCCGGGCTCAATATCACCCATCCCTGCAAGCAGGCGATCATTCCCTATCTCGACGAGCTCGCCCCCGAGGCACGGCAACTCGGCGCCGTCAACACGGTGGTCCTCAGAAGCGGACGGCGCTACGGCCACAATACGGACTGGTGGGGTTTTGCCGAAGGCTTCCGGCGCGGCCTGCCGGATGCCGACCTCTCCTGCGCTGTCCAGCTCGGCGCCGGCGGAGCAGGCGTCGCCACGGCCTATGCCGCGCTCTCGCTCGGCTTGCAGCGGCTGGTCGTGTTCGACCGCGAAGCCGGCCGCGCGCAGGCGCTTGCCCGGATGCTCTCCCCTCTCTTTCCGAAAGCCGAGGTGGCGGCCGGCACCGATCTCCCCTCGGAAATGGGAAATGCCGCCGGCCTCATCCACGCGACGCCGACCGGCATGGCGAAATATCCCGGATTGCCGCTCGACGCGGAGCTTCTTTCGCGAAGCCATTGGGTCGCCGAGATCGTCTATTTTCCGCTGGAAACGGCGCTTCTCGGGGAGGCCCGGCGGCGTGGCTGCAAAACGCTCGACGGCGGCGGCATGGCGGTGTTCCAGGCGGTCGGCGCGTTTCGGCTGTTCACCGGGCTCGAACCCGACGCGGCGCGGATGCTCGGCCACTTCAGGGCGATGACCGCCTGAAGGCGCCCGGTCACGCAGGTTTCATTTGACGACCGGCTTGTGTAGCGTGTCATTCAAGGAGGCACGGGGCAACGGGCGGTTGTGATGGGGCTTACATTCTGGTTATCGGCGGCGGCGTTCGCCGTCAAGTTCAGCATAGACGAGCATTTTCTGAGCCTCCTCCGCAGGGGAGACCAGAAGGCGATGAGTGAGCTGATTGCACGGCACCACGGTGCTTTGGTCAGGCTGGCGGACAGCATCGTCAGGAACCGGGCCGTCGCGGAGGAAGTGGCCCAGGAAACCTGGCTCGCCGTCATCGCCAACCTGGGGTCCTTCGAAGGCAGATCGGCCCTTTCCACCTGGATCATTTCCATCCTCCTGAACAAGGCGAAGAACCACGCGAAGCGCGAGAGCCGCTATGCCGCATTGGGAAAGGGGGAAGACCCGGGGCGGGATCCGGAGCAGACGCTGCGCAGCCGATTCGACGAAAGCGGCCATTGGAGCGAGGCGCCGGTCTCCTTCGATGGTCTCACGCCGGAGCGGATCGTCGCCGGGCGCCATCTCTGGGAGCATGTGCGGCAGATGATCGATCGCTTGCCGCCTGCTCAGAAGGCGGTCCTGGTGATGCGCGACGTCGAAGGGGCAGACGCTGCGGAAACCTGCCGCCTCCTGGACCTTACTCCCGAGAACCAGCGGACCCTTTTGCATCGGGCACGTACGCGCATCCGCGACGAGATCGAGACGCAATTGACCGGCGACCGGACAGCGCTCACGAAAGCGTGACCCCCTGTCCTGTAACGTCCTGTCAGTTCGGCGGTCTCACGGGAAGGACCCGATCAGGTTCTTCATCGTGAGACGAGCAATATGCTGAAGTGCAGGGAAATACCGGATCTTGCCAGCGACTTCGTCAGCCGGGACGGCTCGAAGCGAACCAATCTGCTGGTCGCCCTGCATCTCCTGCAGTGCCGAAATTGCCGCACTTATGTGCGGGGCATGAAGATCGCCACGAGGCTTGCCGCAGCCAGCCTGGACGACGACGTTCCAGGCGATCTCTATGCGAAGCTCGGCCTGACTGCACCTGATCGCGAAGGTCCTGCACAGGAGCCGAAGCGATGAGACTGGATGCCTTCAACCTTTCCACCAGCACGACGAGCGAAGAGGCGCAGACCGCATTCGAGCAAGCCGTCTACGGCCTGGCTGCCCACCGTCCGACGACGGGTGCAGCCCTCGATGCGGCACTGCAGGCGGATCCCGGGCACGTGGCGGCGCTCGCGCTCAAGGGATTTGCAAGCCTGATCCTTGCCCGATCGGAACTCGTCGCCCCGGCCGGGCAGGCGCTGATCGCCGCAAGGCGCGCGATGACCAGCCGTGACGGCGGCACGCGTGACGAGCGAATTCTCGTCGAGTCTCTGGACAGAGCGGTCGGCGGCTCCTTCTCCGAAGCGGCGAGACTGCTCGATGACGGGTTTTCCGAGCGGGCGACAACTTTTCTGCCGTTCAAGATCTCCCATGCGCTGCGGTTCATGCTGGGGGATGCTGCCGGCATGCTGTCGGCCAGTTCCCGGGTCATGGAACAGTGGAGCACGGACACGCCGGCTGCCGGATTCATGCTCGGCTGCCACGCTTTCGCGCTCGAAGAGCTCGGCTTCTACGATGCGGCCGAGGAGGTCGGCCGGCAAGCGGTCGGACTGGAGCCCGATGATGCCTGGGGTCGCCACGCCGTGTCGCACGTCTACGAGATGCGCGGAGAGGCGGCGAAGGGGATAAACTGGCTGGAACACGGCCGGGCGTCCTGGACCCGGTGCAACAATTTCTCCTTCCACATGGCCTGGCATCTGGCGCTTCTGCATCTGGAGCAAGGCGACCATGATCAGGTCTTGAGAATCTACGACGACGAGGTTCGCCCGCGGCAGACCGACGATTTCCGCGACATGGCCAATGCCGTTTCGCTTCTTTGGCGCCTCGGCCAGACGGGTGTCGATGTCGGATCGCGCTGGTCGGATCTGGCGGAGACGGCGCTGAGCCGGCGCCGCGACACGACTCTCGTCTTTGCCGCCCTGCACACGCTCGCCGCTCTGGTCGCCCTCGGCGAAACCGACAGCGTGCGAGAGATGGTCGAGGAACTCGCCCTGAAGGCCGGAGGCACCGGCGAGCAGGCGCGCGTCGCGGCCGATGTCGGGCTGCCCCTTGCCCGCATCATCGCGGGGTTGTCGACGGGCAGGGATCGCCGCTCGCTCGACGCGATCCTCGCCGACCTGCCCAAGATCGGCGGCAGCAATGCGCAACGCGACTTCTTCGTTCTCGCCCTTGCCAAGGCCGCCGGTGCCAATGGCGACAGAGCCGCATTCTCGCGCATCTGCAGCGTGCGCCGCCACCTCAAAGTCGAGGACCGGCTGCTGGGCTCCATCGAGACCCATGCTTCCCTGTGAAACGAGAGCCGTGACACAGGACGTCTGTTCACCCCACCAGTATCGGAGATACCGACATGCACACGATGACTGCCCGGCGGGAGGCGCTTTTCCCGACAGTTTCCGCAGGATTGCTCGCCACCATCGTTCTCGCCGGCCTTGCCGCCGATCTCGCCTGGGAGTTCTGGGCGCGCGTCATCACGCCGATGCTGGTCGGCGGCCCGCTCGAGCCGGCGGCTCTCGTCCAGAGCGTCTTCGGCTTCCAGAACCGTTTCCTAGCGGAAGCCATCCATGCGGTCGTCGGCGTCGTCTTCTATCCGATCGGCTATCTCTTCATCGCGCGTCCGCTTCAGCGGCTCATTCTGCCCGGACTGCCCCTGATCCTGACCGCGCTCGGCTTCGGGACCGGCCTCTGGATATTCGCGCTCTACGTGATGGCGCACCTCATCGCCGGACTTCCCGCCTTCCTCGGCTTCATACCGCTGACCTGGGTGTCGCTCGCCGGCCACCTCCTCTTCGGCGTCGTCGTCGCCTTTGTGGTCGACTGGCGCGAGAGCGGGAAATGACCACCAGCAGCGCCCAACGTTCAGAATCCGAGTCGTGTCAGGCCCCTGTCGAGATATTCCGGCCTCACCTGATGTCCCCCGTCGTAGAGGCAGAGCGTCACCTCTCCGCGAACGCAGCCGACGGTCACGGTGCAGGAAAGGTCGGCGGCTTCGATAGTCTCGACATCTCCCTCGCACCGGGCGGCCTCACGCGCGAAAGCGACGCTTTTGAACGTATCTCCCTGATGGAACCTGCTCCCGATCGCCCTTCCGGCGAGAGGGAAGGTTCCATCCTGCCGGCCATGGAAGTGGATGATCGGCGGCAGGTCCGGTACGCAGTCCTCAGGTTTCGGAAGCGGGTTCCAGAAGACGCCGGAAAAGGTGACGGCACCTGCGAGCCGGTCGCCGGAACGGCAGACGCTGTACCAGGCCATGGAGGCACCTTGCGAGAAGCCACCGACCAGCGTGTTGGAACGGTCGAAACCGAAACGCTTGTCGAGGTCGTCGAGAACCCGGCGCACGAAGGCTGCTTCATTGCGATAGTGCCCCGGCGCATTCGGATGCGACCAGGTTCCCCGCAGCCCGTCCACCGCGACGAAGGCCAGGCCGTGCCGGCGCGCGGTGTCGACCAGCGCCCGATGCCGCATCTGCAGTTCCGCGGAGCTGCGATAGCCGTGGAAGAAGACGTAGGCCCCCTTGGGCTCGCTCCCCTCGGGCATTTCGATCCGGTAAGAACCGCCTTCGACGGGGCATGGGACGGAGCCTCCGCAGGCGACGGCGCCGGTTCCCGTCGTAAGAAGGCAGATTGCGGCCAGAACGGCCGGGGGAGCGATGCGCATGCGTTGATCTCCGTCGGCGGGACAACCGTAGACATAGCGCCTTTTCCGCGAGCCAACAATTTCACGTCCGCTCACGTCGTCGCGAAAGGTATTCGACCCCATGAATGAAAGCCGCGAAAGACCTGTTCCGAGAGTAGCCGACACCATTGCCGCAACCCTGCAAGCGCATGGCGCCCGGCATGCTTTCGGCATGCCGGGCGGCGAGGTGGTGACGCTTGTCGATGCGCTCGAAAGGGCCGGCATTCGCTTTCAACTGGCGCGCCACGAGACGGCCGCAGCCTCGATGGCTGCCGGCGCCAGCCTTTCGAGCGGCGCGCCCGGCATCCTGGTCACCACGGTCGGACCGGGCCTTGCGAATGCAGTCAACGGCATTGCGGACGCCCTGCAGGAACGCGTTCCGCTGGTCGTCCTCTCGGGGGTCGTCGATCGCTCGACGCGGGCGCGCTACACCCATCAGGTGATAGACCACGCCGCTCTCCTCCGACCGATCGTCAAGGCGAGCTTCGAAGTCGAGCCGGAGAGCGCCGCTTCCACGGTTGCGCGTGCACTCGCCATCGCAAGGGCGGAACCGATGGGACCCGTGCATCTCGACCTCTCGCCGGCGGTAGCGGCGATGGACGATCCAGCCCCTCGCATGGTCGGGCCGCCGACCGTCCGTCGCCCCTCGGTCGGCGCCGACGACGGGGCTGTCGCAAGCCTTGCCGGATGCCTGGATGCGGCCCGCAGACCGATCATCCTCGCCGGCTTCGAAGCCGCCCGCGAGGGAGCCGGAGAGGCCATCCGCCTTCTGGCGGAGAAGATCGAGGCCCCTGTGGTCACAACCTACAAGGGCAAGGGCCTGATCGATGAAACGCACCCGCTTTCGCTCGGTGCGGCCGGGCTCTCGCCCGCCGCGGACCGGGTCCTGCTCGCCCTTTTCAACGAGGCCGACCTCGTCCTGATGGTCGGCTACGATCCGATCGAAATGCGTCTCGGCTGGCTCGATGCAGCTGATTCCGCCCGCATCGTCGAGCTGACGGCAGCGGCCCCCGACCATGCCATGCATCACTGCGGCTCCCGTTTTGTTGCGGATACGGCAGCAACGGTGCAAGTGCTCGCGGACACGGTTGTCGGCCATCCGTCATGGCCTGAACAGGAACCCGCAAGGGCCGCGAACGAACTGAAGCGAATCTTTCGCGCTCCTCACGCATGGGGGCCGCATGCGATCATCAAAACGCTGAACGAAGTGGCCGGATCAGACGCCCTCGTGACGGTGGACAGCGGCGCCCACCGCATACTCCTTTCCCAGAAATGGGTCTGCCGGCGCCCGCTCTCGCTCCTGCAGTCGGCGGGGTTCTGCACCATGGCCGCCGCGCTGCCGCTGGCGATCGGCGCGAAGGTGGCCGACCCGTCGCAACGCGTCATAGCGGTCATGGGAGACGGCGGCCTGGAGATGGGGCTCGGCGAGCTGGCAACGCTCCGGGATCTGGCGTTTCCCCTGACGGTCGTCGTCTTCCAGGACTGCAGCCTTGCCCTGATAGCCCTGAAGCAGCGGGCAAGCGGGCTCGCGCCCGCCGGCGTCGCGCTCGGCCAGACCGACTTTGCGAGGATTGCCGAGGGGTTCGGCGGTTACGGCGTCAATGTCGCCGATGCCCCTGCCCTGCAGCGCGAACTCGGGGCGGCCGAAAGCCGTTCCACCTTCACTCTCATCAGTTGCCGGTTTGATGCGGATGCTTACCAAGACGCCTTCTGAACTGACGCTGCCGGCTTCAGGCATTGCGGGCAAGCGCGCCCGCGATCCGCGGCTCGATGTCTTCCGTGGCATCGGCATGCTGATCATCCTTCTTGCGCATGTGCCGAACGATCCCTGGGCGCTCTGGATACCGGCGCGCTTCGGCTTTTCCGACGCGACCGAGATGTTCGTCTTCCTCTCGGGCATGGCCTCGGCGATCGCCTTCGGCAGATTGTTCGACCGGCAAGGTTTCGGGCTCCTGACCGCGCGCGTGGTTCACCGGTGCTGGCAGATCTATTGGGCGCATATCGCCGTCTTCCTGACGGTTGCAACCATCATGGCGGCGGCGGGGCACAAGCCTGACGGCACCTCCTATATCCAGAGCCTCAACCTCGTCCGCTTCTTCGAAGATCCCGGACCGCTGCTCATCGGCCTGATGACGCTCACCTATGTGCCGAACTACTTCGACATCCTGCCGATGTACATGGTGATCCTGGCGCTGATGCCGGTCATGCTCATCGCCGAGCGCATCGCCGCGTGGCTGCCCTTCTTCCTGATGGCGGCGCTGTGGCTATCTGCTCAGTTCGGCCTCGCTCATCTCCAGGCGGAGCCCTGGAGCGACCGTCCCTGGTTCTTCGACCCGTTCGGCTGGCAGCTCATTTTCTTTCTCGGCTTTTTCCTCATGCGCGGGACGGTGAAGCGGCCGGTCGGGAGCCGCCCGCTGTTGATCGCTTCGCTCGCCTTTGTCGTCGTCACCGTTCCCTTCGCCTGGCATGTGATCCTTTCGGCTTCGCCCTTCTTCCGGGAGGTAGCGCAGGCGATCGGCCCGCTCACGAGCAAGACCGATTTCGGTATCCTGCGGCTGGTCCATTTTCTGGCCCTTGCGCAGATCGCCATGCTGGTCGTCGGCGAAAAAGGCGCGCGGCTTCATCATCCGGCGGTCCGGCCGCTGACAGCGATCCTGATCAGGGTCGGCCAGCAATCCCTTCCGGTCTTCATGACGGGCATGGTGGTCGCCCAACTCATCGGCATCGCTCTTGACCATTCCGGGCGGGGCGCCTTGGCGGTCGCGACTGCCAATCTCGCCGGTTTCGCAATTCTGGTGGCGACAGCCTACGTGGCGGCATGGTTCAAGCGGGCGCCGTGGACGGCGTGAAGGAGTTTTATGGTGGAACAGAGCAAAAAAGGCGCACTCGCCGGTATTCGGGTCCTCGATCTCTCGCGGATTCTCGCCGGGCCTACGGCGACGCAGTTGCTGGGCGATCTCGGCGCCGAGGTCATCAAGGTGGAGAGGCCGGTTTTCGGCGACGATACCCGGCGCTGGGGGCCTCCCTTCGTGCCCGGCGCGGAGGGAGCGGATAGCGACCTCAGCGCCTATTTCCTTTCCGCCAACCGCAACAAGAAATCGATTGCCATCGACATTACCGACAAGGCCCAGGTCGAACTCGTGAAAAAGCTCGTGGCGATCTCGGACGTCGTGATCGAGAACTACAAGCCGGGAGACCTCGCCCGCCGCGGCATCGGCTACGAGGATATGGCGCGCATCAAACCCGACCTCGTATGGTGCTCCATATCCGGTTTCGGCCAGACCGGCCCCTATCGGGACAGGACCGGATACGACTTCCTGATCCAGGCAATGGGCGGGATGATGAGCATTACCGGGCACCCGGACGAAGAGGGAGGGCAGCCCACGAAGGTCGGCGTGGGCATCGCCGACGTCATGTGCGGAATGTACGCCACGATCGGAATTCTGGCGGCGCTCCGGCATAAGGAGACGACGGGAGAGGGGCAATATATCGATCTTTCCCTCTACGACACCCAGGTCGCCTGGCTCATCAACGCCGCCACCAACCATCTCGTATCGGGCAAGCGACCCGAGCGGATCGGAAATGCCCACCCGAACATCGCCCCCTATCAGACATTTCCCACGGCCGATCGTGACCTCGCGGTGGCCGTCGGCAACGACGAGCAGTTCAAGCGCTTCTGCCGCGCCATCGGCCTGCCGGAACTGGGCTGCGACGCCCGCTTCCGCGCCAACTGCGACCGTGTCGAAAACCGGAACGACCTGGCGAAGATCATAACTGAAGCGCTCCGGGCGGATGGTGCGGACGTCTGGGTCGAGCGCCTTCTGAAGGCGGGCGTTCCCGCGGGGCAGGTCGCCGGTGTCGACGAAGTGCTCGCCGACCCGCACACATTGGCACGGGACATGGTCATCACCATGGAGCAGGAGGACGGGCGGCCGGTGCGTCTCCTCGGCAATCCGCTGAAGCTTTCCGCGACCCCGGTTGCCTACCAGCACCCTCCGCCGCATCTCGACCAGCATCGCGCCGAAATCATCGGACTGGTCGAAGGCAGCGACGTGGCCCACCGCGATGGGGGCGTGATCCGCGAAGCGAGGCCGTGCCCGCATCCCCGCGATATCGGTCCGGATCGGCGAACGGGCTCCTGAAAGCTCTCCTCCAGCCTATTGATCCTTGACCGCGGGCCAGTTCTGGTCCGCCTTGGAGATATAGCCCGCCTTGTCCTGACGCCAGGTATCCTGAATAGCCGCGTCGTAGTTCAGGTAGAGTTTCCCACCGACGATCGTGAATGCATGTGGCTCGGTGGGCGCCTTATAGCCGCGCGCGGTGCCGTAGGCGCAGTAGCCGCCGTATTGCGGCAGGTACTTCTCCGGTTCCGCTATGAAGAGCGTGCGGTTGCCCGCCGTCGCGAAATGGAAAGTCGCACCCTTGTAGGCAGCGTTGATTTCGGGCGAGCCCTTGGTTGGCCCGCCGGATGAGAAGTAGCTGACCGGATCGTAGCCCGAGATGGCCACGCCGTTCAGCTCGAAGATTTCCCCGGCCGCTGCGGGAGTAGCGGCAAGGGCGAGCGACAGGCAGGCGGCGGCAAAGGCGCGCGTGCAGTGGGAATTTGTCATGCGTATCCTCCTGAAATTCCGAGGATGAGACCAACGAAAGCCGCTTGCCGTTTCGCCGCCGCCGATCACGATCTTGTGTTCCTCCAAAGCGTAACGTTTCCCCGCCATGGCCTGTCGAATCCACCGAACGGCGCTTCGGGGCACCCCCCTCCCGAGCCGTCGCTCGGCAGCGGCCGCTTCGTGGGTAGCGGCTCATGAGAGGAGTTCAAAGATGAGAGCTTTCACACGCATGGCAGCGTTTGCCGGTACCGCATTCGTCACCCTTATCGCGGCGACCGCATTCGCGGGCGAACTGAAACCCTTCGAAACCACGGCTTTCGAGGCGGCGCAGCAGGCGGGTAACCCGATCGTCGTCGATATCTGGGCGAGCTGGTGCCCGACCTGCGCCGCCCAGGAACCAATTGTCGAAAAGCTCGCCGCATCGCCCGATTTCTCGGAAGTAACGGTCTTCAAGGTGGATTTCGACAAGCAGAAGGACGTCGTGCAGGCGCTCGGTGCACAGCGCCAGTCGACGCTGATCGCCTTCAAGGGAGCTTCCGAGACGGCCCGCTCGGTCGGCGATACCGACCCGGCCTCGATCGAGACATTGTTCAGATCGGCATTCACGAACTGAACTATGATTTCAACGCTGATTTTCGCGACGATCGCAGGGGTGCTTTCCATCCTGTCGCCCTGCGTTCTTCCACTGGTACCTATCGTGCTCGCGACCGCCATCGGCAAGCACCGCTACGGCCATCTTGCACTTGCGGCAGGGCTGGCCGGCTCCTTCGTGGCGATCGGGATGTTCGTCGCCTTGCTCGGCTTCGGTATCGGGCTCGACCTCGACTTTTTCCGCTCGTTCGGCGCATTGCTGATGATCGGCCTTGGCGTCGTCCTCATCCTTCCCTCGATGCAGGTCCGGTTCGCTACGGCAGCGGGACCGATCGGCAATTGGACCGAGCGCCGCTTCGGTGGTCAACAGGGCGATGGCTGGAGAGGCCAATTCGTCGTCGGCCTTTTGCTCGGCACCGTCTGGAGCCCCTGCGTCGGTCCGACCCTCGGCGCCGCGTCACTGATGGCAGCGCGGGGCGAGAACCTCACTCAGGTCTTCCTGACCATGGCCGCCTTCGGTCTTGGGGCCGCCGCGCCGCTATTGCTCCTCGGCCAGCTGTCGCGTGAGGTCCTCAACCGCTGGCGGGACCGGATGCTGGGCTTTGGCAAGGTCGCAAAAGCCGTATTCGGCGCCGTGTTGCTGGTGATCGGGATCGCCATCCTGACAGGCGTGGACAAGCAGCTGGAGGCCGCGCTGGTCGAGGCTTCCCCGGCCTGGCTCACGAGCCTGACCACGCGTTTCTGACAGGGGCCTCCACGGTTTCTCCGGTGCAGGCATCGGGGTGGCGGGCTAAGGCCTGTTGAGATCTGGCCACCCCAGCGGCTTGTTTGATTTCCTCATTCCTGTGCTTGTCACAGGAACGAGGAAAGGTTGCAGGCCCCCGAAAAGTTTCCTACAGCGCCGCGCGTCTTACGAGACGCAACAGGCCTTAGAACGGGCCTGGAATGATCGTGATCTACGCAGCGGCCATGAGTGCTGCAAGCTCGCGAAAAAGCCGCTCGTCTTCCGACTGGGCGACATTGAAGCGCAAAAAGCCGCTGGCCGTCTGCGTATGACTGAAGACATTGCCCGGTGCGAGCACGATGCCTCTGGCGAGCGCTTGCCTCGCGAGCTTGGCGGCATCGATGCCATCGGGCAGCCGGCACCAGAGGAACATGCCCGCCTGCGGCTCGATCCAGGGCGTGATGCCGATCCGGGCGAGTCTTCGGGCAGTCTCGGCCAGCGCCCCTGCCAGGCGCTGACGCACCGTCTCCATGTGCTTGCGATAGCTGCCGTCTTTCAGGAGCGTCAGCACCAGTTCGGAGGAGAAGCCGGCGGCGCCGAAGCACGTGGCGATCTTGAGGTCGGTCAACGCCTCCACCCATTCGCGAGGTGCCACGATGAAGCCGCAGCGCACCGCCGCCGAAAGCGTTTTCGAGAAGCTGCCTATGTGCACCACCCTTTCGAGCCCGTCGAAAGCCGCAAGGCGCGGCGCCGGCGTCTCTTCGAAATCGGCGAAGATATCGTCCTCGATGATCGTCAGCCCGGCCTGCTCCGCAAGCTTGAGCAGACGATGGCCGACGAGCGGCGACAGCATTGCGCCGGTCGGGTTGTGAATGGCGGAATTGGTGATGTAGAGCCGCGGTTTGTGTTCTGCGAGCGCTTCGGCGAAGCGGCCGATGTCCGGCCCGCCGGGCGTATAGGGAACACCGACGATTTTTGCCTGATGCGCCCTGAGGAGTGCGTGGAAATTGAAATAACACGGATCGTCGACGAGCACTGCATCCCCCGGCTTCAGCAGGAAACGGCAAAGCAGATCGATCGCCTGCGTGCCGGATTCGGTGAGCAATATCTGATCGGGCGACGCCTCTATGCCGTGCTGCGCCACGCGCCGTGCCAGAAGCTGACGCAGCGGCAGCAATCCGAGTGGCGAACCATAGTCGACGAGCGTGGCGGCGCCGCCGCGGGCGATGCCCCGCAACGCCCGCCGTAGTCCTTCCTCCGGCATCCAGTGCGGCGGCAGCCAGCCGCAGCCGGGCCTGAGTACCCCCTCCCCCGGCTCAAGGGCCTGGCGCGAGATCCACAGGGGATCGACGGCCCGGTCCACGCGCGGGCCGATCTCGGCAAGCGTGAGCGGCGCGAGCGGCGCCGCTACGAAGAAGCCCGAGCCCGGCCGCGAGCGGATCACACCTTCGGCCTGAAGGCGCTCATAGGCCTCGACCACCGTGGACTTGGAGACTTTCATCGTCAAAGCGAAGGAACGGATGGATGGGAGCCTCGCGCCGGGCGTCAAACTCCGCGCCGCTATCCGGTGCTTCACCGTGCCCATCACCCTGGCGATCAGGCTTTCGCCAGCGGCACTCGTCGCTTTCAGCTGCATCCGTACTGGGCCTTTCTCCATGACAGTTCTTCTCAACTGTACCCTACTGTCTCTGGAACGGCCAGCGATCCAGCCCGATACCGGAGAAAAAGGAGCATAGGTATGAACAAGGCAGCGAACGGCTGGATGAGCGGTTTGATCGGCGTCGTGATCTTCAGCGGCTCGTTGCCGGCGACCCGCGTCGCAGTGATGGACTTCGACCCCATCTTCCTGACCGTGGCACGGGCGACGATCGCTGGAATTCTCGCCTTCTGCCTGCTCTTCGCGTTCCGAGAAAGACGGCCTGCCCGCGGAGACCTCGCATCGCTGGCCGTGATCTCGCTCGGCGTCGTCGTCGGTTTCCCGCTTCTGACGGCGCTTGCGCTGCGTCACGTGACCTCCGCCCATTCCATCGTCTTCATCGGCCTTCTGCCGCTTGCGACGGCGATTTTCGGCGTGCTTCGCGGCGGCGAGCGTCCACGCCCCACCTTCTGGGTGTTCTCCGGCCTCGGCAGCGCGATCGTCGTCGGCTTCGCGGCACGGCAGGGCTTTTCCGCCTCGCCGATCGGGGATCTCCTGATGCTCGCTGCCATTGTCGCGTGCGGGCTCGGTTACGCGGAGGGTGCGAAGCTGTCGCGCAGGCTCGGCGGCTGGCAGGTCATTTCCTGGGCCCTCGTCCTCTCCCTTCCGATCATGACGGCCCTGATGCTCGCCACCATGCCGTCGAGTCTTGCGGGCCTGAGCGCCGCTTCCTGGCTCGGCTTCGGATACGTCTCCGTCTTCAGCATGCTCATCGGCTTCATCTTCTGGTATCGCGGCCTGGCGCTGGGAGGGATAGTGGCGGTCGGCCAGTTGCAATTGCTGCAGCCCTTCTTCGGTCTTGCGCTGGCTTCGACATTGCTCGGCGAATCCGTGAGCTGGGGCATGCTCGCCGCGACGGTCGCCATCGTCGCCTGCGTTGCCGGCGCAAGAAAATTCGCCTGACCTCCGGCGACCGTTCCTCAAGTCAGCCGGCGTCTGCCCGCCGCGACCGATCGGTGATACTGTTGCGATAACGGCCCGCCGGAACCTTCGCAGCCATCCGCCGTTTCATTCGGACCGGTCGCTCCACGCGTCTGCGGGAGACCGCGTGCCTTTCCTCACTCCGCTCCAGAACGGGAGGCTTATGACGATGATGCGGCGGACGATATCCCGATTCGTGCTTGCGGGGCTCGTGCTCGTCGGGGGGATACTTCCCTTGGAGACGAGCGCTGCCCCGGCCGACGAGGCCGCCTTTCTCAATTCGCTCGAGGGCCGATGGACCGGCGGCGGCACGGTGCTGCTTCGCATCGACCGAGGACCGATCAATGTTTCGTGCAATTTCAGCTCGGATGCGACCGGTACCGTCCTCGCCATGAGAGGAACCTGCCGCGGCCTGCTCGTGGTGTCACGCTCGATCAGCGCGGATCTGCGATCCGACGGCACCCGCTATACCGGCATCTATGTCGGCCCGAGAGGCGGGCGGTCCGCCTTGTCCGGGAGCCGCCGCGGCAACGCCATCAATCTCAGCGTCACCTGGGCAAGGGAAGTCAACGGCGATCGCAAGGCGACGCTCATCGTGCAGAAACGCGGCGAGAACGGAATGCGCCTCAGTACTGTCGACGTGGATCCGGCGACAGGAAAACGCGTGGTGACGAGCGAGCTCAATCTGCGGCGGAGCTGAAGCGGCCGTTTCCCCTCGCTCTTTCAGAGCACGCCCCAGCCGCGATAGCGCCCCCTGCCCGTCATTTCGCGCACCCCGAGTTCGCGCACAAGATTGAGGGCGCCGCGCGGCGTGACCCCGAGATGGCGCGCGATCAGAGGTGCGGAGACGATCGGTCGCGACAGAACAAGATCGATCAGGCCCGGGAGATTGCTGTTCGATCGGCGGTCTTTGATCCGCATTTCCATCTGCGTCCTGGCGAGCGACAGACGGTCGAGTTCCTTCATGCCGAGTTCGGCCGCCGCGGACATCGCCTCCAGAAAACCGGTGAGACGCGTCAGCCGGTCCTTTGAGCGTCGACGCTCGTGGCGGATCGTCTTCAAGCCCGTATTATAGGCGAGCACGTGCGAACCGACCTTGCCGCGAAATCGAAGATAGGCGCCGACCAGAAGCGAGCCGAGCCAGTGTTGCCGACGCAACGGCTCGATGCGCTCCCATGCATCGAAAAGAACGGCAGCCCCAAGCGCGGCGGGCAGTTGGTCGGCAACCGGCAGCACGGCGCGCCACGCGTCGAGCCGGGCGGCCTCATCCCAGTCGTCATCGAAAAGCAGGCCGAGTTGGCCCGTCGGCTCCACTCTCGGCGACTGCGTTTCGATTGCGGGCTGTTCCGCCATGGCCGCGCTTCCAGCATGAATGTCCAGCAGCCGCGCGGACCGGGCAATCGCCGCATCGATCTCGGCGAATGCGTCGGAAAGGGAGCTGTCCATCGGACCGTCCGCCATGTCGGGCGCATCCGTTTCGCCCGGATCGTCCCGGAAAGCCGAAGTGTCGGGGGAGTCATGCCTGACGGCCGGACCCGCCTCGCCGCGCAACGCGCTCAGCCCGGGCGGCGACAAGGCCCAGTCGGCATCGGCCAAATCCAATCGTCGCCGCGCCCTCACAACCGCGTGCGCGATGGTCAGCTCGTGCGACGGAGCGCGCGCGTCCATATGCGAATCGTGTAGAACCAGGTCCTCGACATGGACCAGTTCACCGGCGACCCAAAGGGCCGCCGCCGCGTCGAAAAACTGACCGCGCTCCCGAAAGCCCTCGGCGACGGCATGACGCCCTGCCCGCTCGTCGAGCCGGGCGAGCCCGTCTTCGGCGGCAATCAGGACCGGCAGCAGCGCCGGATCGAGCGGATCAGGGATCTCATATCTCATTTTGAAAGCAAAGCGTTGGCGGTGAAACGGAAGGTAACACGCGCCTTCGTTCCGGCACAGCTATTCGAAGGTTTTCCACCCCTATTGTGGTCCGCTCACATCTGTTCCCCGCACGCCGTCCACGAGGACGCTTGCGCGCCGGCGGCGTTGATCTTAAGACCGGCCTAAGACCAACCAACTTGATGGAGTTGACAGCTGTCAACTCCGGGCCGGCATGGCGGAGCGCCCTTGATCTCGGGGCGACCGACGCCTCCCGGAACTCCAGAACGTAACGGCTGTCTGCACAGCGGGAGAGTTCCCGACTGGAGCAAGTCGCCCCTCGGCAAAGCTCAGCTGTGCGGATGCGCCGTTAGACACAAGGAAAAGGCAAGCGTCTATGGTATCCGATATTCTCGCCGCTTCCGGCGGCGTCAAGCAGGTAATCTGTATAAATTGGGGAACGAAATACGGCGCACCTTTCGTGAACCGCCTCTTCGCGATGGTCGCCCGCAACATCACGCCGCCTTTCACCTTCACCTGTTTTACCGACAATAGGGAAGGCCTTCGGTCGGAAATACTCTGCGAGGACCTTCCGCTGCTCGATGTCGAGATGCCGGTGAATACCAAGGGAATTTGGCCCAAAGCGCGCCTGTGGGGGCCGGAACTCGGCAGCCTCAAGGGACCGGTACTCTTTCTCGACCTCGATCTGGTGGTCGTCGGATCACTCGACGCGTTTTTCGAGATCGGCGGTCCCAACGATATCGTGATGACCCGCAATCAGACGACGCCGCTTGAGCGTCTCGGGCAGACGTCGCTGTTCCGCTTCCCTGTCGGAAAGCTGGTCCCATTGCAGGAGAAGTTCCGCGCCGACCCGCAACAGGTGGCGGACGAATATGAATTCGAGCAACGCTTCGTGACGCGCAACGCGCCAGGAGGGGCGAAATTCTTCCCGCGGCGTTTCGTTCTGCATTTCCGCCAGGATTGTCGGCGGCCATTCCCCTTGAACTACTTCCTGCCGCCACAGCTGCCGGCGGATGCACGCGTGGTTATTTTTCCGCGTGGTCTGCTGCCGCAACATGCGATAGACGGTCAGTTCGGCTACAAGGGGCGGGTGGCGACGCCGATCGATCATATTCGGGGGCTCTTCTCTCCAGACAGAAGAGAAAAGAGCCCGTTCCGCTACCTCCGGCACTATATTCTCCCGAGCCCGTGGGTCGCGGAACACTGGCGCGAGTGAGCGGCAAAGTTCATACTGTTGACAGCTGTCAACTGCGGAAACGGCAGCAGGGATCGACACCTGAATATCGTCGGTTGCGATGCTTCCGAATTGGTTGGCCGCCCGCACGACGTTCAATCGACCGGAGAATAGGGGAGGTGGTTGGCCGCCGTCGTAGCGGTCACCAAACCTCGAAATAAGGGTGTCCGCGTGACGGAACTGATTGGCGGTTTAGCTTCCGCATTGCCGGTTTATCGCCTTTTTCGCCAATGCCTTACGATAAAAGCAAAATTGTTAAGAAACAGACACCAAAGCGGAAATCAAAACGCATGCGAATCCCGAGCTGAGGAGAGTTTCCCCTATCTGGAGCGTCAAGGCAACCGCCAGTGGCCGGCGTCGCAAGCCTGAGTTCGCTGAGCGAGAGGCGTCAACGAGCAAGCGGCATGTTTGGCCCTCGCGCGCGCCTCAGTGCAGCGACCATCGGAGCAACCGAGAAAGACTGGCGCCGCGCTCTCGCGGTAAGAACCCGAAGATAGCCGCCGGGCGAACTTATGCAATCGGCTCTCTCCAGGATACAGGCGATGACGGTCGCAGCATTTTCCTGGCCGAGGACCGTGCACGCATCGTCATAGGCATCCGTGCTCACGTTCAGCATGGTCCTGACGACGATTGCAGCGGTCAGCAGTTCCTTCCAGGTCGTTATACGGCCCTGTGGTCCGTAATCGGTGATCTGCGGGCAAGCGGATAGGAGGACGGGCAGGGGAATTTCCCGGTCGAGGCGGAAGATCGGCAGAGATGGAGGCGCCGGGCCGACAGGGGTCTGCGCATCGACATAGGTCGAGACCTCCGAGAGCTTCGCCTTCGATGTTACAGGAACTACATTGCAGCTTCGGGCGCTTGCCGAAAATTTCCCCGACCCTTTTCCCAAGCCAGGTTCAGATTCAAATTGAGAGTCTGGATGTGAATTCTGTATGTGCTGCCCATTATGGCGATCATTGGCATCCATTTTTTCCGAATTAAGTAGTTTTTCCAATCGATTGGACAGATCGGCGCGAATTTCCGCCATAGCGTCGTGCAGGGCCTCGACGTCGCTGACCGATGCCTTGCGCGAGAGAGGCGCGGACAATTCTTCATATCGCCGCTGCTGCTGCTCCCAGCCGGCTGGCACGCCTGATTCACGAAGGAGCTCGAGCAGCTTGGCGATGTCGCGCCGGCAGAGGCTCAGCCTTTCGCGCATCTGACGGTGATGCTGTTTGGCCGCGGCAAGTTCGGCAGCGGCGGTTTTGAACTCATCGGCCCGGGCCACCAGTGGGGAGAGGTCGAATCCGAAGGCTTCGTCTACCGCACCACTGCGGCTCCTTCGAGCGTAACGCTTACCATTCGGGCTGTCGCGCCGCAGGATCAGACCCGATTCCACGAGGCATGCAAGATGCCGGCGGAGCGTGGTGCCCGCCATTCCGTGGGTTCGGAGCGAGAGCTGCGCATTGGAGGGGAAAACGACGAGTCCATTTTCGCCCGAGAGCTCGGCTCCTGGGTAGAAGCTCAAAAGGGCGTTCAACACTGCAAGCGAACGATCGGACACGCCGATCACCGTCTTCGCTTCACAGAGAGAACGGAACAATTTCCACTTGTCCACCGACCGGTCCGGCGGGACGTTGCCGGCGGCGATCTGACTTGCGAGCATGCCAAGCGTCATCGCCCGCCGCCCAAAGGGCGTCGTCACACTTCCACGTTCCATTTTCTTCACCTTTTCCAAGGCAAAAGAAATTCGTTCGCCGAAACGACGTCAAAAATGCTTGACACTGATTCGCGGAAATGGGATTCTCTAGTTGCTACACGAGAGAAGGGTTTCCGCAGCGCTAGTCGTTCGGAAGCCTTTTTCTTTTGCTCTGTTTAGTCTCCTGTTTCCCGTTGATATTCGAGGTAGAGCGCTTCAAGCCTCTTCCTCACGAATTCTGCAAAGCCCGGAGCCGCCTTCTTGCTGAAGGCCAGCGTCGTTTCCGCATCCGTTTCACGAATTCGCACGGCGCGGCTCTTGTCCGGAGCGATCCAGGTTTCCGCCCTTGAAGGCTTTCTGGCGAGGCTCAGCAAGGCGAACAGCTTTTCGAAACGCTGATCGCTCTCCAGCGCCTTGAACTCGGGCGCATCGATGAAATCCAATGCCTTCGGACGCCAGTCATCGCGATCGATGAGATCGGCGAGTTCGATCCATCGCCTCCTGCCGAAACCCGGCGCGGCACCGATGGCTTCGATGATCTCCAACGGCAATCGGCGGACGACGGCGATCATCTTGGAGAGCGCCGCCTTGTCGACTCCGAGGGCCGACATGATCGTGTCCCGCGAGAAGCCGCGATCTTCAAGACGCGTTGCGAATAAGGCCCGCTCTATGAAGGAGAGGTCGGTGCGGGCGTTGTTTTCCTGCCCCTGGGAGATGACGAGCTGCTCGTCGTTCAGGTTCCGGATGACCGCCTTGACCTTGGTGCCGATCTCCCGCAACGCCGCAAGCCGCCTGTGGCCGTAGGCGACCTGATATCGGCCGCTCTCCGCCGGATGCGGCCGTACGAGGATCGGAACCTGTTGTCCGTGGTCCCGGATCTGCTGAACCAGCATGGCCTGAACCTCGGGGGCGACACCCAGCCTATCGATGATGAAAGAGGAATCGATCAGCTCCGGGTCCAGTTCGACGATCGCGTGCCCCTCGGCAAGCTGGCGCTCCAATTCCTCCGCCCGTTCGACCTTCTGGGTGATGTTCGAAAGGGATCTGGTGATGCCGCCGACGAGGCCATTGGAGCGCTGGGCGGGCGCAAGGCCCGCGATCGGACGACCGACGGCCGGACGCTCCCCGTCTTCGGAGGTGAGGGGGCTGTCGGAAATGCCGATCAGGTTCTTGCGGGCCATCGGTTACTTCCTCCCCCAGACCCTGCGGATCATCTCTTCGATCTCTGCATTGACGAGGGAGAGCGAATCCATCGCCCGATCGTAGGTACCGCGTATGAATTGCGAGCGCTCCACCTCATAGAGCGTCTGCTTGGTCACGCCGGCGTCGGAAATCGCGGTCGATTTCACCATCGCGTTCTGCAGCATGCGGTTACCGAAGATCGCGCGCATGAAACCGGTCATCTGACTCTGCGGTCCGTCGTTCGGCTCGAAACGCGTGACCAGATAGCGCATCCAGTCATAGCTGGTGCGCCCGCCGGCGTTCTCGACAACGGCCATGAGCTCGCTCGTCATCGACAGGAACTGGGACATCGACATGACGTCGAGCATCTGCGGGTGCACGGTGATGAGCACGGAGGTCGCCGCGCAAAGCGCCGACATGGTCAGGAAGCCGAGCTGCGGCGGGCAGTCGATGACGACGATGTCGTAGAAGCTCTCGATCTCGGAAAGCACCTCGCCGATCCGCGCGAAGAACATGGTCTCGGTGGAGCCCGCGATCATCGCCTTCGGAGTCTCGTGCTCGAATTCCATGAGTTCGAGATTGCCCGGAATGAGGTGAAGATTGGCGGTATAGGTCGATCGAACCACCTCCGCGACCGGCCGGGGGGCCTCATAGCGTATGGCGCCGTAAAGTGTCTCCCCTTCGCCGACGTCGAGTTCCGGCTGATGACCGAAGAGGGCGGAGAGGGAGGCCTGTGGATCGAGATCGATCGCCAGCACCCGATAGCCGCGCAAGGCGAGATACTGCGCGAGGTGAGCGGATGTCGTCGTCTTGCCTGAACCGCCTTTGAAATTCATGACGGAGATGACTTGCAGCTTTTCGCCTGGTCGGCGATGCGGAATATATTTGCCGGTCTTGCTGCCTTCGTCGAGAACCCGGCGGATACGGTCGATGTCCTCCATCGCATACATGCGGCGGCCGTTTGACAGCGGCTGCGGGCCATGGCCTTCTGAGGCGATCTGGCGCAGATAGCCTTCGCCGATTCCGATGAAGGCCGCTGCCTCTGCCGGACTGAAGAGCCGCATCGTCTTTTGCGCCGACGGAGAAAAGATCTTCTTCTGATGTTCCTGCAACTGGTGTGCGAGTTCCTGAGCGTCGGCAGACAAGAGCGACGGCAAATGCTCCTGCTCCTCAAGACTCTGGATTCTCTGTTGCAACATTCCTATTCTCCAAAAACTGCGCAAAATTCCCCAATGGGAGCTGATCTGCGCAGTTATACTATGCGCCGATTCGTTGCCATTTTACAAACGCTTAACAAAAAGCTCGGTTGTGCTGCCGGAGCGCTGCAGTTTTGTCATCCGGCAGTTCATTGGTTGTCCGCGGACAACTCGCAAGCAGTCCAGCCGGACCGATCCGGCCGACATTGGCGTTGGCGAAGCGTCGCGCATCCGAGCGGTCGCGCAAATCTCCTCCTGACGGTGCAACCGCCACGGGGTCGCTATAGATCATAATTTTAGTAGACTATTGACAGCGGACCGGATTGTGACAGGATCGAGCGCGGCAGGTCGGATAAGAGAAGGATAAGGCATGTTCTATCTCGGCGGAATGACCCTCGGCTACCTCGTTCCACCTCGGCGCACCGGCGTGGCCCGCAAACCCGCGGCCAGCAAGGAGCCGGCGAACGACCGTCCCGACCGGGAGAACGCGCTGTGTGACGGCGAAGTGGATCGGGAGTGGGCTCGAGCCTTCCTGGCGCCGTGGCACCTCTTCTATTGAAACGCCTCTGTCGCAAGTCCTTCTCTTGAAGAGACGATGCGTCGGGAAACATGCGGGAGGGCTGTCGTCTTGGCGCGAAATGGGTAAGGTACGGGGTCGTTTACGAGCGAGGGTCCGGCCATTTCCAGCAATCGTGCCTACACCGAAGAAAAACGTCAGGAACAGCCTCAGTCACTGCATCAGAAAATTCTGAGCGAGGTCGAGGGCCACATTCTTTCCGGCGACTGGCCGCCGGGGTACCGCATTCCTTTCGAGCACGAACTCACGGAGCAATACGGCTGTTCGCGAATGACCGTGAACAAGGCCCTGAGCGAACTCGTGAAGCGGGGACTGATCGAGCGGCGGCGCAAGTCCGGAAGCTATGTCAGCTTTCCGCAGGTCCAATCCGCGGTGATGGAGATTCACGACGTCAAGCGAGAGGTGCAGTCCCTCGGACTCGACTACGCCTACCGTCTCGGCGAGCGAGCGGTGCGCAAGATGCGTGCCGGCGATGAGGGGCGCATCGATCTGCCTCTCTCGTCCCGGCTTCTCGATGTCACCTGCCGCCATTTTGCCGGCGGCCGGGTTTTCTGCCTCGAGGAGCGGTTGATCAATCTTTCGGCGGTGCCGGAAGCCGAGACCGAGACCTTCGAGACCGCTGCCCCGGGCTCGTGGCTGCTCGGTAAGGTGCCCTGGAGCACCGCGGAACATCGCATCAGGGCCGTCGCGGCGAGCCGCCCGACGGCCCAGGCGCTCGAAGTGGCGGTCGGCGCGGCCTGTCTCGTCATCGAGCGACGGACCTGGAGCGGCGGCGTACCGGTCACCAGCGTGCTGCTCACCTATCCCGGAGATCGCCACGAGCTCATTGCGGAGTTCGCGCCGAGCGCGCCCGCATAGACCGCGTCAATTCCTGCTAACGCGCAATTTTTGCAAGAAAAAGCACCAATCTCTGGCGCTTTGGCTCGTCGAAGGGCATCCTGTCTGCAGTGTCATCCTGGCAGAGGGAGGAACGCCGATGCGCTGCTTTACTGTACTCGGTCCTTCGCAGATCGGAAAATCCACGCTCGTGGAGAGGGTGGGCTCGCTGGGAGGCGAGCCGAAAAAATCAGTTACGCCATATGGACTGGGCCTCACCGAATTCGAATTTGGCGGCGAGGCTTGGTGTGCCCTCGACGTTCCCGGCAATAACGAGGCCCTGGCGCATGCGCAGCATGCGCTGCTCGCGAGCGACGCATGTGTTCTCTGTGTTTCGCCGATACTGGACGAGGCGGTTCTCGCCGCCCCTTACTTGCGCATGATCGAGGCGTCCGGCACGCCTTGCATCCTCTTCATCAACCGCATGGACGAGCCGCGAGGGCGCATAAGGGACATCGTCGCCGCCCTGCAGGATTTCTGCAGCCGCCCGCTCATCCTGCGGCAGATTCCCATCCGCGACGGCGACAGGATCATCGGCAGCTGCGATCTGATTTCGGAGCGGGCCTGGCGCTATCGCGAGGGACAGCCGTCCTCTCTCTTCGAGATCCCCGAAAGCGCGGTGGAGCGCGAACACGAGGCACGCGCGGAGCTTCTCGAGCACCTCTCGGAATTCGACGATTGGCTGCTGGAAGAGCTCATCGAGGACCGCGAGCCGGCCAGCGACGCGATCTATTCGATCTCGACACGGGTTCTGAACGAAAACAAGATCATTCCGGTGCTCCTCGGCTCCGCCGGCCACGGCAACGGTCTGATGCGGCTGATGAAGGCGCTCCGCCACGAGGCGCCGCGCGCTGAGGCGCTGAGAAAGCGCCTTGCCGCGGGTGCCGGCGTCGACGAGGCGACGCTCCTCGCAGTCAGTTTCCATGCCCATTATCGCCAGAGCGTCGGCAAGACGGTTCTTGCCCGCGCTCTCCAGAACGGAGTGAAGCAGGGGGCGACGCTCGGCGGCGGAAGTCTCGGCGCTCTGCAGGATCCCGCAAGCGGCCGGCCCATCGGTTCGGGCGTGACCGAGGCGGGCCAGCTCTTCGGAGCGGTCAAATCCGACCACCTGCCGGTCCCCTCGCTGTTGACGGCCGGTGCGGCCCTCGCTCCGCCCGACTGGACGAACCCTCCGAACCCCATGCTCGAGCGGATACTGGTGCCGGCGAGCGAACGCGACGAGACCAAGCTCTCCGAGACCCTTGCGAAACTCGCCGAGACAGATCGCGGCCTGAAGGTGATGCAGGAGGAGGGGACAGGGGCGCAGCTCGTTTGCGCCCAAGGCCCGGTGCATCTGCGCGAAGTCTGCAGGACGTTGTCGGACGTCTTCCATGTCGAGGTGAGCGACCGGCCCCCGAGCCCGATCTACCGGGAGACCGTTTCGAAGTCCTCGGACGTTCATTACCGCCATCGCAAGCAGACCGGCGGGGCCGGGCAATTCGCGGATGTGAAGCTCAGCGTCCATCCGAACGGGCGAGGCGACGGATTTTCCTTTGCCGAGACAGTCAAGGGCGGTGCCGTGCCGCGCAATTACATCCCTGCGGTCGAGGCGGGCGCACGCGAGGCGATGGAGAAGGGACCCCTCGGCTTCAAGGTCATCGATGTCGGCGTGCTGCTCACCGACGGCCAGCACCATTCGGTCGACAGCTCGGAATATGCGTTCCGCACGGCCGGCAAGCTTGGCGTCCGGCAGGCGCTGTCGCAGGCCGCCTCCGTCCTGATGCAGCCGGTCTTTCGCGTCGAAATCCATGTCCCGTCGGTCTATTCGGGCAGTCTCGTGCCGATCGTTGCCTCGTTGAAGGGCCAGGTGCTGGGCTTCGATCGGGACGAAGCGGCGAAAGGCTGGGATATCTTCCGCGCCCTTCTACCCGGCAGCGCGCTCGACGACCTGGCGCGCTCGCTCAGATCCGCCACCCAGGGCATCGGCTATTTTTCCAAGAGTTTCGATCATTTCGAGGAACTCTACGGCAAGGAAGCCCAGGCGATCGTCACCGCTCACGGAGCGCCGGCCAACGAGCATTGACCGACAGCACGAAGCGCGCCGTATCGATACGGCGCTTGTTGGGTCATCCCCGGCCTGGAGCGTTCAGCGTTTCCTTGAAACACCGAACGCTCCAACTGAAACTACGCCTGCCGACGGAAAACCGCTACGCACTTTTCCTGGATCTCGGGCGCACGGGCAGCGGCAATGCCGCCCGTCGCGACCCGATGACCGCAGTTGCGCCGAGCACCATGCCTGCCGTCAGCAACAGGGCTTGCGCAGCGACGAAGGGCGCCTCGGTTTGCGTCGGCGCCAGCGGCTGCAGCACCGGAACCTTGAGGAAGCTCTGCACGATAAGAACGAAGAGGTTGAGATAGAGCGCGAATGTCGCGCTCACCACATAGGCCGGCCGCGCCCAGCCGCGGAGCGTCAAGGCATAAAGCGCGGCAAAGGCGATGACGAGGGTGAGGACGGAAATCGCTCCGACCACCAGTGCGGGCGTGATCCCGCTGAAGGGAAAGAGGAAGCCGGTGATGCTGGTGGCCGCGGTGGTGACGAGGAAAACTGCGTGCCAATGGCCGAGCCAGCGGCCGGCGGCGAGCGCCGGCAGGGCGACGAGGCCGGTTCCGATTCCGATCAGACTGACGGCGACGTGCACGGCGAGAAGGGTCTCGATGGACATTCCGGGGATCATGGCGCATCTCCTGGAGGCAGGGGGACGAAGCTGGGGGGAGGGCGACGGCACCGCCGCCGCCCCGCCGGCGTTGAAATCAAGCTTCGATGAATTCGAGCAGGTCGGCGTTGAAGCGGTCCTGATAGGTCTGCGTCAGGCCATGGTCGGCACCCTCGTAAACCTTCAGCACGGCATGTTTGACGATCTTGACGGTCGAAAGCGCCGAGGCGCCGATCGGCACGATCTGGTCGTCGTCGCCGTGGAGGACCAGGGTCGGCTTGTCGAACTTCGCCAGGTCGGCATTGAAGTCGCTTTCCGAGAAGGCGCGGATGCTGTCGAGCTGGCCCTTGAGGCCGCCCTTCATGCCCTGCAGCCAGAAGCTCTCGCGGATTCCCTCCGAGATGACGGCACCCTCGCGGTTGTAGCCGTAAAAGGGGATCGTCAGATCCCTGAAGAATTGCGAGCGGTCGTCGTAGGTGCCCTTGCGAATGCCATCGAAGACGTCGATCGGCAGGCCGCCGGGGTTGGCCTCGGTTTTCAGCATGAGCGGCGGCACCGCGCCGATCAGCGCCACCTTCGCCACGCGCCCGGTGGCGTGCCGGCCGACGTAGCGGGTAACCTCGCCGCCGCCTGTCGAATGCCCGACAAGGATCACGTTCCGCAAGTCCAGCGCCTCGATCAGTTCGGCAAGGTCGTCGGCGTACTGGTCCATGGTGTTGTTGTCCCACACCTGGTCCGAGCGGCCGTGGCTGCGGCGGTCGTGGGCGATGACGCGGTAGCCCTTGTTTGCAAAGAAGACCATCTGCGCATCCCATACGTCGGCCGTGAGCGGCCAGCCATGGGAGAAGAGGATGGGTTGAGCATTGCGCGAGCCCCAGTCCTTGTAGAAGATGCGGGTGCCGTCCCTGGTGGTGATCGTAGCCATTTTCTTCATCCTTTCAGCGGGTTGGAAGACTGCCGGGTGGGGTGCCGTACTTGCCGCGCCCCGTGCTTGAAGATTTAGGCCGATTGCGAAATGATCGGGATTGGCGGATCGGACATTAGGCGGGCCGAAACCGACAAAGAGGGGCGACATGGCGAATGGACGAGCACTGCCAGCGAGAGCCGAGATCGGCCTCATGCTTTATCCGGGTTGCCAGATGGCGATGGTCCACGGCATGACGGATCTCATCGGCATAGCCGGTCAATTCTCCGCCGAGCGCGGCGGACCGGTGGCGCGAGTCAGTCATTGGCGGCTTCAGGACGACGACTGTCTTGCACGATGTTTCGACACCCATCCCGAACTCGGGTCCCGGCAGGCGCCGGAGATCCTGCTTGTCCCAGGCCGGCTGACGGGACCGATGGAAGCAGAGGAGGCAGCGCCCTATGCGCGCTGGCTGCTCGACCGGCATGCCCAGGGGGCGACGCTGGCATCGACTTGCGGCGGGACTTTCGTGCTTGCGGCGACGGGCCTGCTCAAGGGTCGCCCGGCGACGACGCACTGGCTGTTCGCCAATGCCTTCCGCGATCGTTTCCCCGACGTCCGGCTCGATCCGGACAAGATCGTCATCGAGGACGGGGACCTCATCACAGCCGGCGGCCTCATGGCGTGGACGGACCTCGGCATGCGCCTCGTGGACCGCCTGTTCGGTCCGACGGTGACGGTCGAGACCGGGCGCTTCCTGCTCATCGATCCGGCCGGACGCGAGCAGCGGCACTATTCCAGCTTTTCGCCGCGTCTCAATCACGGTGACGAGGCGATCCTCAAGGTGCAGCATTGGCTGCAGGCGCGCGAGGCCCGCGCCGTCAGCGTCGCGGAGATGGCCAAAGTGGTGGCGATGGAGGAGCGCACGTTCCTGCGCCGTTTCAAGGCGGCGACCGGTATGAAGCCGATCGAATATGCGCAGCATCTGCGCGTCGGCAAGGCGCGTGAGCTCCTGGAGTTCACCAAACGCTCGGTCGAACAAATTGCCTGGACCGTCGGCTATGAGGATGCTGCGGCTTTCCGCAAGCTGTTCCATCGCATCGTCGGGCTGTCGCCGGGCGACTACCGGCACCGTTTCGCCGTAGCGGCTGCCGGATAAACTGCGCGGAGGACGGCGTCGCTTCTTTCGCGCCCGCGGCTGCGGAACAAATTTTCGTCTGAAGAATTAACAGGTGTCGCTTCTGTCCCCCAGCGACATTCAGGACCCCAACCTGTTGCAGTGCCCGCGTCATCCCCTGCGCGGGCACTCGCATGTCTGCGAAACTATTCCCCGCCCGCCCTCGGTTGACGACGCAAGCGGGACCCCGCAAAGCGGCGAGGCCCCGCCTCAAGTGTCGCTGAAAAGATCTAGGTCCTTGTATAGGTGGGAAGCCAGGAAGCTAGAGTGCCATCCGCGCCCATCTATAGGACCTTGGTCCGACCCCCTAAGGGCAAAGGTCCTAGGCCCGTTGCCAGCTGAGTCTCAGGGTACATATTGCAGCATTCGCGCCGCGGGAGCCCGGAGCGGAACAGTGTGCGGTCTGCCGCCGCCATGTCTGCTCTGGCTCCTTGCACGATCACGTTCCATGATTTTGGGTCGACGGGGCCTAAAGTCATCGTGATCTCGGCAGGGGAACAACTCAACGATGGATCTCTCCCATGGCATTGTCGAACTACGGACGGAACAACACTGTCTCTGAAACCTGTTTCAGGACGCTCACCCACCCGTTGACGAACCTGATCTGCATTATCGTGGCCGTGTCGATCGCCGTTTTCGCGAGCGTACCGACAGGCATTCCCCCATACGTGCTCGCGCCGATCGGCTTCATGCTGGTGATCCTGATCGACCCTGCAGAAATTGCATCTAGATTGAAGGCGCGCTCCGCAAGACGGGACGCCACGGTTGGCCGCTCGGAATCGGCCGCCGGAGGCTGGCAGGCCAGGGGAGACGGTTGGAGCCTGACATTCCAACGCAAACACGGCCTGACGAGAGGAGCGGCTCGGTCGAATATCGCCGCCGCTGCAAGGGGACGCGCGGCCGATAGCTGCCGCCGCTGAAATCCTACCTAAACGCCAAGCGCCGCGCGTCGCCGGACGCGCGGCGCTTGCGCAGGAATTTGTCCGAAGCCAGCGGAAGGCGGATTGTCGCCGATTGCTGCGGGGCACCGGCAAGATCCGCCTGCATCGGCGAAGTTGTCGATTGCGCTTCCACAAAATCAATCATTTAGAGTTAGCCGAACTCTTGCTAGTGTAACGCCGCGGCCCCTTTCCGGAGGAACGGTCTTCCGCGCCAGATTTGAATGATTGGGAGGAATCTCTGTGAATCGAACATTGAAACGCGCCGCCATCGCGGCGATCGCAAGTGCGTCCCTCGCCCTTTCCGCGGCTTCGACAGGCGCAGCCGAGTTCATCAACGTCCTGACTGGCGGCACTTCCGGGGTGTACTACCCGCTCGGCGTCGCGCTTTCGAAGATATATGGCGATGAGATCGAGGGCGTACGCACGCAGGTGCAGGCGACCAAGGCTTCGGTCGAGAACCTCAACCTCTTGCAGCAGGGGCGCGGCGAGATCGCCTTTTCGCTCGGCGATTCGGTCAAGCTTGCCTGGGAAGGCAATACGGATGCCGGTTTCAAGGCACCGCTCGACAAGCTGCGCGGTATCGCCGCCATCTATCCGAACTATATCCAGATCATGGCGTCGAAGGAGTCGGGCATCAAGACCGTCGCCGATCTCAAGGGCAAGAGCCTTTCCGTCGGCGCACCGAAGTCGGGCACGGAATTGAATGCCAGGGCGATCCTCGGCGCCGCAGGCATGAGTTATGACGACCTCGGCAAGACCGAATACCTGCCCTTCGCCGAATCGGTGGAGCTGATGAAGAACCGGCAGCTCGATGCGACGCTGCAGTCGGCCGGCCTCGGCGTCTCTTCGTTCAAGGATCTGGCGACGTCGCTCGACGTGCAGATGGTCGCAGTCCCCGAAGAGATCGCCACCAAGCTCGGCGCGCCCTACATCGCCGCGACCGTCCCCGCCGGCACCTACCAGGGGCAGGACAGCGATGTGCAGACGGTCGCCGTCGTCAACTTTCTCGTCACCCATTCGGAGGTTTCCGACGAAACCGCCTATCAGATGACGAAGCAGCTCTTCGAGAACATCCCCGCCCTGACGGCGGCTCACAAGGCGGCGGAGAATATCCGCATCGAGGATGCGCTCAAGGGAATGCCTATTCCTCTGCATCCGGGGGCGGAGCGTTACTACAAGGAAAAGGGTCTGCTCTGACCCATGTCGCCCGAAACCGTAAAGCGGTTTCAAAGCGACAGGCAGACACCCTGAAGCGCGTCGCGGAATTCGGTTGAATGCGACGGGCTTCAGGAATTCAGGGGAGGAATCATGATCCACAATACCAATGAACAAAGCGCAACTGCGTCGGCCGAACTGCACCGGCACGACGCGTTGACCCGGGCGTTTCCGGCGACATGGGACGGACGGATCCTGTTTGCCATCGCGCTTGCCTTTTCAGTGTTCCAGATCGCCACCGCGGCGCATCTCGTCGATTTCGCGAGCCAGATCGTGCGCGTGGTGCATGTCGGCTTTGTCACGGTTCTCGTCTTTCCCCTGTTGGCGACGCTCGCAGGCCACGGCACGGTTGCAAAAATCATCGCCTGGAGTCTTGCTTTCCTTGGCGCGGCGGTCGCCTTTTACCAGTGTTACGAATATGCGGAACTCTTGGTGCGTGCCGGCGATCCACTGCCGCGCGACATCGTCTTCGGGGTCGTCGCGCTCGCCGTCGTCTTTGCCGCAGCCTGGGCGCTGATGGGGCCGGCTCTGCCGATCATTTCCGGCGTGTTCCTGGCCTATTGCCTTTTGGGTGAGTATCTGCCGCCGCCGTTCGATCACCGCGGCTACGACTTTTCGCAGGTGATCGACCATATGGCCTATGGCACGGAAGGCATCTACGGCATCCCGACCTTCGTCTCCTCGACCTATATTTTCCTTTTCATCCTGTTTGGCGCCTTCCTCGAAAAAGCCGGCATGATCCGGCTCTTCAACGATGTCTCGTTGAGTTTCGTCGGCGACAGGCGCGGCGGACCCGCGAAGGTCGCGATCATTTCTTCGGGCCTGATGGGCACCATTTCGGGTTCCGGCGTCGCGAATGTGGTCACGACCGGGCAGTTCACCATCCCGCTGATGAAAAAGTTCGGCTATCGAGCGGCCTTTGCAGGCGGCGTCGAGGCAACGGCCTCGATGGGCGGGCAGATCATGCCGCCTGTCATGGGCGCGGTCGCCTTCATCATGGCCGAGACGCTCGGCGTCGAATATTACGAGATCGTCAAGGCGGCGGTCATACCGGCGATCCTCTATTTCGCTTCCGCCTTCTGGATGGTCCATCTCGAAGCCGGCAAGTACGGGCTGCTCGGCCTGCCCAAGGACCAGCTGCCTTCGGCCAAGGCGGCAATCCTCGAACAATGGCATCTGATCCTGCCGCTCGCCGCGCTCGTCTGGCTGCTGTTCTCCGGCTATACGCCGCTTTTTGCCGGTACGGTCGGCCTGGCCTTCACCGGCCTTCTGATCCTGGGCAGTTCGCTCGCGCTCGGCCTTCCCGCCGGTGTCATACGCATCATCTTCTGGGTCGGCCTCGGCCTCGTGGCGGCCGCCTTCTTCCAGTTCGGCATCGGCGTGATCGTCGCAGCGCTGGCGCTGCTGATTGCCGCCAACGCCTTGCTGAAAGGCGGCCGGGAGACCCTGGTGATATGTCGCGACGCCCTTGCCGAAGGGGCCAAGACGGCCCTTCCGGTGGCGATCGCCTGCGCGCTCGTCGGCGTGATCATCGGTACGATGACGCTGACCGGAGCGGCCAATACCTTCGGCCAGTTCATCGTCTCAGTCGGAGGCAAAAGCCTGTTTCTGTCGCTGCTTCTGACCATGGTCACCTGCCTCGTGCTCGGCATGGGCATACCGACGATCCCGAACTACATCATCACCTCGTCGATCGCCGGGCCCGCGCTTCTGGAACTCGGGGTACCGCTTATCGTCAGCCACATGTTCGTCTTCTATTTCGGGATTCTTGCCGATCTGACGCCACCGGTGGCGCTTGCCTGCTTCGCGGCAGCACCGATCGCGCGGGAAAGCGGGCTGAAGATCTCGATCCAGGCGATCAAGGTGGCGGCGGCCGGTTTCGTCATCCCGTTCATGGCCGTTTATTCGCCGGCGCTGATGCTGCAGGATGGCGGCGCGATGGCCGCATCGGTGGGCTATCCGGCTGCCGTCGCCTATATCGTCGTCAAGACCGGTCTGGCGATCGCGCTCTGGGGTGCCGCCGTGGTGGGCTTCGCCGCAGTCCGGCTCGGGGTTTTCGAGCGGGTGCTCGCGGCCGCGGCCGCCTTCACGTTGCTGGCGGCGCTGCCGATCACCGATGAAGTCGGCTTTGCACTCTCCGCGCTCTTCGCCTTCGTGATCTGGCGGCGCGCCCGCCAGGCTGGCCGGCAGACGGCGAAACCGGCATGAGCGCGCTTGCCTGCATCATCGGCGGCAAGGCTGTCGCCGTTGCTGCGGGTGTCTTCACCCTCGGCTGGACCCATTCGGTCGAGAAGACCGAATGGCAGGAGCGTTGGGCCGTCACGGCCGAGGGTCTCGTTCTCGAGGAGGCGCGCGTGCAGGGTTCGGGTGCGGGAATGGAGCCGGGAGACAATGCCCGTCGCCAGGGCCGCTGGTGGGTCTGGACGCCCGACCTGCCGCCGCTTCCCGAGCTGGTCCTGGCCGCCTCCGGAGCGACCGTCTCCGGCTGGACGCTTTGCGACGCCGGCGGCTGCCGCGAACTCGCGGCGCAAAGCCGGGAACCAATCGTCCTGCGGCCATGCGATGGCCCAAAGCCATAATGGCCGATGCCGATCTGGCGGCACCGGTTGAAGGCTCATCGGAAAAGTCCGGCGCGCTTATGAAATGTTATTACATAACTTTTTGTTGACGAGCGTAATAACATAACATATTGAACCCCTATGCAGCGGCGTCGCGTTTCACCTTGACCGGAGGCTGCATTCTAAATTAACTGAGCCTGACGGTTCCCCTACCCGTGAGGTGGAGGGGATTAATAGGGAACACGGTGCGGACGACCCAAAAGGGACCAAAACCGTGGCTGCCCCCGCAACTGTAAGCGGATCGTCGTTCATCCTCGTGGCGCCCAGGCGCCAGCCACTGCGCGTTGCGCGGGAAGGCAGATGAGCGATTTCTGTCCGCGAGCCAGGAGACCTGCCGTCAAATCAGATCCAACGTCACGGGCGGGGATGCCCGGAACAGGAGCAAGCCATGACCATCTTTCGCGCCTTGCGGCGCACGCTTTCGTCAGTTTCCCCGAGATCCAGCCGTCACACGTCCGATCGAACCCGATCGGCAGACTGACGATCACGGCCGTATAGCGGCCTCACATTCGGGGACTATTCATGAACAGCTTTTGGAAACGACCGCTCATTGCGGGTCTCATCACCTTTTCCGCAGGCGCAGCGGCTCTTGACCGTCCCGCCTTCGCTGCCGAGACGATCTATCCGTTGACACTCGAGAACTGCGGACGGCAGATCACCTTCGACAAGACGCCGACGCGCACCGTCTCGATCGGCCAGAGCAGCACCGAGATCCTCTATCTGCTCGGCCTTGCGGACAAGGTCGCCGGCACCGCCCTCTGGGTCGGCCCCGTCCTTGAAGGTTACGAGGAGGTCAACGCCAAGGTCGAGCGCCTGGCAGACAACGATCCGAGCTTCGAAAGCGTGCTTGCCAAGAAACCGGACATGGTGGCGGTGCAATTTCAGTGGCAGGTCGGCCCGGAAGGCGTGGTTGCGCGGCCGGAGCAGTTCGAGGAGCTCGGCATTCCGGTCTACACATCGCCTTCGGATTGCACCGGCAAGGAGAATTCGGCGGCGAGCGACGGCGTGCGCCGGCAGGTCTTCACCATGGATCTCGTCTATCGGGAAATTCGCGAGCTGGCGCAGATTTACGATGTTCAGGACAAGGGCGAGAAGGTCGTGGCCGAGCTGAAAAGCCGAGAAGAGGCGGCGCGCGCCAAGGTCGCCTCGGCCGGGGGCAAACTCTCGGCGGTCTTCTGGTTCTCCAGCGCTGCCGATGCCGACCCCTATGTCGCCGGCAGGAACGGCGCACCCGGCTACATCATGGCGGCGCTCGGCATCGAAAACATCATCGACACAGAAGACGAATGGCCGACGGTCGGCTGGGAAACCATCGCCAAGGCCGAGCCGACCATGATCGTTGCCGGTTCCATGGAGCGTCGACGCTACCCGCTCGACAGCCTCGACGCCAAACTCGAATTCCTGAAGACCGATCCCGTGGCGAGCCTCATGCCGGCAGTCGCCAAAGGCTATGTGTTCGACATGGATGCGCAGGCGATGAACCCGACGATCCGCACGATCGAAGGAATCGAAGCGCTGGCGGATGCCATCGCCGAGGCCGGACTTGCGCCCAAGGCTGGGCCGGCTTCCAAGGGTGGGTTCGGCAAGTGAGCCGCGTGCTGACCCTGGCCGGGCGAACGGGGACGGGACGCGTCGGCGCGGCCATCGCCGCGCTCGTGATCCTGTTCGCGGCACTCTGGATGGGCGCTGCGATCGGCGAAACGGCGATCCCGTTCAGGACGGTTGCGCAGACAGTCGCGAATCGGCTGTGGAACGCCGGCTATCCGCTGGCCCCGATCGACGAGGGCATCATCTGGAGCTACCGACTGAGCCGGGCGGTCGTGGCCGCTTCCTGCGGGGCGGCGCTTGCGCTCTCCGGCGCCGTGCTGCAATCGCTGCTGCGCAATCCGCTCGCCGATCCCTATATTCTCGGCATCTCCGCCGGAGCCTCGACGGGGGCGGTCAGCGTCGCCATCCTCGGTGTGGGTGCCGGGATGCTGACGCTGCCGCTCGGCGCCTTCATCGGCGCGCTGGTCGCTTTCGTCCTGGTGAGCCTGCTGGCGGTGAAGGCCGGCCGCGGCACCGCGGCGATCATCCTGGCGGGTGTGGCGGGGTCACAGCTCTTCAACGCACTGACCTCCTTCATCGTCACCAAGGCGGCCACGGCCGAGCAGGCGCGTGGCATCATGTTCTGGCTGCTCGGCAATCTTTCGGGCGTGCGCTGGCCGGATGCCTGGCTCGCCGTGCCGGCGACGCTTCTCGGTCTCGTCGTCTGTCTCTGGCATGCCCGTCCCCTCGACGCGTTTACCTTCGGGTCGGAATCGGCTGCCTCGCTCGGCATCTCGGTCAGGCGAACCTATTTCGCGCTTGTCGGCGTCTCGGCGATGATGACTGCGGTGATGGTATCCATCGTCGGGTCGATCGGTTTCGTCGGCCTCGTCATCCCCCATGCGGCCCGCATGCTCGTCGGCGTCCGCCACGGTGTCCTGCTGCCGGCAGCGGCGCTCATCGGCGCCGTGTTCATGATCCTCGCGGACATACTGTCGCGCGTTCTCATTCCCGGCCAGGTCCTGCCGATCGGCGTGATCACGGCGCTCGTCGGCGCTCCGGCCTTCGCGTTGATACTCGGACAAAGGAGGGACCGCGCATGACGCTTTCGGCGCGCGGGGTTTCATGGTCGGCCGGCGGGGTGGACATCCTGAAGGAGGTCTCCCTCACGGTCGAGACGGGAGAGTTCCTCGGCATCATCGGCCCGAACGGTTCCGGCAAGACGAGCCTGATGTCGCTCATATCGGGCATCCGCAAGCCGAAGAAGGGGGAGGTGCTTCTGGACGGTTCTCCGATCGGGACGCTCGGCCGCCGCACGGTCGCGCAAAGGCTCGCTCTGGTCGAGCAGCAGGCCGAGACCGGCGAGAGGATCACCGCGCGCCAGGCGGTAGAGCTCGGCCGCACACCCTATCTCGGGCCGCTTTCGCCCTGGTCGCCGGAGGACGATGCGATCGTCGAGGCGGCGCTCGAAAACGTGGATATGGCGCATCTTGCCGATCGCCTGTGGCACACGCTCTCCGGCGGCGAGCGGCAAAGGCTGCACATTGCTCGGGCGTTGGCGCAGCAATCGAAGATCCTGCTTCTCGACGAGCCGACCAACCATCTCGACATCGGCCATCAGATCAGCCTGCTCGACCTCGTTCGCCGCCAGGACCTGACGGTGGTCGCAGCGCTCCACGACCTCAACCACGCCGCTATGTTCTGCGATCGGATTGCGGTGATGCAGGCCGGCCGGCTGGTGGCGCTCGGGCCCCCGCGGGAGGTACTGACGGTCGAGCGCATCCGCGCGGTGTTCGGGATCGAGGTCGAGGTCGAGCACGACTTCGACGGAAGCTGCTCCATCCGCTATCGCGCCAGACGCCCGCGTCCGCTTGCCGCAATCTCCGCCGTCGGAACCTGACCCATGGACATGCGCAACCACCACCTGAAGGAAGATATCCGCGAATACTGGTCGAAGCGGTCGGAAACGTTCGACCTCGCCTTCGGCCACCGCATCCCGCCGGGACCGGAGCTCGACGCCTGGGCGGCAGCGATGCGCAGCGCACTCGGGGCGAGGCCGCTGAAGGTTCTCGAACTCGCCTGCGGGACGGGGGAGGTGACCAACGTGCTCCTTTCGCTCGGCCACGAAGTGACGGCGCTGGATTTCTCCGAGGCCATGCTCGCGGTGGCGCGGCGCAAGCACGCAGGGAACGACAGGGTTCGTTTCATTCTGGCCGATGCCGAGCACACGCTGGAGCCGGACGAGACCTATGATGCCGTGGTCTGCCGGCATCTCGTCTGGACGCTGACGGAGCCGGAGCAGGCTTTCGCCGAATGGTTCCGCCTGCTGAAACCGGGCGGAAGGCTGCTCGTCTTCGACGGGGACTGGTCGAAGCCGACGCCGCTCGGCCGTCTGGCGTCTTTCGCGGTGGCTGCCCTCGAGCGGATCATCGGCCATGACCCGCATTACGACGGCGCCATGAGCGAACGCCACGCAAAGATCATGGAGCGTCTGCCCTTTGGCGATGGCCTCACCGTCGAAAGACTTCTTCCCTTGATCGAAGAGGCGGGATTCCAGAACATAGAGTTGCCGTCCCGCCGCCCGATCGCGGCGGCCCAGCGCAGGAATGCCGATCTCAGAAACAGGCTGAGGACATTCTTCTACCGCAGGTTCTTCCTCGTCTGCTCGCGGCCTTCGGGAGATTCACTTTGAGTTTATGACGGCTGCCGCGGGATGGACAATGGCGTTGAAGCTCTGGTCGGTTTGTCGGCACGCATGGTGATGCGCTTGAATTCCATGAGTACCGACCGTGCGTCCGCTGCAAAGTGCTACAGCGACATTTGCGCGTCTCATATGACGCGCGGCGCTGTAGGAGGCCTATCGGAGGGCTGCAATCTCTCTTTTTTCCTCATGCCTGTGCTCGTCACAGGGATGAGAGCAGCGCCGCGTCCGCGGCGCGGGAAGCGTTCTTTCAGCCCAAGGACTTGGTCTGGCTGGATTCCTGTGACATGCACAGGAATGAGGGGGCCGGGGATGTGCGGCCAATTTCACCCTCGAAAGGAACTCCCGGCCCCCGGCCGCCGTTTCCGGGTTGCTGTCTCTGACAAGTTGGGACCCAGACACGGAGGATGAGCATATGGCACAGGAAAAGCGACTCGGATCCACCATACCGCGCGGCGTGGTCGATACGAAGAACGGATCGGTAGGCGTTCCGGACCAGGCAAGCATGGAAGAGGAAGTCAGATCGTTGCGCGAGCAGGTCAATGCGCTGACCGAAAAGCTCTCCGATCTCGGCATCTATTCCGGCAGCGCCATCGCGGATACGGGCCGCAGGGCCGGCGAGATGGCAAGGGAACATCCCGCCTGGACGGCGCTCGCCGTAGTCGGTCTTCTGGGGCTGCTCATTGCAGGAACCAGCCGGCCCTATTGGCATTCGCGAAGCTCCTCGCGCATCGAGGACCTGATCGCCGATATCGAGGATCGGCTGAGCGATCTGAAGGGCCGTTATTGGTCAAGCGGCTGGCGGCCCTGGTGAAAATTGGACCCGTCCTGCCGGAGACAATGTGCGGTCCATGGAAGGGCGCGCTGCCGCCATCGGGAGATCGGCGGCATGGTTTGCGAGGAACCGGTCGGTTTCTCGCTCCTTCGGTCGCCGTGAGGTCGCCGGCGCGTGCCGGCCAGAAACAAGCGCAACCCGAGTTCGAGCGCGAAAAGCTGAACCTCATTCGGCGTCGAGGTCGATGAGCGCTATCCCGAGTTCCGGTCGCTTGCGCCGGCGCAATCCAGTCGGGCTTTCGCGAATGATGACCTCCAGGGTCGGACGGACGCGACCCTCCAGAAGGTGCCCGCCACGGGTCGACCCGTCTTCCAACCCCAGAACCGCATGCAAATGCAGGCTCGGGCGGCCGGCTTCGTCGCGGGCAATGTCGCCGATCGCGCTCAGAACTTCCGATTGCTCGGCTACGGGGATCTTCCTGTAATTTCTGCTTTCGACACGGAAGAAGCCCACCGTCGCGCTGCTGAAGGCGCCGATCGCCGTCACCGATGCGCCGGCGATGCCCGCCTGCGCTGCGAAGGCCGAAATGGCCGAGAATGCTTCCTCGCCCTCCTCGAGTACGAGAATGAAGGTGCGTTCGCTCGCGTCTTGCGCCAAAAGTTTCTGCTTCATCAATTCGTCCTCGTCTCAGCCCGAACCTGTACGACGGCGATCTGTTCCGGATTCAGCGAAGCGCCGGATCGTTCATCCCGTGCCGGTCACCTCCGCGAGCGCGTCAGGCTACAAAATCGAAACGCCCGAACTTGCCGTCCTCCGTGTCGCGAATGTCAAGCTGCAGCGACGGCGTATAAAGGTGATCACGGTTGTTCTGAGGTTCGTTCGGGAAGAAGAGCTGCGTTGTCAGGACCGCGGCGCCGGGAGGGCGCACCCGAAAATGATAGTGGCGGGTGCGGCCGGGATAGAGTGCCGGGACGATGGTGCTGAACCACCATCGCCCGCGTTCGTCGGTCATGTGGTGACCCCGCAGCCTGTAGCCGCGTGTATCGTAGGCGCCGGTTTCGTCCGCATGCCAGATTTCGACGAGACTGCCGGCGATCGGCCGGCAATTGCCGTCGAGCACGTAGCCGGCAATGGTGATGCGTTCGCCGTTCGGGGCGTCGCCGGAAAGTTCGTGCCTGAGCGGCGCATCGGGCTTGTAGAAAGGGCCCGCCGTCAGCGCGGGCGTCAGGTCGTCATCGTCGTCGCAGGCGGGCGTGAGCGGCAATGCGGGTCGCTGCGCCGCGGCGCGATCGGCGACGGGCAGGGCGGGCAAGGCCAGAAACGCCCTCAGCAGGGAACGTCGGGTCGGCAGCATGGTCGCCTCCTTCGTGGAGCGTTCGCGCGTCCTTGGCGGGGCGTCGCGTTCGGACATGGCCAGTGATACGAGCATAGAGCATTTTAAACCCGAGGGCAGCCGGCCGCCTGGCGCGGCACAGGCCGATTTTCCCCTAACGCTGGCGGTTCGCGCCGAACGAGGGCATGATTGTCCCTGGCGGCGATCGCGCTGCCGTCCCTTGCCGCTCCCACAAGGAGACCCGGCGAGCCTGGAATCAACCTAGAAGCTTCAGGAGGAAACCGTGAGCGAGCACGTCTACAAGAAGATCGAGCTGATCGGCAGTTCGCCAAACTCGATAGACGAGGCCATCGAAGGCGCGATTTCGCGTGCTTCGAAAACGACCCGGAATCTCGACTGGTTCGAGGTGGACCAGATTCGCGGCCAGATCGTGAATGGCAAGGTCGCGCATTACCAGGTGGTGATGAAGGTGGGCTTCCGCATCGACGATTGAAGTGCGCGCGGCGCCGAGCGGGATTCGACATTCCGCCCTGACTTGTTCTGCGGGTTTCAACCGCCTGCGATTGGAGAGGAGACGCCGGCACCGATGAGGAAGCCGGCGATGCCGGGTGGTGGCCCGTTGCGAAGGCCGGATGAACCGGATGGGTATGTATGTTCGCGCGCCGAGTACTGACAATCTCGTGCCGGCCGCGCCGCTTTCCCATGCCGATCTCTCGGCCATCATCAATTTCATAAATAGAAGCATTCGAACTATGAAATTCACCAACCTCGACTTCTATGTATGATCGCGGCTCCCGAGGGGCCCGCATGTACCTATCGCGCCTGACGAATCGGCTCCACGGGTACCGCCTGCGTGTTCGCAGACGGGGGACACCCAGGCGTCCTCGATCGAAATGAATCAAGGTGCCCGTGGCCCATGAACAAGACGGGCTTGCAATATTCGCCGGTGAAGTTAGTCAGGCCGCAGGCGTGCGCAGGCTCGCGGAAAGACAGGCACCAGGGAGGAGAGCAGTCTCGTGGAAGCACTCAACCAATTCTTTAACTGGCTCAACGGCATCGTTTGGGGCGTGCCCATGATCGTGCTGATCATTGGCACCGGTCTGTATCTTCAGCTTCGCCTGGGCTTCATGCCGATCCGCAAAGTGGGCTACGGCTTCCGCATGATCTTGAAAAGCCGCAGGCCGGGGAGGGCCGCCGAAGGCGAGATTACGCCGTACGCCGCGCTGATGACGGCGCTCTCGGCCACCATCGGCACGGGCAACATCGCCGGCGTCGCTACCGCTATCGCGGTGGGTGGACCCGGTGCGCTGTTCTGGATGTGGATTACCGCCTTCGTCGGAATGGCGACGAAATACGCCGAGGTCGTCGTAGCGGTGAAATACCGCGAGGTCGACGACAAAGGCGAACACGCCGGCGGACCGATGTTCGCCATCAAAAATGGGCTCGGGAAGCACTGGCAGTGGCTGGGCACCGCCTTTGCCATCTTCGGCGGACTGGCGGGTTTCGGTATCGGAAACATGGTTCAGGCCAACGGTATCGCCAGTGCGGTCGAGAACGCCTTCGGCATCGAGACCTGGATCAGCGGCATCGTGATGACCGTCTTGACGGGTGCGGTGATTCTCGGCGGCATCAAGCGAATCGGCGCCGTGGCCGAGAAGGTCGTGCCCTTCATGGCGATCTTCTATCTCACCTGTGTGGTCGTCGTCCTGATCGTCTTTGCCGGCAACATCCCCGAGGCGATCGCCACCATCTTCACCCAGGCATTCAGTCCGACGGCAGCCACCGGCGGCTTCCTCGGCTCCACTGTACTGATGGCGATCCGCATGGGTGTGGCGCGCGGGATCTTCTCGAACGAGGCGGGCCTCGGCACCGCCGGTATCGCACAGGCTGCCGGCTCGACCGCCAATCCCGTTTTCTCCGGCGTCATCGGCATGATGGGGACGTTCATCGACACGATCATCGTCTGCACCCTGACCGGTCTGGCGATCATGGTGTCGGGCGTCTGGGCCTCGGGCGAAACCGGAGCGGTGCTGAGTTCTGCGGCCTTCGAAGCGGCGCTGCCCGGCTATGGGAATTATCTCGTGACCATCTCGCTGGCATTGTTCGCCTTCACGACGATCCTCGGCTGGGCCTATTATGCCGAGAAGTGCTGGGAATACCTGATCGGAACCGTGAGCGCGATACCGTTCCGCATCGTGTGGACCGTCGCGGTGTTCTTCGGCGCCACCCTCAGCCTCGACTTTGCCTGGCTGGTGGCCGACACGCTGAACGCACTGATGGCTATCCCCAACCTTATCTCGTTGCTGCTCCTGTCCCCGGTCATCGCCCAACTGACGCGCGACTACTTTGCCGAAGAACGCGCCGTCACCGGAGTGCCGTCGCGCAGCCGGAGCTAGCTGGCCAAGCGTGCGTGCGGGAAGGTTCGCAGAGCGTTCCCGCACTCGCGCTGGTTTGCGATCTTAGGCGCTGAATCGCTCTAAAGCTCCATCACCTCCGCATCGCCGAAGGCCGCGGTCACCATGATTTCTACCCGCATGTCCGGGTCGCCGAGCTCGACGGCGCAGCAGCATCGGGTTGGCGGGTTCTGCGGTGCCACCCATTCCTTCCAGACCGCATCCATCGCGGCAAAATCGGCCATGCTGGTAATCCAGACTTCGGCGGTCAGCAGGCGTGACTTGTCCGTGCCTGCGCGTGCAAGCAACTCGTCGATTTTCGCCAGCGTTTCCCGCGTCTGTGTGGCGACGTCACCGGCATTGTCGGAAAACTGGCCGGAGAGGTAACAGACGCCGTTGTATTTCACGAGGCGGCTTCTGCGTGCGTTCACGTCAAAGCGTTCCACTTTCATGATCGGTTCTTCCCTTAGAGGACTTCCAGGAAAAGTGCGTATCGGCTTTCCGTCCGGAAGTGCGTCGTTCAAACTCTCTAGGCTTCCAGGCCCGCTTTGCGGCTTTCGATCGCCGAGACGATCTGGAAGCCGATGCTGCGGAAGGGTTCGGGGGCGATCAGGCTGGCCGTTCCCATCGCGCCGCTGACCCTTGCCGGATCGCCGGTGCCGAGCATCAGTTCGGCGAGATGCCGGCCGAGCATCGTGCCTTTTGCTATCCCGCTGCCATTACAGCCGCCGGAGGCGAAAAGGCCGTCGTCGAGCTTGCCCCACCACGGCGCGCCATTCATGGTGAACGCCGTCGCGCCGCCCCAGACATATTCCAGGTCCACATGGCCCAAACCCGGCCACCGCCGGACAAAGCGGTCGCGCAACTTCGCGGACGCCTCCTCCACGGGCACTTCGTGCTCGTGGGCATAAAGGGAGCGCACCATGAGACGGTCGCGCCCGATGCGCCGCAAAGTCGTCCCAAGCCGATGAGAGGGCAGGAGACCCCATGCCGGCGACTGGCCGAGATGGCCGAGGTCTGCCTCGAGGACCGGGCACGTCACCGCGGCATAGGTAAAGATCGTGGTCATGCGGAGCTTGAGATAGCCGAAACGCCGGATGAACCCGTTGTTTGCGAGAGCGACGCTTCGCGCGCGCACGACGCCGCCATCGGTCAGGAGCTCCCAGCCCCCACCGTTCCGCTTCAATCGTTGGACCGCCGTATTTTCGTAAAGATCGATGCCGTCCGGCAGGGAGTCGGCAAGGCCGCGAATGAGGGCTGCCGGTTGCAGCAAATAGGTGTCGTTCAGATAAATGCCGAAGCGGTAATAATCCGATCCGATGCGCTCGGCTATTTCGTTCCGCCCCAGCACCGTGTGGCTTATTCCGTTGGCCTTCGCGACTTCGACGACCTGCCTCAGCGAGGCCTCCCCGGCTTCCGTCGCCGCAGCACGGATCGATCCGACTTTCTGCAGCTCGCATTCGATACCGGCATCTGCAATCATGCCTTTGAGCCAGTCGAAGGATTCACTCATCAGAGCCGTTTGACGCCGCGCTTTCTCGGCGCCGGCAAGGGTGGCGGTGCGAGGCAGCACTTCGGACCCGGTGAAACCGGAATTGCGGGCCGAAGATCCTTCTCCGACGGATGATGCCTCGAACACGGCAATGCTTGCCTGCGGATCGAGTTCACGGAGTCGGCGCGCGATCGCCAGGCCGGTGTAGCCGGCACCCACGATGGCATAATCGACGGTAAGGTCGCTCTGCAACGGTGAGCGGGGTGTACGCTTCGGGAGCATTGCGTTCCAGCCGCATGGGCTGGAATAGATCGGAAAAATCTCTTTGGACATAATGGGTTCATCACACAATGAATTGGGCTGCGGTTTCCCGCAGCCCGTGGATTGTTATTCCGTGAAATGAGTGAGTTCGGTCACCAGCGGCCCGAGCGACATCGAGCCCTTGAAATCGAAGCCCCAGTCGAGGTTCTTGCGCCGCGCCCACACACCTGCTGTCTCGGTTATCGGAACCCCGCAGACCGCCTCGATGATCAGCCGCTGTGCTTCGTGCCACAGCTCCAGCTGCTTTTCCGGATCGGTTTCGACACGGGCTGCCTCGATCTGCTTGTCGGCCACGTCGCAATGGCTGAAGTTCGTCACCGCAGCGGGCGATCCGATGGCGCTGTTCGAATGGAAGAACTGGCTGAGATAGACATCCGCTACCGGGAAGCGGGCTGCACCGTAGGTCACGAGCGGGCTCAGGTCCTGGCGGATCATCTGGTGCCAGGTGGCGTGCTCGACCGGTTGCAGCTCGAGATTGAAGCCTGCCTCTCGAAGCTGAGCCTGAAGGATCTGGTTCGAGGATTCATAGCTCGGCAGCTGGCTCGAGATCATCTTGACCGTGATGCCGTCCGGATGGCCTGCCTCGGCAAGCAGTGCCTTGGCTTTTTCCGCATCGAAGGTTACCAGGCCGTTGTCCTCGGTGTAGCCGAGATTGTTCGAGGGAATGACCGACTTTCCCACGCGGGTGAATTCGGTTCCGCGATAGGCGGCGACACGGCTCGGATCCACGGCGTAGGCCAAGGCACGACGGACCCGGATGTCGTCGAACGGCGCTTTCTTGGTGTTGATGTGCAGCACGGTCAATTCGGCTGGATCGAAGATGTCCACGGTGGTGCCGTCGACCGCCAGGGTGCGTTTCAGCCAATTCGGGTCGGCAAGCCCTGTGGCCGCGTCGACCTCACCGGCGAGGAACGCCAGATCGCGTGCAGCCGCAGCATTGAGGAAGCGATATGTCACCTTCGTCAATTTCGGCGCGCCGCGGAAATAATCCTTGTGGGCACTGAAATGCACGGCCACGCCGGGCTCGATCGAGTCGAGCTGGAACGGACCGAAACCGACCGGACGGCGCGAGAAGCTCTCCGCCCGTTCTTCGTAGGCCTTCTTGCTGACGATGAAGCCGCCGGCATAGTTCGCCAACGGACCCAGCACGCTCGGAATGGCGTTCTTCAGGGTGATGCGCACGGTATAGGGATCGACTGCCTCGATCTTGTCGAAGGAGGCGTAGTCGGTGGCGAAGGCCGAACGCTCGGGATCCGCTGCCTTCTGCAGGCTGAAGACGACGTCCTCGGCGGTCACTTCACCATAGTTGTGGTGGAACTGGACACCCTTGCGCAGTTTGAAGGTCCAGACCAGCTTGTCGGGGCTGGATTCCCAGCTTTCGGCAAGGTCCGGTTCGATCGAGGCGGGGTCGGTCGTGCCGGGAGCGAAGCGGACCAGGCCGCCGAATATCCAGGCGACCAGGGTGCGGTCAGTGGTGCTCGCCGAATAATGAGGATCGAGATTGCCGATGTCGGCTGCTGCCGCGCCGAGAGTGAGCTTCGTCTTTGCGGCCATTGCCGGCAAGGGAGCGAGCGCGCTGCCAGCCATAATCGCCGCCAGGACCAGAGCCCTCGGGAACTTGAATTGCATCATTGCGCTACCTCCTTGATTAGCATGATGTTGCGTTTGTTCAGATTGTATTGGCGAGGGTTCAGCACGGAGAAAAGCGGCCCAAAGCCATGGTCCAGAATCCCGTCGAGTGCCGGGAGAATGTCGTTCAGCCAGCCGGATTCGACGCTTGCCGCGCCGATCCTGCGGAATTTCTCCTTCACCTGTTCGCGCGACATCGGATTGGCGACGTCGCCGAGCGGGTGGAGGACGGTGGCGGTCTGCGGACCTTCGCCTTGATCGATGATCACGCGGCAGGGCGTGCCCCCGGGGAACGAGCCGGCAAAGTCCTCATGCGCTACCAGCTCGATGCGGCCGGCGAGATCGAGCACTTCCGGATCCTGCAACCGGTCCGGATCGACGGGTTGCAGGGCCGATGGTCCGTACAAGGCAGCCAGAGCGCAGCTGAAGTAGAAGCTGTATTGCCCCGCTTCGAGCGATTTCGGCGTGCGGGCGTTCGAAAGCCTCAGTCCCTGCGGGAACGTCTCGATCCGAAGGCTGCGGATCGCCTTGCCGGGCTGGCGCAATTGGAGAACCGCGTCGATTGCAGCGTGCATGTACCGGCAGCAGGCATAGGGTTTGAGATAACACTGCTGCAGCCACCAGCTTTGCCCGAGGCCGCCGGTCAGGATTTCGCGGTTGAAATGCGAGGGCCTGTCCAGAAGGTCGAGGGGGCCGGTCGCTCCGGCGCGTGCGCGATAGGCGCCGGTCAGCCCCGCCGTCACCGCCGGCGGGATCGCCTCCTTCACGGTGGTTCCCTGATATTTCGAGCTGCCGGTCGGAAAGCTTATGGGCCCCTCGGCGCCGGTAATGGCCATTGCATTTGCAAGCTGTCCGGCGGTCAAGCCGAGCAGTCGTCCGGCAGCAGCGGCAGCTCCGTAGCCCACCCAGCGGCCACTGCTGTAGGTGTCGATGGTCGAGGTGGGACGAGACGACGCCACGCGCAGCGCGACGTCGTAACCGAGTACGATCGCGCTCATGATCTGCTCGTCGCTCGAGCCCGACGCCTGCCCCACGGCCAAGGCCGCGGGGATGACGCCTGCTCCGGCGTGACCGGCGGCACCGCGGTGGCCGTCGTCGATGTCGAGGGCGCTGGCGGCCGCGGCATTGGTCATGGCCGCACCGGCAGGCGAAAGGTTGATGTCGGTCAGCCAGACTGCCGCCGGTCCGGCTCCGTACAGATCGACGGCGGCTTCGCGGGCGGCCGTCGCAAGAGGCGAGTGCAGGCCGGCGGCCGTCGCAGCCATCAGGTCGGCCAAGAGAAGCGACGCGGCTTCACGCGCCTGTCCGCCTATGTCTGCCGCCGGGCAACCGGCGACAAAGGCTGCAAGCTCTTCGATCGTGTGCAAGTCGGTAGTCCTTCTGCGTTGGAGGTCAGGTCGCACTGCGGATGAAGTGCCCTTCGGAGGCCATGGACCAGCGGGGGGCCGGGGCCTGGTATGCGAGAGGCTTGATGGGACTGCGCGGCTGGGTGACGGCCACGCCCTGGGGCGGGCGCCGGCCGCGCTGGTCGGGATGGGTGATCGGGATGGCCGAAAGCAGGCGCCTGGTATATTCGTGGCCCGGCCGGCCGATAACGTCCTCGGTCTTGCCGATCTCGACGATCTCGCCGAAATACATGACCGCCACGCGATCGCAGATCCGTTCTACCGCGGCCATATCGTGGCTGATGAACAGATAGGAGACGCCGAACTCCTTCTGCAGATCGATCATCAGGTCGATGATCTGGCCTTTGATCGCCACATCGAGCGCGGAGACCGCTTCGTCGGCGATGATGAGCTTCGGCGACATCGCCAGTGCGCGCGCGATGCAGATGCGCTGCCGTTGGCCGCCCGAGAATTCGTGCGGCAGGCTCGAGGCGCGCGCAGGGTCGAGGCCGACCCGCTCCATCAGCCATTGCATCTTCTCGAAGGCTTCGGCGCCCCTGGCGAGCCCATGGACCTGCATGGGCTCCATGATCGCAGAGCCGATCGTCTGCCGGGCATCGAGCGACCCGTAGGGATCCTGGAATATCATCTGCACGTCGCGCCGCATACGGGCGAGGCTCTGCGGGTCGTCATAGTCCACGCGCTGCCCGCACACCCGCACATCGCCGGAACCGATCGGTGCGAGGTTTATGACGGCCTTGCCGATCGTCGACTTGCCGGAGCCGGACTCCCCCACCAGACCGAGCGTTTCGCCTTTCGTTATGGCAAGCGATGCACGTTCGACCGCGTGAACCATTCCCGTCAGGCGACCGAAGAATCCACTGCGTACGGGAAAGCGCACGGTGAGGTCGGTAACGTCGAGTACAGGCGTTTCGCCGGTGATCGAGGCCGGCACGCCTTGCACCGGCTGAGCAGGAACGCTGATCTCGCTGAGTTTTCCCACGAGGCTGGGAGCGGCTTCTATCAGGCTGCGGGTATAGGCGTCCTTCGGATTGGAGAAGACCTCATGGACGGTGCCGCTCTCGATTTCGCGTCCCCGGCGCATGACCAGCACATTGTCGGCCAGCTCGGCGACGACGCCCATGTCGTGCGTGATGAACAGAACCGCAGCGCCGGTCTCACGCTGAAGGTCTTTCAGCAGGGCCAGCGTCTGAGCCTGAACCGTCACGTCGAGTGCGGTCGTCGGTTCGTCGGCGATGATCAGCGCGGGATCGCAGGCGAGAGCCATGGCGATCATCACGCGCTGCCGCATTCCGCCGGAGAAGGTGTGCGGGTACTGGTGCATGCGCGCTTCCGGGTCGGGGATACGCACCTTCCGCAGCATCTCCAGTACGGCTTCCCTCAGCGCCGCACCTTTGAGCCCCCTATGGATGCGGATCACCTCGGCGAGCTGGTCGCCCACGCGCTGGACTGGGTTCAGCGACGTCATCGGCTCCTGGAAGATCATGCTGATCCGTCCGCCGCGCACCTGCCGCATTTCCGGTTCGGCCAGTGTCAGGAGGTCACGATCATCAAGCGTGATCGAGCCTCCGGCTCGTGCGACGCGCTCGGGCAGGAGCCGCATGATGGCAAGCGAGGTAACCGATTTTCCGGAGCCGGATTCTCCGACCAGCGCGAGAGTGCTCCCCGCAGCGATGTCGAAGCTGAGATCATGAACAACCGTGGTGCGACCGAAGGAGACGCTGAGATTGCGGACCGAGATGACAGGCTTCTTCTCCATCACGAGGCATCCTTAAGGCGGGGGTCGATGGCATCGCGCAGGCCATCGCCGATCAGGTTGAAGGCAAGGACCAGAAGCAGGATCGCCAAGCTGGGGACGAGTGCGAGATGGAAAGAGCTCAGTATGTTGTCGAACCCGTCGCGCACCATGCCGCCCCAGGTCGGCGTCGGCGGCGCCAGCCCCAGACCGATGAACGCCAAAGACGCTTCGGTGCGCACGGCAGTGGCCATCCACAGCGAGGCCATGACCATCACCTCGGGAAGGATCGCCGGCATGATGTGCCTGAAGAGAATTCTCGTGCCCGAGAACCCCATTGCCTGGCACGCCTGCACATATTCGCGGTCGCGCTGTGTGATGACGCCGGCACGGGCGATGCGTGCGAAAGCGGGCGTTGCCGTGAATGCGATCGCGATGATGATGTTGGTCAGCGTGGCGCCCATCAACGCCACGAGCGCGAGGCCGAGAATGAGCGAGGGAAAAGCCAGCACCACATCCATGATCTGCATGAAGACGATGTCTATGCGGCCGCCGACATAGCCGGCGATCATGCCGATCAACGTGCCGACGATCAGCGCCGTCAGGATGGCGAAGAACCCGATGGTCAGCGAGTATCGTGCTCCGTAGAGGATCCGCGACCAGATGTCTCGACCGAACTGGTCAGCGCCCAGCCAGAAGTTTGCGCCGGGCTCGGCCAGCTGGTCCATGATGTTCTGACTTGCAGGATCGTGCGTCGCCAGCTGCGGCGCGAAGATGGCGGCCAGGACCAGCGCCAGAACGATGAGCATGCCGATCCAGGTCGATGCGTTCAATTGTGCGGCAAAATCACGAAAGGCGCTTCTGCGGCTGATCGGCCGTGAGGGTGTGATGCTGGCGTCGGTCATTTGTACTGCACCCTCGGATCGAGAAAGCCATAGGTCAGGTCGGTCAGCAGGTTCACGACGACGACCATCAGCGTGTAGATGACGATCATGCCTTGAAGCAGTGTGTAGTCCCGCTGCGTGAGTGCCGTGAGGATCAGCTTGCCCAGGCCGGGGCGCGAAAACACGATCTCAGTCAGAACCGAATTGCCGATCAGAATGCCAAGGTAGAGCCCGACGACCGTGGTGATCGGGATCATGCAGTTTCCGAGAGCATGCCTCCAGATCACGGCGGCGGGGGTGGCACCCTTTGCGCGTGCCGTGCGCACGAAATCCTGATTGAGCACCTCCAGCATCGCCGAGCGGGTCACGCGGGTGATGTAGGCCATCATGATCAGTGCAAGCGCCAGTGTAGGCAGCGCCATTTGCCGAAGCCGGTCGGCTATCGTTTCACCGCTGCCTGCGCTGATGACGGGAAACCAGCGGAACTGGATCGCAAAAACCATCAGCAGTACGATTGCCGCGACAAAGGCCGGAAGCGAAAGGCCGAGCAGTGAAATGAACCGCAGAAGGTAGTCCGGGAGGCGATTGCGCCTTACGGCAGCCCAGACGCCGGCGGGAACGCCCAGCACCACGCCTAGGGCGAGTGCCGCGATAGTCAGCTCCATCGTATAGGGCAGAACTGCGAGGATTTCTTCCGAAACCGGCCGGCCGGTCACCATCGACTTGCCGAGGTCGCCCTGCACCGCTTGCAGGAGAAACTGGCCGTATTGCACGAGGACGGGCTGGTCGAGGCCGAGCCGGGCATGCAGGGCAGCGATGCTGGCCGGACTCGCCTGGTCTCCGAGAATGACGAGAGCCGGGTCCCCCGGCAGAACCCTGACGATCAGAAAAACCAGGGTAAGCACGCTGAACAGGGTCAGGATCGCGAACCCCAGGCGCTTGATCAGAAATGGCAGCATACACTCGCCCTTTGTCAGACCCCGGGCAGGATGGAGGCGCCTGACAAAGCATACCCGGCCGACGCCTGCGCCGACGATCGGGCGCAGGAAACCGGTGAGCGACAGCCTCCTCTCCTGTCCGGAAATCTCCGTTTCCTTGGTGGTCACGATGCTGGCAATCGTCCATCATGTCAAACAAATTCCTTTAATCGAGACGAAAACTCCTATATCGTTCCGATTATAGGAATGTAATGAAAGTAACATCATGTCTGGAAGCGTCGCCTCCTCCCTCAACGCCGAGAGGGCACTGGAGATACTGATCGTCCTCGGGGATGCAGGGCCGGACGGCTTGAGTCTGGCCGAAATTGCCCGAAGGACGGGGAGCGCGAAGTCGGCCGCCCACCGCAGTGTCGCCGCGCTGCTGCAGAAAGGCTTTGCCGAGGCGGCGGGGCGCTACGGGCACTACCGGCTGGGCCCGGCCATCCATATGCTCGCCAAACGGCAGGAGCGGCTGGAGTCCCAGATCCAACTGATCCGGCCCGGCATGACCGAATTCGCGCGGCGCACCGGGTTCACTGTCTACCTGATGGTGCAGGCAGGCGTGGATGCCGTTTGCGCCGAAATGGTCAGCCGATCCACGCGCAGGCAGTTCACGATGGGCGTGGGCGCGCGCGTGCCCATGGGCGTTGCCGCGGGAAGCGTGGCCTTGCTTTCGATGCTGCCCGAGGACAATGCGGCACAGATCATCGAAGCGAATTCCGAGCGCTATGCAACGCACCCGGCGCTGCGACACGTCGATGCCGGTGTCGTGACGAAACTGGTAAGCGAGGCGCGCGGTCGCGGCTATGCGGTCAATATGGGCTATTATTTGCCCGGCGAGGGCGGCATCGGCCTACCGGTCCCGCGACGTGGCCAATACGAAGTGAATGTTGCGATTTCATTCAATGCGCCGCTGGAGCTGATGAACGATGTCTGGATCGCGGAGATAGTAGAGAACCTGCGGGAGTGTCTCGGCGGTACGCTGCTGTAGTCGTGAGCCGCAGGGTACTTTTTCGGTATCGTTCCGTCTTACTTTAAATGAAAAGCCGCAGGCGGCCGTGCTCGCCGGAAGGGCAACCCGTGTCCTTGTGGACGAGACCCCGGGCTGATCCTGTCCGACCCGGGGTCTCGTGAATTCAATGTGTTGCGGTGAGCGCCGCGCCTTCGCTCTTGTCGTGCACGGCGAAGCGGTCGAGCATATGAGCGCTGGCCTCGTTGAGGCCGATCACCTCGACGGTTACGCCGTGGCGGCGATATTTAAGCACCACCTTGTCCAGTGCGCCGACTGCGGTGATGTCCCACAGATGCGCCTCGCCGACGTCGATGACGACCTTTTCCAACGGCTCGGCGAAGTCGAAGGCGCCGATGAAACCCTCGGTCGAGGCGAAGAAGATCTGGCCGTCGACATGGTAGGTGCGTACCGTGCCGCTCTCGTCGAGCATCGAGCGGACATGGAAGAGGCGGGCGACCTTTCCGGCGAAGAACACCCCCGACAGAAGCACCCCGACCAGAACGCCCTTTGCGAGATCATGGGTGCCGACCGTGGTGACGACGGTTGCCAGCATCACGACGGAGGAGGGCAGGGGATTGCGGCGCAGGTCGAGGATGGAGCGCCACGAGAAGGTGCCGACCGAGACCATGATCATGACAGCCACGAGTGCGGCCATCGGAATGATGCGGACGAGGTCGTCGAGGACGAGGATAAGGAAGAGAAGGAAGGCGCCGGCGACAAAGGTCGAGAGCCGCCCGCGCCCGCCGGAGGTGACGTTGATCACCGACTGGCCGATCATGGCGCAGCCGCCCATCCCGCCTATGAGACCGGAGGCGATGTTGCTGGCGCCCTGGCCGATGCATTCCTGGCTCTTGTTGCTCGTCGTGTCCGTCATGTCGTCGACGATCTGAGCGGTCAGAAGGGATTCGAGCAGCCCGACGGCGGCAAGCGCCACGGAATAGGGGAAGATGATCTGCAGCGTTTCGAAGGTGAGCGGCACCTGCGGCAGCGCGAAGATCGGCAGGGTCGACGGCAGTTCGCCGAGATCGCCGACCGTGCGGATGTCCATGCCGGTCCATAGGGCCACCGCGGTCAGAACGGCAATGGCGACGAGCGGCGAGGGAACCGCCCTGGTGACGTAAGGAAACAGGTAAATGATCGCGAGCCCCGCCGCGATCATCGCATAGGTCACGTGCGGCACGCCGATGAGTTCCGGAAGCTGCGCCATGAAGATCAGAATCGCAAGCGCATTGACGAAGCCGGTGATAACCGAACGGGAGACGAAGCGCATCACCCGGCCGAGCTTCAGGAAGCCGGCTGCGATCTGGATGAGCCCCATCAGCAGGGTGGCGGCAAAGAGATATTGGAGGCCGTGATCCCTGACGAGCGTCACCATCAGGACGGCGGTGGCGGCCGTTGCCGCCGAGATCATCCCCGGCCGGCCGCCGGTAAATGCGGAGACGCAGGCGATGGCGAAGGAGGCGAAGAGGCCGACCTTCGGATCGACGCCGGCGATGACCGAGAAGCCGATGGCCTCCGGGATCAGTGCAAGCGCCACGACGATGCCCGATAGGACGTCGGCGCGGATATTGGAGAACCATTCGCGTTTATAGCTGGCAAGTGTCAGTTTCATGATTTTCTTCGCAAGAGTAGCACACCAGGCCGGCGGGAGGCCGGCTCGTCATGGTTTGATGCTGTTGCGTTGTCTGGCGGATCGGCGGCCAGAAGAGCCACCCGGGGTTTCACCGGGTCCGGGGTGAGTACCGGCTTTATACGGACCGGCTGCTGCCGATGCAATGATGAATTGTGCGCTGCCGCAATTCCGGCGGCAGCGCGATGTTTCGCAATCTCAGCCGCTGACGGTGGCGGGCTCGCCGCACACCGTTTCGCGGCGGTCGAGAACGCCGCTCCAAAGCGTGAGCAGGAGCGCGCCCGAAACGAGAATGGCACCGACCCATGGCGTGGCAGCGAGGCCGAGCGGAGAGGCGACCACCAAGCCGCCGAGCCACGCGCCGAGCGCGATACCCAGATTGAAGGCGGCGATGTTCAGCGCCGAGGCGACGTCGACGGCACCGGGCCGGTGCTCCTTGGCAAGCTGAACCACGTAGAGCTGCAGACCCGGTACGTTTGCGAAGGACAGGAAGCCGAGCGCGGCGAGCGTCACGAGCGTCAGCACCGGCGAGATGGCGGTGAACGAGAAGATCACCAGCACCAGCGCCTGGAGCAGGAAGAGCCCGACGAGCGCCTTGACCGGATTGGTGTTGGCGATCCGCCCGCCGGCGATGTTGCCGATGGCAATGGCGACGCCGTAGAGCACGAGGATCAGGCTGACGCTCCGTTCGGAAAAGCCGGTGACCTCTTGCAGGATCGGCGCCAGGAAGGTGAAGGCGACGAAGGTGCCGCCATAGCCGAGCGCCGTCATGGCGAAGACGATGAGCAGACGGCCGGAACCGAGCACCCGCACTTGATCGAGAAGGCTCGCCGGCGCGGCTTTGGTGAGCGTGCCCGGAAGGAGGGCGGCGATGCCGGCAAAGGCGACGACACCGAGCGCCGCAACGCCCCAGAACGTCGCCCGCCACCCGAAGATTTGGCCGATATAGGTGCCGATAGGAACGCCGGTGACGATCGCGACCGTCAATCCCATGAACATCATGGCTATCGCGGAAGCGCGGCGGTTCTCCGGTACGAGATCGGCGGCGATCGTCGAGCCGACCGAGAAGAAGACGCCGTGGGCGAAGGCCGAAAGCACCCGTGCGACGAGCAGCACTTCATAGTTCGGTGCGAGCGCCGCGGCCGTGTTCCCGGCAATGAAGAGCGCCATCAGCCCGAGAAGCAGCGGCTTGCGTTCGATCCGCCCGGTCAGCGCCGTCAGGACCGGCGCGCCGAAGGTGACGCCGAGCGCGTAGACGCTGACGATGAGGCCGGCAAGCGGCAGCGTAATTGCGAGGTCGGTCGCGACCGTCGGCAGCAGACCGACGATCACGAATTCGGTGGTTCCAATCGCATAGGCCGCGATCGTCAATGCGAAGATGGCCAAAGGCATGGCAAATCCTTTCCGCCCGCCATTCGCGGTCGCGAAGCGGGACTCGAAGACGTTGGCGATGGTTGACGTTTCGCAGTGCAATATGCTGCAGCCGCCCGGCCGCGAGAAGCACCTCGCCAGTCGCAATGCCTGTGAATGAAATTCACGAATGGTTGCCGGTTTTCCCCGAAGTGACTCTCGTCGCTGTCAAACGGTGCGACGAGGCCGGGCGAAACAGTCGTCCGACCTGCCGGCCGCTTTCCCTGCAGGCGGTGCGAGGGGAAAAGCGGCCGGCGGACGAGAACTGGATGAGGTCCCGGGAACCAGGGCCTACTGGTTGGCCGTGGCGTAGTCCTGCATGTTCTGCGGCGTCACCAGTTCGAAGGGAACCCAGATCTGCCGTTCGGTCTTCTGGCCGCGCGAAAGGGCGACGGCGGCGTCCATGGCGGCAGCCCCTTGGGCGATCGCATTCTGAAAGACGGTGACGTCCAGATCGCCGGCAGCCATGGCGGCCAGGCCGTCCGGCGTTGCGTCAATGCCCCCTACGACGACCTTGGACATGTCGACGCCCGCCGCCTTCATGGCCTGGATAGCGCCGATGGCCATCTCGTCGTTATTGGCGATCACGGCGTCGAACTCCCGTCCGGTCGAAAGCCAGTTGGTCATGATGTTGGCGGCTTCGAGACGATCCCAATTGGCGCTCTGCTCCTCGATGACGCTCATGCCCTTGCACTCGTCCGTGGCGATCACGTCATGGATGTCCTTCGTTCGGACGAGCGAGGAGTGATTGTTGAGCGGTCCCATGAGAACATAGGCCGCGCCCTTGCCACCGAGCAGCCGGCACACTTCCTTCGTTTCCAGCGTGCCGGAATCGACCTCGTTGGAGCCGACGAAAGCAGCCGTTTCGGGTAGCTTGTCGACATCGGCCGGCGGGTGGTTCGCGTAGACGATCGGGATGCCCGCGTCGCTCGCCATCTTGGTCAGCGCAGGTGTGCTGTCCCCATCGACGGCGATGACGATGATCGCGTCGACGCCGGAGGAGACGAAGTTCTGCACCTGATCGAGCTGCCGGCTCGGATCGTTCTGCGCATCCTCGACCTGGACGGTGATGCCGTCGAGCTTGGCGGCCTGGTCCTGCATGCCGTCGCGCAGGATGGTCAGGAATGCGCTGTCGGAGCGGGCGATGGTGATGCCGATGTTTTCGGCGTTGGCCGCGCTGGCGAAGAGAGCCAGTGCGGCAGCGGACAATATGCGTTTCATGAAAAGTACCTCCCTCGGGCGACTGCGAAGCCGGGAGGAAATGGAATACTAATTCTGAAGAAAATCAAGATGAAATGTACATTTCATTCGGGTGCAATCGACGAGCCGTTCGCCGACCGCCGGCCGCTCAGAGGAACGGCTTGCCGCCGGTCACGGCGATCGTCGCACCGGACACGTAGCTCGACATGGGGTCTGCGAGCATGACATAGGCCGAGGCGAGCTCCACGGGCTGCCCCGGACGCTTCATCGGCACCTGCTTGCCGAAATTCGTGACCGTATCCTCGGGCATGGTGGAGGGAATAAGCGGCGTCCAGATCGGTCCCGGAGCCACGACGTTCACCCTTATTCCCCGCTCGGCCAGCATCTGAGCGAGACCGGCACTGAAATTGTGAATCGCGCCCTTGGTGGTCGCATAGGCAAGCAGGATCGGATTGGGAGCATCGGCATTGATGGAGGCGGTGTTGATGATGGCGCTGCCCTTCTTCATGTGCGGCACCGCTGCCTTGGTCAGGTAGAACATCGCGTGCATGTTGACTCGGAACGTCAGCTCCCATTCCTCGTCGCTGATGTCTTCGATGTTCTTGAAGGTCGCCTGATGGGCCGCATTGTTGACGAGGATGTCGATGCCGCCGAGCTCCCGAACGGCCGTTTCGACAATCCTGCGGCAATGGTCGGACGACTGGATGTCGCCGGCGGCAAGCACGGCCTTGCGGCCTGCTTCCTCCACCAAAGCCTTGGTGGCCATCGCGTCGTCATGCTCGCTCAGATAGCTGATGAGAACGTCCGCTCCCTCGCGCGCATAAGCGACCGCCACGGCCCTGCCGATGCCGCTGTCCCCGCCGGTGATGATGGCTCTCTTGTCCTTCAGGCGTCCGGAACCCTGGTAGGAGTTTTCCCCGTGATCGGGCAGCGGCTGCATCCGATCGGTGGTGCCGGGCATTTCCTGGGTTTGGCGGGGAAAGGGAGGGTGCGGAAATTTTTCCATGGTCACGAACTCCTTCGCAAGGCTCCTTCTGGAATGGCGATCGGCATCGCTGCGCTGCCTCCGGCGAGTACGCGACCCTAACTCGGGCAGACTGGCTTTGTTCCGGGCCATGGCGGCCTTGAGAGGACCGCCGATGGAACTTCGCCTACGGCTTCACGTTGCCCTCCTGACCCAATGAAACAGCAGGAGAGTAAGATGGAGAGAGCCAAGCGCCCATCCGCGGCCCCCCTTGATGTGAAGACCGTGCAACCGCCTGTCGAGAATGACAGCGACCTGCGCCCGGAGGCCGACAAACCCCCGATCGAACCGGACGAGATCCCGAACGCCAAGGCCGCGCGGGAGGCGGCGCGTTTGAAGAGGGATGAATACATCGTCAGGTCCGACCTGGAGGATGCCGACCAGCGCAATCCCCTGCCCGACATGAAAGACCAGGAATGAGTGCGTTCCGGATGCACAGTGTTCGGTTCGCCTTGCAGCTTGATGGAGAATGACGATGAAAACGCCAAAGGAAGGTGCGCCCGGCACCACCGAGCAGTCGCCGCGGTGGGAAGGACCGAAGGAGACGCGCCCGAGAGGATATCTCCCCGCCAAGGATGATCCGGAACGCGATCGGGACGCCGTCGGCGAGAACCTGAAGGATCCGCATCGCGGCAAGGTTTCGGACGCCGGCAAGACGAAGCGTTAAAGGGCCGGCGCTGCCGGAACATCTTCGCTCCCTCGCGGTTCCACAGGCGGCGGGGGCATGCTTGTAATGTGATTGTGGCCGGCGTGCGGACGGCAGATGGAGGAGCGATATGTTGAATTCTCTCGAAGATGCAGTGGTCGTCATCACCGGGGCGTCGTCGGGGGTTGGACAGGCCACCGCCGAGGCCTTTGCCCGGCGCGGGTCGAAGCTCGTGCTTGCGGCGCGCGATGCGGCCGCGCTTCACGAGGTCGCCAGAACCTGCCGTAAACTCGGGGCGGAGGTTCTCGTGGCCCCCACCGACGTGACGGACGCGGATGCGGTCAAGGACCTGGCCAGGAAGGCGATCAGCTTCGGCAAGATAGACGTCTGGTTCAGCAATGTCGGCGTCGGCGCCGTCGGCCGCTTCGAGGAAACGCCGATCGAAGCGCATGAACAGGTCATCCGCACCAACCTGATCGGCCATCTAAACGACGCGCACGCGGCGATCCCGATCTTCCGCAAACAGGGGCATGGCATTTTCATCAATATGATCTCGCTCGGCGGCTTCGCCTCTGCACCCTTTGCTGCGGCCTACAGCGCCAGCAAATTCGGCCTGAGGGGCTTTTCGGAAGCTCTGCGGGCGGAGCTTGCGGACGAGCGCGACATTCACATCTGCGACGTCTATCCGACCTTCATGGACACACCCGGGATCGGGCACGGCGCCAATTACACCGGCCGCAGGCTGAGTGTTCCCCCGCCCGTCTACAATGCGCGCCGCGCTGCCCGGGCGATCGTGCGCCTGGCGGAGCGCCCCCGCAAGTCGCTGACCGTCGGCCTCGTCGCCGACCTGACGCGGTTCGCGCATTTCGTCGCGCCGAACATGACCCCGCGGCTCATGGCGAAGCTGACATCGCGTTATCTGAGCCGCGCGCCGCGCGTGGCGAGGAGCCATGGCAATCTGTTCAGGGCACCGGCCGAGCCAGGGGGCATCGACGGCGGGCTGCGCTCCTCCCGCCGCGTCCCGGTCGCAACGACGGCCGCTGTCTGCGTGCTGGGCATTGCCGTCGCCGCGCTTGTCCTCGGCAAGCCGCGCGCGACGGTCGGCCGAAGCCGCTCCGGCGTCGCGCGTCTCTTCAGGCGCGCTTAGGCGGTACAGGATCGTTGACTTTCGCGCCATTCGCAGTGAAGATCGCGACATACTAATATAAATTTTCACTTCCGCGATCGCGCGAAGGCAGAGTTGCGCATGGCGATCACGCAGCCGACCCGGAATGAAGCGCCTGTGCGCGCTCACCGCCCCGCCAAGGAATTCGCCGGGGGGGCGCGCGAGTGGCTGTTGCGCACCGATCCGGAACGCCTGATCTGCCTCGGTCGCGTGATCACGGCCGCTTTCGCAATTCTGGCGATCTATCTCGATCCCACTCGGCCGAACTCGCTTCTATACGAGTCTCGCGTCGTTCTTTGCCTCTACCTTCTCCTCGCAACTGCGCTGGTGATCTTTCCGCTGCGGTACTCGTTCGTCAGTCCGGTGCACCTCTTGATCCATGGTGTCGACGCGGCGGTCGTCGGCTGGCTGACGTTCCTGACGAACGAACTGGTGAGCCCGTTCTTTTCGATTCTTCCGTTCGTCATCCTGGCGATGACGATGCGCTGGGGTTTGAAGGGTGCAGCGCTCGGAGCACTGATCGCCCTTCTCGTCCAGCTCGTGGTCGGCCTTCCCGACCTTCTCGACGGCGACGCGGAACTCAACGTCTTCATCATGCGGTCCACCTATTTCGTGCTCATCGCGGCGACGCTCGGCTATTTCGGAGCCTATCGCGAACGAAGCCGGCAGCGCCTGGCGCAACTCGCGCAGTGGCCGCCGGGCGCAATCGGCGAGGACCGGGTGTCCTGGCTGAGTATCCTGTTGGAACATGCATCCGGCGTTCTCGGCGATGCGCATCTGCTCGTCATCTGGCGTGAGCAGGAATTCGAATCGGGATGCGTCGCATACTGGGCTAACGGCACGCTCCAACTGGCCGATCTCAGGGACACCGACTTCTGGCGTCGTCACGATCCCGATCACTACGACGGACGCGATCGCAAGAGCGGCGAGGCGCTGAATGGCCTCTTCGCCGATCTGCCCCAGATCCGCGCAAACACCGACCAATCGGACCGCAAGGTATTTTCCGCCGCCTTCTCCAGTGTTCGATATCGCGGTTTCGTTTTCGTGGTCAGCTTCGCCAACGCCGCCGACGACACGAAAGATCTGTCTCAGATCATCGCCACCCGCGTCGGGACGGAGCTCGAGCGTGTCGCTCTTATCCAGGCCGCCCGTTCCGAGGGGCGCATGCGCCTTGCCCGCGATTTGCATGACAGCGTGCTTCAGAACCTCACTGCGGCGCGTCTCAAATTGAAACTGATCGGAGAAGGAATCCCGGATGGCGCAAAGACGCAGCTGACGGAGGTGGGCTCGCTCATCCTCGAACAGCAGCAATGCGTCCGCAAATTCGTGGATGAGAACCGACCGGGAGAGGAAGGTAATCTCGCCAGGCTCGAGCAGGAACTTCCGGAATTTCTCGACCTGTTGAGAACGCAGTGGAATTGCGCAATCGACGTGTCACACGGACCCGCGCCGCTCGTGGTGCCCAAATGGATGCTTTACGAGATAATGCAGTTGATCTCCGAAGCCGCGAGCAATGCGGTGCGCCACGGACGAGCGACGCTGTTGCGGATAGCTTTTGTCAGGAGCGCGGAGCTCCTGAACCTGGAGATCATCGATAACGGCACGGGAATATCGGGTGAACTCGAGATGAAGCCCCTCTCGCTGTCGCAGCGGGTGGCGGAGCTTGGCGGAAAGCTGGCGGTCTGCCGGAATTCTCCTGGCCTAGGGCTCAAGATCGCGCTACCGCTGAAGCTGGAGGTCAGGTGATGCATTCGGTGCTGCTCGTCGACGATCACCCGTTGCTCCTGCGAGGATTGCAGGACATCATCGCCGCAGCGCCGGACTTCGACGTCGTCGGCGCAACGGCAAGCGGCGTCGAAGCGATTTCGCTCATATCCCGCCTCCAGCCGGACATTGCCGTCCTCGACGTGGCCATGCCCGGCATGGGCGGATTGGAAATCCTGAGGGCGATCCGCGGCACGCGGCGTCTGCCGAGGGTGATCTTCCTGACTGCGACGATCAGCGGCCCGCAGGTCGCGGAAGCGCTGAAGATGGGGCTCTCCGGTCTTCTCCTGAAGGAATATGCGCCCGAAGCGCTGCTCGACTGCATGCGGCAGGTCGCCATGGGCGGGAAGTGGCTGCCGGCCGATCTGCTGGCAAATGCGTCTCAGGTCGGTAACGACGCGACGCTGGAGAGGTTCAGTCTGCTTACGCCGCGCGAACGCGAAATCGCAGCGCTGATCTGCGGCGGTCTTTCCAACCGCATGATCGCCGCGAGACTCGGAACCTCCGAAGGTACGGTGGGCATCCACCTGCACAACATCTTCCGCAAATTGGACATCGGCAATCGCGCCACGCTTGCTGCGCTTCATGTGCAGTACACCAATCCCTTGAGATCTTGAGCCGCTTGAAGTCGAAAAAAACGGAGGCATTTGAGCCTCCGAGCTGGCATGGAGCTTGTTACGCGTCGGCGTAGACTAACCGCCGCTATCCTGTTTTCCTTTGTCGCCCTTCTTGTGGCCGATATCGCGGCTGTCTGCAAAGGCCTTGTCGGAAGACCCGTCGAATACAGTGATCGATATAAGCGGGAGCAACAGCAGGAAGGATACTCCCAGCGCGCATACGGAAACAATTCTCCTACGTGTAAGCATAGGTAGCCCCTTTCCTATAAAAGGTGATATTTTTCCGAGGTTTTTTGTCGTGTCGTCCGTGAGTGTCCAGACGTCACTGAACGCATATTCACACCAAATCATTGATGCCGAAATATAGTGAAACTTATATGCTTCGTTTTCCGGGGCTACGCCCTGCTGCAGGGTTCCCGATCGGCGGCCGCTTTCTAGAGCTGCAGCTACACCTAGAGTGGGATAAGGAAAAGTGTTTGCGGTCTTCCGCCGGTAGCCCGCGTCTCAGCCTGTCGGAGTCCGTCACGTTCATAATTTTCGGTAGGCTCAACCTTAATCATCGAGATCCAGGGCCTTGTCCCTGCTCCCGGTTCCCCCTGCACTATATGGTTCTTTATATTCCCAACCGCAGCCGGCGGTGCGATTATCCCGTACTATTGTCTTGCCTAGAAGACGGCATGCCCAGAAAAGAGCCGTGGAAATCACGGTGTTCACGGTCGAGGCCCCAAGTTCAGCACGTAATCGATATTGATCTAGACGGGTAAGACGGGCGACGCACATATTTCTCAGCCCGCGCCGGTACCAAATGAATGATCGCGCGAGCCGCTTGCACTCAGGGGACGCGCAACATCACCAGTGCCCGGCTTTTACGTCAGCAATTCTCCAAGCGTCGGGCGCAATATCCAGGCCCCCGACTGGAGATTTTTAGGGAGGAATTCCCATGGCAGTCATTAACGGCACAGCCGGAAACAATGTCCTCATCGGCACTGATCTAGACGACGTGATTAGCGGGTTCGGCGGTGACGATTTCATTCAGGGACTTGGAGGCGCCGACGTGATCAACGGCGGCGCGGGCGTCGACACGGTTGACTATCGCGAAAAGACGACTTCAGTCATAGTCACCCTGACCGGTGCGACCGCCGCGACGGTCTTCGTCAATGGCGCGGCCGAGGACACTCTCAGCAACATCGAGAACGTTTACGGGGGCTCCGGCAACGACACTATTACGGGCGACGCTCAAAACAACCTGTTCCGAGGCGGCGGCGGAAACGACGTCCTCGACGGAGCCGCTGGGAACGATACGGCCGACTATACCGATAAGACCCAGTCCGTCGTTGTCACTCTGACGGGGGCGACACCCGCCACCGTCTTCGTGAACGGCATCGCCGAGGACACGATCAGCAACTTCGAAAACGTCTATGGCGGCTCGGGCAACGACGTGCTGACCGGTGACGACCGAAGCAATATCCTGCGCGGCGAAGCAGGCGACGACATTCTCAACGGCGGTGCCGACGACGACTCCCTGTCCGGCGGCGCCGGCAACGACACGGCCGACGGTGGCACCGGGATCGATACCTTCGATCTCCGCGAAAAGACCTCTTCAGTCGTCGTACAGCTCAACGGCGCGAACGCGGCTACGGTCTTCGTCGGTGGCGTCGCGGAGGACACGATCCGCAATATCGAGAACCTCGTCGGCGGGTCGGCGGACGACATGCTCATCGGCGATGCGGCGGCGAACAAGCTCTCGGGTGCGCGCGGCAACGACTGGCTCAAGGGAGGAGGCGGCGCAGACACCCTTGACGGCGGCGAAGACAGCGACACCGCCGACTACAGCGACAAGGCAGCGGCGATCGCCGTGTCGCTGAATGGCGGCAACCCTGTTACTGTAACGGTTGGCGGCGTTGCCGAGGATCTGATCGCGAAGATCGAGAACATCGTCGGCGGCTCGGGTGCCGACACGATCATCGGCGATGCAGCCGCCAATACGTTTCGCGGAGGCCTCGGTGCCGACGTGCTGGACGGCGGAGCCGGCAGCGACACCGCAGACTTTAGCGATAAGACGCAATCCGTCGTGCTGGCCCTCAATGGGGCGACCTATGCCGTTGCAACGGTCGGCGGGACGGCCGAGGATACGGTTCGCAACATCGAGAACATCAACGGCGGATCCGGCAACGACCAGCTCACCGGTGACGCCGCCGCGAATACGTTCCGCGGCGGCCTTGGCGCCGACCTTCTGGACGGAGGTGCCGGCAGCGACACGGCCGACTACAGTGACAAGACGGCATCGCTCGTCGTGACACTGGCCGGGTCGAACGCGGTGACGGTCTTCGTCGGCGGCGTCGCGGAGGATACTCTGCGCAACATCGAGAACGTCATCGGCGGCTCGGGCAATGACGTGTTCGCAGGCGACGGGTTCCAAAACGTCTTCGACGGCGGGGCGGGCAACGACACTGTCGACTATTCGGCGTCAGCCAAGGGGATAGCGGTGACGCTCAACGGCGCTAACGACGCCAAGGTGATCGTTGGCAACGCTGCGGAGGACACGCTGCGCAATATCGAGAATGTCACAGGCAGCGCCGTCGCGGACGTGCTGACCGGCGACTCACAGGCCAACGTCCTCCTGGGCGGCGGCGGCGGCGACATTCTCAAGGGCGGCGGTGGGCAGGATACCATCGACGGCGGCGCGGGGTCCGATACGGCCGACTTCAGCGACAAGACGGTAGGTGTCGTCCTGACGCTGGCGGGCGCAGCCGATGCTATTGCGACGGTCGGCGGCGTTGCCGAGGATACGATTCGCAATATCGAGAACATCTTCAGCGGTGCCGGTGCCGACGTGCTGACGGGCGACGCCGGCAACAATACGATACGTGGCGGTGCGGGCGCCGACAGTCTGGACGGCGGCGGCGGGGCAGACACGGCCGATTACCGGGACAAGACGCAATCGGTCGTCGTGACCCTTGACGGCGCCAACCCTGTGACCGTCAAGGTGGGCGGCGTGATCGAAGATACGATCCGCAACTTCGAGAACATCGCCGGCGGCTCGGCCGCCGATACGCTCACCGGAGACAGTCTGGCCAATGTCCTTATCGGCAATGACGGCGCCGACACGCTGAAAGGGGGCCTCGGCAACGACGTGCTGGACGGAGGCAACGGTATCGATACCGCGGATTATCTCGAGAAGACCGACGCGATCACTGTTACGCTGAACGGCGCGACGAACGCGACCGTCCTCGTCGGCGGAGTCGCCGAAGACATTATCCGCGGTGTGGAGAATGTTCTCTCGGGTTCCGGTGACGACACGCTTGTCGGCGACGCCGCGAGCAATATGTTCCGGGGAGCTCTCGGCGCCGATTTCATAGACGGCGGCGCAGGCGCGGATACTGCGGATTACCGGGAGAAGACGGCGTCGGTCGATGTGACCCTCTTCGGCGCCAGCGATAGCTTCGTCTTCGTCGGCGGCGTCGCCGAAGACACGATCCGCAATATCGAGAATGTGTTCGGCGGCAAGGGCAACGATACGCTCACCGGCGATGGCTTCGCCAACACCCTTAACGGCAATGACGGCAAGGACCTCCTCACGGGCGGAGGCGGAGCGGACATTCTCGACGGCGGGGCGGGCTCCGATACTGCGAGCTACCGCGACAAGAGCGCATCCGTCTCCGTCGCACTCGACGGCGCCAGCTATACGACCGTCACGGTCGGCGGCGTAGCCGAGGACACGATCCGCAACATCGAAAACATCTGGGGCGGGACCGGCAACGACAGCCTGAGCGGCGACGCGAACGCGAACCTCCTTTCGGGCGGCGGCGGAAGCGACACCCTCTTCGGTGGTGCGGGTGCGGACATTTTCCAGTTCGACTTCGCTCTCGGCGCTGGGAATGTTGACACGGTCGTCGATTTCACCGCCGGAGACAGGCTCTTCCTGTCGAAGAGTGTCTTCACCACGCTGAGTGGCGGGACACTGGCCGCGACGCAGTTCTACGCGGCGGCCGGTGCAACGGATGCGCAGAACGTGAACCAGAAAATCATCTACGACACGACGAGCGGTGCGCTCTACTACGACGCCGACGGCAGCCTTTCCGGTCATACGGCCGTGCAGTTCGCCGTGCTTTCGACGCAACCGGGTCTGACGGCGGGCGATTTCGTGCTCGTCGTGTGATCTGCCCGGCTCCAGGGAACACCCGCCTAGGCTCCGTGTTTGGAAAAATGTGAAAGGACGAGCAGCGCCCGTCCTTTTCTTTTTCTTCCAGCGATCGAAAAGGAGCTCCGACGTGAAAGCCCTGACATGGCACGGCAAAGGCGATATCCGGTGCGAGAGCGTGCCCGATCCGAAGATCGAGGATGACCGCGACGCCGTCATCAAGGTCACCGCCTGTGCGATTTGCGGATCGGACGTTCATATTTTTCACGGCCTTATTCCATCCATGGAGAATGGCGACATCCTCGGCCATGAAACCATGGGCGAGGTCGTGGAGGTCGGCAAGGGCGCGGCCGGCCTGCAGGTCGGCGACCGGGTGGTCGTTCCGTTCACCATCGCCTGCGGCGAGTGCTTCTTCTGCCGGAAGGGCTTCTATTCCGCCTGCGAGCGAACCAATCCCGACCGGGAAAAGGCGGCGAAGCTCTGGGGCAATTCACCCGCGGGCCTCTTTGGCTATTCCCATCTCCTCGGTGGCTATAGCGGCGGACAGGCGGAGTATCTGCGCGTGCCGCACGCCGATGTCGGGCCGATCAAGGTTCCCGACGAACTTACGGACGAGCAGGCGCTCTTCCTCTCCGATATTTTCCCCACCGGGTACATGGCGGCGGAGTTCTGCAACATCGAACCCGGGCAGACGATTGCGATCTGGGGCTGCGGCCCAGTCGGGCAGATGGCGATCCGGTCGGCCTTTCTGCTCGGCGCCGAACGGGTCATCGCCATCGATACGATCGCGGAGCGCCTGAGGCTTGCGGAGTCCGCCGGCGCCATGACCCTCGACTACATGGCGGAGGATATCTATGACCGGATCATGGAGATCACCCACGGCCGGGGCGCAGATGCCTGCATCGACGCCGTGGGAACGGAGGCGGACAGCCGCGCAAGCCTGGATTCGCTCGTCGACCGCGTGAAGGTGGCGACCTTGATGGGAACGGACCGGCCGCATGTATTGCGGCAGGCGATCCATTGCTGCAGGAATTTCGGCACGGTCTCCGTCGTCGGCGTTTATGGCGGCTATCTCGACAAGGTGCCGCTCGGTTCGGCGATCAACCGCGGCCTGACGCTTCGGATGGCCCAGACCCCCGTTCAGCGTTATCTGCCTTTGCTCCTGGACCGCATCCGGAAGGGCGAGATCGATCCGTCCTTCGTGGTGACCCACCGCGGCGCGCTCGACGACGGCCCCGAACTCTACAAGACCTTCGCCGAAAGAAAGGATGGCTGCATCAAGGTCGTCCTGAGGCCGTGACAGGACTCCTTTGAAGCTGCGCGCTTCCGGACGAAAACCGCTACACGTTTATCCTGAAAATGTCCGAAAGGCCTCAGAGTTCGAGCATGGCGTAAGGCCTGCCCGTCGGTTTCTCCACATGGGCGGCGACGTTGAAGACGGGGGCGCCGCCGGGCGTCTGCCCCTGATAGGCGCCCTTGTGCGCATGCCCGTGAACGACGGCGCTCACCTTGAAGCGGTCGATCGTCTCCGCGAGCCGCGACGACCCGAGAAACGGATAGATTTCCTTCGGTTCACCGGCAACGGTTTCAGGGATCGGCGCGTAATGCAGAACGACGAGCGCGCGCTCCGCCCTGGTAGCCCTCAAGGCGTTTTCCAGCCTAATGGCTTCGTCGACGCTGGTTCCGACCATGGTCTTAATCGCCGCTTCGCCAAAGGCGCCCAGCATATACCGGCCGAAGCCGCCGATGAAACCCTTGGTTCCGCAGAAGCCGACGCCTGAAATTTCGACGCTCTGACCGTCGAGAAGATGCACACCCGCCCTGACGAGGATCGACGAAACCTCCTCCACGGCATCGCATTGATGATCATGGTTTCCGAGCACGGCGACGACCGGGATCGTGCAGGACTTCAGGTCGGCGGCGAGAAGCTCCGCCTCCGCAGGCTTGCCGAGATCCGTCAGATCGCCGGCGATCACGAGTACGTCCGCGGCGCGCGAGATTTCCGCAAAGAGGTCGGTATAGGAGACCGATCGGTCCTCCTTCACATGCAGGTCCGCCACGGCGGCCACCTTCAACTTGCTCATGACTCCGTATCCTCAGTTTCTGCGCTGACGTCGGCGTCGCCTCCGACATCGGCGAAACCCCATTCCTTCACATCGATTTCGTAGTCGGGGCGCGAGTACATTCGGCCGCGACAGATCTTCGTCAGGGGCAGTGGAAGGTCTCTCTGCGCCGCCAGCCTGCTCAACAGCTCGTCCATCAGCCAGAGCGGGACCTTGTCGCGTTCGGAGGGATAGATCCATCGGAAGTTCAGGAGGTGGATGAGCAGGACCTCCCAGTGCGCTTCCATGTATCCGAGCAATCTTGCCCAATCGATTCGGTCATGTGCCTTCAGGATCAGGTGCGCGACGTCGGCGCCGTCGTAGCGGTGGCGAAGCTGGATGAAGGCCTTGGACCAGACGAGTTCCGTAGGCGCGACGATCGCACAGGTGGAGGCACCGATCTCTGTCAACAGAGCATTGGCGAACCAGGCGTCGGTGACCATCATGGTTCCGTTCGGCGAGGAGAAGATTACGTCGAAGAAGGATTTCCCCTTGAAGACCTTGCCCAGCCATCGATCGTCCTCGATTTCGACGGCGTATCCGAGCGACTTGAAATGATTGAGGATGCGGGTGTAATCGCCGGGCTTGCAGAAGACGTCGAGATCCTTGGTCGGCCTCGAAATCCCGGTATGGGCGCTGACGGCGAAGGTGCCAGCGATCAGGAACGGAATTTGCGACCGGCCCAGCTCGGCAATCGCCTCGGCAACGAATGCTTCGGCCTCCTCGTCGACGAGACGCGGCAGCGCGAGCGGCTCGGACGGGTGTTCCGAAGGGGAGCGCGGGGGCATTGACGTCATGCTGGTCATCCAAGTGAACGAGACTTCCCTGACAACACGCCAGTCTTTCGGAAGTTCCGCTTGCCCTATGGTGTGGGATTGCGTCCCCTCGCGCCCAAGCACTTTGGGTCCGCCATTTTATCCGGGAAGCACCAAGGCGCGAACGTGATGGAACCGCCGGCCACGTCATGGCGTTTGTCTGGCAGCTACCGCATGAGCGCCCGGAGCCGAAGCGAAGGGCGGAAACATTAGGTAAAACAAAGCGCTACAGCGACTGCGCGCGTCTGTTGACGCGCCGCTGAGGGAGGAGCATATGCCTGTCATCAGCCCCAACATCCATACCCAGCAAAACAGCCGGGAGCTTGAGTGTCAGCGCGCAATGGAGGACGAGTTCCTGGTCTTTACCGCGCTGGCCGAGGAAGCGGGCTGGTCATGGCAGGAAATCGCGCTCGCCATGTTGGAGTTGACCGAGCAATATGTTGCAGCCATGCGGCCGAGTTCGGCGATGGAGGCAAGATCAATGTTGCGCAGTCACTCCAAGAGCTTGCACTGACCGCAGCAGTATTGTGTTCGCCCGAGGCGTTTCGCTGTTTCATTGAAGCAGTGAAACGCCTTTTAATTGAGACTGCGCATTCCGGACGGCTGTCAGACGGAGTGCTACAGCGACCTCTGAAGACGCGCCGCGCTGCAGGAACTTTTCGGACGACTGCAATCTCTCCTAATCCTCTCTCTGTGCTTGTCACAGAGATGAAAGCAGCGCCGCGTCTGCGGCGTGGGAAGCGTTGTTTCAGCCCAAGGACTTGGTCTGGCTGGATTCCTGTGACAAGCACAGGAATGAGGAAATCAAACAAGCGCGGCCGGTGGCCCGAATCTCAACAGGCCGGAGGACCGGAGGACTGCAATCTCTTCATCTTCATCCTCACCCCTGTGACAAGCACAGGATGAGGCGATCAAACAAGCCGCCGGGACCGCCCCGAGTCCCAACAGGACTTAGGTCACGGCACCTCCGACGGCCAGTGCCAGTACGAGGAATACGAGGAAGATTATAACCGCAATGTAGAAGAGTATCTTCGCGATCCCCGCCGTCGCGGCCGAGACGCCGGAAAATCCGAGGAACCCGGCTATCAGTGAAATAACGAAGAAAATCAGTGCCCACTTCAGCATAATCGCTCCTTCCGTTCAGTTCCTGCCTCGCGGTCGTCGTGCCCAGCCGTTCAGCGGCTGTCCCGGTTCGGGTCCTTGCCGGCCGGCTGGCTGCTTTTCTTGACGTCGTCCTTCTTCGCTTGATCGCCTGCACGATTCCCGCCATGCGTCCCTTTCGAGCTCTTGGCGGCCTTGCCGTCCTTTGCGTTCGTAGCCATTTCGCATCCTCCAGCGCTGTACCGAAACCAGCAGCAGAGCGGATGCAACCGGGGAAGGGCGATAAAGTTCCTTCCGGGCCTTCAAAGCCGGGGCGCCGGCCCGCTTTCCTTCCCATCGTGCCGGCGACTGCCGGCGGAACCAAATCCGGCCCGGACGGTTTGGTTGGCCGATTGAGGATCGAGAGAGGAAAGGCCATGAAGAACATCGTCTTCGGCGTTGCGGTACTGTTGAGCGCTGCCGCAGGACCGGCCTTCGCGCAGACGGCCGGCAACACCCCGGCCATTGCCACTCCCGACACGCAGAACCCGACGGCACCTGTCCCCGGCAAGAACAGCTTCACCGAAGCCCAGGCACGGGAACGGATGCAGGAGGCGGGCTACACGGACGTCAAGGAGCTGAAGCTCGACGACAAGGGTATCTGGCGGGCAACCGCGATGAAGGACGGCAAATCCGTTTCCGTCGCTCTCGATTTTCAGGGCAACGTAGTCGCGCTTTAGAGATCAAGGAAGAAGACGATGAGAACCGTGGCAGGGCTGTTTGACGATTACGGGGAAGCCCGAGGGGCCGTGAGCGATCTGGAGGCGGCAGGGTTTCCTTCCGAAGATATAAGCATCGTCGCCAACAATGCGGGGGACCGCTATTCGGGCGACGGGTCCGGTGCGGCGAGCGGTGCCGGAGCAGGTGCCGGTCTGGGCGCCGTGGGCGGCGGCACGCTGGGGCTTTTGACCGGCCTGGGCCTGATGGCCATACCTGGGGTCGGACCCGTGGTCGCGGCTGGGTGGCTGGCGTCGGCCGCCGCAGGCGCGGCGGCCGGCGCTCTCGCCGGAGGTGCGGCCGGCGGCATCATCGGCTCGCTCACCGATTCCGGGATTGAGGAGGAGGATGCGCATCTTTACGCCGAGGGAGTGCGCCGAGGCGGTGCGTTGGTGGTGGTCAGGACCGAGGAGCCTCTGGTCGCACAGGCGGACGGGATTTTAAGAAATCGCGATGCCGTCGACATATCGGTCCGGCGCCGCGCCTATACGGAGGATGGCTGGACCCGGTTCGACACCGCCTCCGGTCCCTATAGCCTCGACGAGATCGAGCGCGAACGCGAACGCCTCAGCCGCCCGGCGCTGTAGCGACAGGCAGGTACCGCTGCCGCGGCATGGCTGACACTGCCGTCAGGGTCCGCAAAAGCAACCCGGCCGCCCGAAAGGAGCCAGGTCACCACCCTTGGCGAAACAATGACACGATCTGGCGCGGCGGGTTGCGATGAAACGCAAGGAAGGCTTCCGCCATGATTGATTTTTCGCGCGCCCGCGAACGGATGATCACGTCGCATCTCTCGCGACGGGGGATAAGGGACAGATATGTCGTGGAGGCGATGGGCGTCGTCCCGCGGGAGGCATTCGTCGATCCAGGCTTCGAGGAATTCGCCTATGAGGATTCGGCCCTCTCGATCAGCCATGGCCAGACCATCTCGCAGCCCTATATCGTGGCGCTGATGATCGAACGCGCCGAAGTCCAGCCGGGCGATACGGTGCTCGAAATCGGGACCGGATCCGGTTATGCGGCGGCGGTGCTGAGCCGGATCGCGGCACATGTCTATACGATCGAGCGCCATGCCGGCCTCGCCGAGGTCGCCCGGAGACGATTTGCCGAGCTCCGTTACGGGAATATCGATGTGCGTGTCGGCGACGGCACGGCCGGCTGGCCCGAGGCAGGACCGTTCACCGCCATATTGGTCGCTGCCGGAGGTCCCGAGGTACCGCATGCGCTCAAGGAGCAGCTCGACCTCGGCGGCCATCTCGTCATACCCGTCGGCCCCCCGGAGGAGCAGCGGCTGCTGAAGGTCACGCGCGTCAACGCCACAACATTCGAGGAGCAGGACCTCGGCGGGGTCAGATTCGTGCCGCTCGTCGGCGAATATGGCTGGCATGAGGAGCGGGTTCAGTCCCGGGCGGGGCTCAGACCGGCGCCCACGCTGCCCGAGATGGTTGCAGAGTCGGCCGAGCCGCTGCCCGATTTCGACGATCCTGCCTTCGGGCGGCTTTTCGATCGCTTTGCCGGGCGGCGGGTCGTGTTGCTCGGAGAGGCGAGCCACGGCACGTCGGAATTCTACCGCGCCCGCGCATCCATCACGCGTCGCCTGATCGAGGAACATGGGTTCACGATCGTGGCGGTCGAAGCGGATTGGCCGGATGCGGCGGCGGTCGACCGCTATGTCCGACATCGAATGCAACGCATGCGTCTCGACGCGCCTTTCCAGCGGTTCCCGACCTGGATGTGGCGCAACCGCGAAGTCATGGATTTCGTCGAGTGGATGCGCGAACATAACGGCCGCAGGGGCTTGTCCGGCCGGGCCGGCTTCTACGGCCTGGACATCTATAATATGCGCGGCTCCATTGCCGCGGTTCTCCGGTATCTCGATGAGACCGATCCCGAGGCCGCTACGGTTGCCCGCGAGCGCTACGGTTGCCTGACCCCCTGGCAGAACGAGCCGTCGACCTATGGCCGTGCGGCCATGACCGCGGGCTTCCGCAAATGCGAAGAGGCCGTCGTCAAGCAATGCCGCGAACTCCTGGAGAGGCAGCTCGAAGCCGGGCGCGACAGCGGCGACGAGCTTCTCGACGCGGTGCAGAACGCGCGCCTCGTCGCCTCGGCCGAGCGGTATTACCGCATCATGTATTATGCCGGGGCCGAGTCCTGGAACATGCGCGACACCCATATGTTCGCGACGCTCGAGCACCTGTTGAATGCACGCGGCACTCGCTCGAAGGCGGTGGTGTGGGCGCACAATTCCCATATCGGCGATGCTCGCCATACCGACATGGGCACGGCACGCGAGGAGTTGAACATCGGTCAGCTCTGCCGCGAGCGGTTTGGCGACAAGGCAGCGCTGATCGGCTTCGGCACGCATGGCGGTCATGTGGCTGCCGCAAGCGATTGGGACGGCGAAATGGAGGTGAAGCCGATCCGGCCGTCGCTCGAAGGAAGCTACGAGCGCGTGATGCACGACTCAGGGGTCGAGCGCTTCCTCATCGACTTCGAACGCCACGCGCGGCTGCGTGACGGTCTCCTCAAGCCGATGCTCGAGCGCTTCATCGGCGTGATCTACCGGCCGGACACGGAACGCTTCAGCCACTATGCCCACGCCTCGCTGCCCCGGCAGTTCGACGCCTTCGTCTGGTTCGATCAGACGACGCCGGTCGAACCGCTCGGCGCGGAACACATAAAAGCGGGCGTGCCGGATACGTTCCCGTTCGGTTTGTGAGGCTCGTGAATCGGTGCGTTAAAGCTGCGTCGAGATGATGTTGTCGACGCTCACCTCCCCGCGGAGCACGCCGCGTTGCGTGCCGTCCGGGGCCGGCCCCTCCTCGACCACGGTGTAGAGCTTCTCGCTGCGAAACGCGCTGGCCATGTCGGTTGTCACCCCTTCCGCCGGCTTGGCGTCGATTTCGAGGAAATCGAGCTCCGCCTCGCTTGCGACGATGCGGGCATCGCCGCTCGATCTTGCCGCCACTACGACCTCGCCCTGGTAGCTGGCATTCTGCCAGTTAGGATCGTCGGGCTCCGCGAGCGGCGACAGACGGTATATTTTGAGCTCTTCGTGCATGTGCTACTCCGACTGGTCGATAGCATGCGGCGGCGGTTGCCCCGATTTGGCCGACTGGTCGAGAGGGAACATCATCCAGAGCGCCGCAATCACCACCAGGACGACGATCACTGCTGCAGCCAGGATCTTGGACATGTGAACCTTCCGACGATTGTCGAGACCGAACCGCGAAACCTGCGGTTTTCCGGTCTCCAATCACCAAGGCGTCGAATTGTTCCGAAGCCGCAGGGTGACGCGGTCACGCGCCGTTCTGCAGGAACATTTCGGGAAACCGCCGGTTGGAGGGCGCGCGAAAAGAAAGGGATATCCGATGGCTACTGCGAACGAACACCTTGTGGCTTGGCTCAGGGATGCACATGCGATGGAAGAGCAGGCGATCACGATGCTCACCAGCCAATCGAGCCGGCTGGAAAACTATCCAGAACTCAAGACCAGGATCGACCGCCACTTGCAGGAGACGAAAGACCAGGCGGCCATGCTCGAGCGCTGCCTCGAACGGCTCGACGGCGGAACCTCGAGCATCAAGGATATCAGCGGCAAGATCGTTGCCTTCGGGCAAGGCCTGAGCGGCCTCTTCGTCAGTGACGAAGTCGTCAAGGGCACGCTGGCCAGCTATACATTCGAGCATATGGAAATCGCCAGCTACAGGATTCTCATCGCCGCAGCCGAACAGGCGGGCGATCAGGAGACGAAGCGGGTCTGCGAGAGCATCCTGCAGCAGGAAATCGCGATGGCCGAGTGGCTGGCTGAGAACGCCGGTGAGATCACGCGCAGATTCCTGGAGCGAGACCAGCGGGACGTGACGGCCAAACACTGAAACCGCTTCAGACCAGAAACCTGCGAGACCTGCGGGCAGCGCCGCGCCTCGAACAAGATGCGCGGCGCTGTCGTTTTCAGGCCTCCTGCTTTTCGTCTCGCTTGACGACATCCAGTTCGGCAAGCAGCGGAAGATGATCCGAAGCGCTTCGCGCCAGCGTGCTGCCGTGTACTCTGCAGGAAGCCACTTCTATGCCTTTGCCGATCAGCACGTGATCGATGCGCAGCAGCGGCAATCGCGATGGAAAGGTCGGCCGCGGCTTGGCGCCGGTCAACAGCTGCGCGTCGCTGAGCTGTCGGGCCAGGAGCCTGTAGGCGGTCGAGCGCCCCGTGGCGTTGAGATCGCCTGCCAGGACCACGTGAGCGTCCCCCTTGGCCATTCCTCCGAGCCAGCCGGGACCTAGAAGGGCGGTCGCCTGGCGCAGGCGCTCGGCGCCGCGCAATCCGAGATGCGTCACGATCACCTGAAGCTTGATTTCGGCGACGTCGATCTCCACCCAGAGCGCGCCTCGCGGCTCGCCGGACGAGGGGAGGGGTGCTGCCTTGATCAGCCGCATAGGCAAGGCCGTCAGAACGGCGTCTCCGTATTTCTCGTCCTCCAGGTGGAGAGCCGGATGGAACTCGGCTTCCATGTTGAGATGCGTGGCGATCATATGGGCCTGGTCTATTCCGCCGGTACGGGCGCGGCCGACGTCGACCTCCTGCAATGCGATGACGTCGGGCTGGCACTCGGCGATGACGGCGGCGATGCGCGCGGGATCGAGCCTGCGGTCGGTGCCGAAGCAGCTGTGAACGTTGTAGGTGAGGAAACGTATCCGCTGTCGCATCGCCTTCGGAACACGCAGCACCTGCTTTTCGTTCCGGTGGGTGCGCAAGGGAGGGCCGATGTCCAGAAAAATTCTAGCGAGATTGTTCATCGCTGCCGGTATCTGCGTGGCGGGCTGGTTGATCTATCGGACCCTCAGCCAACACAGCTTTCATGATATCGTCGGCTCGATCATGCGGATTCCGGCCCGGAATCTCTTGCTGGGCATCGGTTTCGTCTTTCTTTCCTATTTCTGCCTGACCCTCTTCGACACCCTCGCCATCCGCTATGTCGGGCGGAAGCTCGCCTATCCGCAAATCGCCATCGCCTCCTTCACCAGCCTTTCGATCGGCCACAATGTCGGCGGTGCGGCCTTGAGCAGCGGTGCCGTCCGCTACCGCTTCTACTCGCGCTGGGGGCTGAGCGCCGAAGAGGTGGCGAAGGTCATTCTCTTCTGCGGTGTCACCGTCGGCCTCGGCCTTGTCACATTGGCCGGGCTTTGTTTTCTGGTCGTGCCGGCGGGTGCCGCGCGCCTTACCGGATTTTCCACGACCGGCGCTTTTCTGTTAGGCACTGCCTGCATTGCGGCCGCGGGCGGTTACGTGCTGCTCGCTTATTTTCTACGGGGCTCGGTTCGCATTTTTCGCTGGACTTTCGAAATGCCCTCGGTGGGGATTGCGGCCTTGCAGGTCGTCGTCGGAGTCGCCAACTTCCTCTGCGTCAGCGCAGCGTTGCATCAGTTGCTGAGCGCCTTCCAGGAGGTGAGTTTCATCGATACGGCCATGGCCTATGTCGGGGCCGGCGTGACCGCGATCGTCAGCCATGTCCCCGGCGGCATCGGCGTACTCGAGGCGACGATCGCATTTCTGCTTGGCAGTTCGGCGAGCCTGGGCGCTCTGATCGCCTTTCGGGCGATCTATTTCTTCCTGCCGCTACCGCTCGGCTTGATCTTGCTTTCGGTCACGGAGCTCGTCGCCCGTCGAGATGAGGAAAAAAGCCTGGCGAGCAAGGCGAAAAGCTGACCGATCCAGCGCCTCACGAGCTTGTGCGTGCGGTAAAAGGGTCGGATCGGCCTCTGCGGATCGACGATCTCCGTGCCCCAGATGAGACTGGTCGCGCCGTCGTCATCGATTCCGTCGAAGGCGCGTATGCCGCGCCGGCGCGTATTCAACATGTCCAGGGTGGCGACGAGAGAGTTCGTTTCCCTCAGTGCCTTCTCAACGGCGTCCGCTTCAACGTCGAGATGTTCTGCAATCAGGCCGTTGCGGACTCTGGCAATGGCGGCGCGCTGCCCTTCGTTGGCGGCTTCTACGGCGACGTCGCATTCGGTGTCGAGGCTTGCCGAGCGGTGGTTGAAGTTCGACGAGCCGACGCGGAAAAAACGATCGTCGATCGCGACCACTTTGGAATGGATAATCACCTCCTGCTCGGATCCGTCGGCGGCGGGAACGACCGGATAGGCGACCCTGAGCCTGCCGTAGCGGTCGGCCCGCTTGAGCCGCCGAACGAGGCGGTCGCGGTTTCCTCCCATGACGATGCGTTCCAGAAGCCCATGCGAGCTGCGGGTGGTGATGACCACCACTTCCGGGCCATCAGGCTCCTGCAGCCGGTCGCAGAGCAACTGTCCGATTCTTCCCGATGCGAAATACTGGTTTTCGATGTAGATGTGACTTCGCGCACTGCGCAAAGCATCGAGCGTCAACCGCAGCGCCTCCTGTCGGCCGCGTCGTTTGCCGGAGCCCGGCTCCGTGCGGGCGATTGCGACCGGGCAATCCTCGAGCACCGGCACCGTGCCGTTCGGCCATGCAAGCGCCCGCGCGGGCGGCGCCTCGATTTCGTCGCCCGTAGAGGCTTTCCAGCGAGATCTGCAGAGATCGCCGATGGCACGGCTCGCCCCGCCTTCGAGCACCACCTGTATGTCATGCACCGGATCATAGGGTTTTCCGTCCGGATCGCGCCTCAACTCGTTCTCGGCCGCGTGCTCCGGCGTGTCCCAGCGGCGCGCCGTCAGGTCGATGCCCCCGGCAAAGGCGATGCTGTCGTCTATGCAGACGAGCTTCTGATGATGCGATCCGCGCAGCGCCCGATGGCTTGCGAAACGAAGTTCGATCTGCGGATGGGCCGCCCATTGCTGCTTGCGAAACAGCCTGAGCGACTTTCCCGAATAGATCGGTCCCATCGCCCAGACGAGAATGCGGATCTTCAGTTTCGGCTTTTGTGCAGCGAGGCGCTCGAGCCTGCTGCCGAGCGATTCCGCTTGGGGGTCGTCGGGTCTGAGCTTGATGCGCGGATCGAAGTCCCATCCGGTGATCCAGATCTGCTCTTCCGCCTGATCGAACGTGCTGTCGAGACAAGCATAATAGGCGGCTGCGTCCACCAGGAAGGACAAATGCCGTGCGGGCGCGCTGCGCCAGACATTCTCCGCCTCCTTTATTATCGGCCGGCTTGTCCGACGCCGTCGGCCGGCCGGATTTCCAGTGAACGCGCTTTTCCAGTCCAAGCTTCCTATCCCGTGCGTGGCGACTGGAAATGAATCCCTTTCAACCGTGATTTGTTCCAGGAGCAGCATTGTTGTGGCGTGCGCCTCTGTCGGGGCGGTTCGTTATCGTATGGCTCCCACCTGGCTCCAGGCACCGTGCTTCCCCGATGCCTGCAAGAACGCTATGCATGGCAAAGGACGCATAACATGTACGAGCCGGGAAGGTTGCGAGTTTGTACGACTATTGCATCATCGGGGGCGGCATCGTCGGCCTCGCTACGGCCATGGCGCTGCAGGAACGGGTGCCGGGCGCCAGCATCGTGCTTCTGGAAAAGGAGCGGGAGCTTGCGCGCCACCAGACGGGCCACAACAGCGGCGTGATCCACGCCGGAATTTACTATGCACCGGGATCCCTGAAAGCGAAGCTGTGCCGCGAGGGAGCGGAGGCGACCAAGGAATTCTGCACCGGGAACGGCATCCCCTTCGAGACCTGCGGCAAATTGCTGGTGGCGACCACCGAGGCCGAGGTCGAGCGCATGGAGAGCCTGGAGGAAAGAGCGCAGCAGAATGGGATCGAATACTCTCGCCTGTCGACGTCGCAACTTCGATCGGAAGAGCCTAACATCGCCGGCCTCGGCGCGCTTCTCGTCCATACGACGGGGATTGTCGATTATTCGGCAGTTTGCCGGGCGATGGCCGAGCGCATCGGAGCCCGAGGCGGCGAAATCCGCTGCGGGGTCGAGGCCACTGCTATTGCCGAAGAGGATGGCGGCGTGCGGATCGCAAGTGCATCCGGCCGCATCGAGGCGCGCAAGCTGATCGCCTGCGCCGGCCTGCAGTCCGACCGCATCGCCTTGATGGCCGGGCTTAATATTGACCACCGCATCGTGCCGTTCCGGGGCGAATATTACGTGTTGCCGCCGTCGAAGGTCGGCGTGACCCGGCGCCTCATCTACCCCATTCCTGACCCGGACCTGCCTTTCCTCGGAATTCACCTGACCCGAACGATCTACGGAGGCATGACCGTCGGCCCCAATGCGGTGCTGGGCTTTGCCCGCGAGGGCTACCCGAAGGGCAGCTTCAAAGCGGCCGATGTCGCGAACATGGCGGCGTTTCCCGGCTTCTGGAAAATGGCGGCGAAGAACTGGCGGTCGGCGATCACGGAATTCGCCAATTCGGCATCGCGGTTCCGCTATCTGCGGGAGTGCCGGAAATACTGCCCGTCGCTCACGATAGACGACCTCGCGGTCCCGCAGACGGGCATCCGGGCGCAGGCGGTCATGGCCGATGGCAGCCTCGTCCACGACTTCCTCTTCAAACAGACCGAAAGGATGCTTCACGTCTGCAACGCGCCGTCGCCGGCTGCGACCTCTGCCATTCCGATCGGCCGCATGATCGTGGACCGCCTGCTCGAGGGGGCTCCTCCCAAGACGGAACGGTCACAATCGCTTCATGGGGCTCATCCGCAACTTTATCGGTAGTGCATCGAGCCGCCGCTTCCTTTACTTTCGCCCCTGCCATGCGCAAACTCTGCCGGAGGAGCAAGCGCGGTCCGTTGGGAGGCGGCGATGGTTTCACATTCCGAGCATATCCGCGAAATCGAACGCGTCAGCCGTGGTCTTCCCGTGCGCCGCGACAAGACCGTCGTGAAATCGTGGCTGCGCTGCCTGGAGCATCACCGGCTCGATCCGGCGCAGAGTTGTGAAGCCTATATCGTCCCGGAAACGCGACTTAGGGAACACCGCCAGCAATCGGAGGATCTGATCGCCATCGCCCGTTCGGGGCTCGAAAACCTGTTCCGCCAGGTGGCGGGGCAGAACTACGTGCTGCTGCTTTCCGACCGCGAAGGCGTGACGGTCGAGTTCCTCGGCGATCCCCTCTTCGGCAACAGCCTGCGCAAGGCGGGGCTCTATTTGGGTTCGGAGTGGTCCGAATGGCGCGCCGGGACCTGTGCGGTGGGCGCGTGCCTGGAAACGGGAGAGGCGCTGACGATCCACCAGACCGACCATTTCGACAACACCCACACGCCGCTCTCCTGCACGGCCGCGCCGATCTACGATATCCAGGGCGAACTCTCCGCCGTCCTCGACATCTCGCTTCTGAGTTCGCCAATCCTAAAGGCGAGCCAGAATCTTGCACTGCATCTGGTGACGGCGACCGTAAGGCGCATCGAGCTTGCCAATCTCATGGCGCAAGCGCGCAACCAATGGGTCCTGCGATTCTCGCGCTCTCCCGAATTCCTCGACGTCGATCCGGAGGCGGCGATCTCAATCGACGGTCTTGGCCGGATCGCCGGCATGAGCCATGCTGGGGCGAAAATCCTAGCGCGCTCGACGGGCCTCGACTGGCGCGATCCACGGCAACTGATCGGCGAGCCGGTGTCGCGCTTCTTGGACATCGAGATCGATGATCTGTCCGACCTTACCCGCCGGCGCCCGACCCAGGAGCGGCTCGTCTTTGCCCGGGACGGAAATGCGCTCTTCGCCCATGCGATCGAGCCGCACTCGAAGGTCCGCGCACCGCTCGCTTCGCACGAACAGATTCCACCGGCCTTGCGGCGGCTCGGCGGCGAAGCGCCCGTGATCGCGGCGCTCCAGGCAAAGGCGGCAAAGCTTGCACGGACGCGATTGCCGATCCTCATTCAGGGCGAGACCGGGACGGGCAAGGAACATCTCGCGCGCGCCATCCACGAGGGCAGCGGTCTCAAGGGCCAGTTCGTCGCCATCAATTGTGCCGCGATTCCGGAGCAGCTGATCGAAAGCGAGCTTTTCGGCTACTTACCGGGAGCTTTCACCGGTGCTTCGGCCAAGGGCCGCAAGGGTCTGATCGAGCAGGCGGACGGCGGAACGCTCTTCCTCGACGAAATCGGCGACATGCCGCTTTCCCTGCAAAGCCGGCTGTTACGCGTGCTTGCCGAAGGCGAGGTGCTGCCGGTGGGCGGGACGGCGCCGCGGAAGGTGCGTATCCGGGTCGTCTCGGCGTCGCATCGGCCGCTGCAGAAACTCGTCTCGCAAGGCGCATTCCGCGAGGATCTGTATTACCGGCTCAATGCCGCTACCCTCTCGCTCCCGGCCCTCAGGGACAGGCCGGACTTCGACTGGGTGCTGGAGCGGCTCCTGAAGCGGCACAGTGACGGCGAATTGATATTATCCGCGGCGGCCCTGGCTGCGCTCAAGGCTCATGATTGGCCGGGAAACATCCGCGAACTCGACAACGTCATCGCCGTCGCCGCGGCACTTGCCGAGAACGGCGTCGTGGAGCCCGGCGACCTGCCGGACCACCTCCTGGCGAATGCGGGCACTGTCGGCGGAAGCGAGGCGAGCGCTGCCTTGAGCCTGACGCTCGCCGCTTGCGACTGGAACATTTCCGAGGCTGCCCGCCGGCTGGGGCTCGATCGCTCGACGGTGCACCGGCAGATCAAGCGCTACCGCCTCAAGCCGCACCGCCATTGAGGCGCGGCGCCCCCTGCAGCCGGGATATCCCCTGGCCTGCCGGCCAGAGGCGGTCACACCTCACCGCAGTCCTCGACGCGTATATCCGTTGGGAGGCGTAATCCCGGTGGCTGCCGTGCAACAGGCGCGGCGCCACACATGTTGCAGCCGCGTCGCTTCATGCGACACCTCCACGCTCTCTGCTCCTTGAAAATACGTGGTTTTCTGCCCTGGCACGGTCATTGCAGAAGGTGGTTCGACGATTGGCGTCTGCGGGCGGTTGAGGAGCCGCCCGTGTGCTATCCAAGCGAAGAGGAGGATACCCATGCTTGAAGAAAGTCCCGGCACCCGCATCGATACCGCGCTTGCCAAACTCGGAAAAGCCCTTGAGCAGGGCGACATCGATACGGCCGTCAATCTGTTTCAAGCCGACTGCTATTGGCGCGACCTCGTTGCCTTCACCTGGAATCTCAAAACGATGGAGGGGCAGGACCAGATCCGCGACATGCTGACGACGCAGCTCGCGGCGATCAAGCCGGCGCGCCTGCGCCAGGACGAGAACGAACCGGCAAGCGCCGGCGACGGCGTCACCGAAGGGTGGTTCGAGTTCGAGACCGAGGTGGCGCGCGGCCACGGCCATATCCGCCTGAAGAACGGACTGATCTGGACGCTCCTGACGACGATGACGGAGCTCAAGGGGCACGAGGAGCCGAAGGGGCTCAGGCGGCCGCTCGGCGCCGAACACGGTCATGACCCGAACCGCAGGACCTGGAAGGAAAAGCGCGAAGCGGAAGCAGCCGAACTCGGCTACACGACGCAGCCCTATGCCGTCATCATCGGCGGCGGCCAGGGCGGGATCGCGCTCGGCGCGCGCTTGCGGCAGCTCGGCGTGCCGACGATCATCATCGAGAAGAACGAACGACCGGGCGACAGCTGGCGCAAGCGCTACAAGTCGCTCTGCCTGCACGATCCGGTCTGGTACGACCATCTGCCCTATATCCCCTTCCCCGAAAACTGGCCGGTCTTTGCGCCGAAGGACAAGATCGGCGACTGGCTGGAGATGTATACCAGGGTGATGGAACTCAATTATTGGAGTTCCACAACTTGCAAGTCGGCCCGATACGACGAAGCGACCAGGGAATGGACGGTGGTCGTCGAGCGCAATGGCGAGGAGGTCGTCCTCAGGCCGAAGCAGCTCGTTCTCGCAACCGGCATGTCCGGCAAGCCAAACGTGCCGAAGCTCGAAGGCCAGGACATATTCAAGGGCGAGCAGCAACATTCGTCGCAGCATCCCGGTCCGGACGCCTATCGCGGCAAGAAGGTGGTGGTCATCGGCTCCAACAATTCCGCGCATGATATCTGCGCCGCACTTTGGGAAGGCGGCGCCGATGTGACCATGGTGCAGCGATCGTCGACCCACATCGTCAGATCGGACACGCTGATGGAGATCGGGCTCGGCGATCTTTATTCCGAGCGGGCGCTTGCCGCGGGCGTGACGACGCGCAAGGCCGACCTGATCTTCGCCTCGCTGCCCTACCGAATCATGCACGAGTTCCAGATTCCGCTTTACGAGAAAATGCGCGAGCGGGACGCCAGGTTCTATGCCGATCTCGAAAAGGCCGGCTTCATGCTCGACTGGGGCGCTGACGGCTCCGGCCTGTTCATGAAATATCTGCGCCGAGGCTCCGGCTATTATATCGACGTCGGCGCCTGCGACCTCGTCATCGACGGCAGCATCAAACTGAAGTCCGGTTCCGACGTCAGCCACCTGACCGAGGATGCCGTGGTGCTGAAGGACGGCACCGTGCTTCCGGCCGAACTCGTCGTCTACGCCACGGGCTACGGTTCGATGAACGGCTGGGCAGCGGACCTCATCTCGAAGGAGGTCGCCGATAAGGTCGGCAAGGTCTGGGGCCTGGGCTCCGATACGCCGAAAGACCCGGGTCCATGGGAGGGTGAGCAGCGCAACATGTGGAAGCCGACACAGCAGGAGGCGCTCTGGTTCCACGGCGGCAACCTGCATCAGTCGCGGCATTATTCGCAATATCTTTCGCTGCAGTTGAAAGCGCGCTGCGAAGGCATATCGACGCCGGTCTATGGCCTTCAGGAACGCCACCATCTATCCTGATCGGCAGTGCCAGCCGGAGAAGTCCGGCTGGCACCCGGCGGCCCGGTAGGCGGGCCAGATCCTGAGTGGAACCCGTGCGCACTCGATCGGCGGGATCAAGTGCTCCCCGGCAAAATCCGCAGGAGCGTCTCCCTTTGCTCCCAGATCATCAACGCTCCGCTCAGCGCCATGAAGCCGATCACGATTGCGCGGAAATTCAGCTCGCTCATGTTCGTCAGCACGCGCTTGGCGAGCCAGTTGGAGACAAGCGCACCCAGCCCGGCTGCGATGCCGAACAGCAGCAGCTTGCCTGTCAATGCTCCGAACGCCGTATAGGTGCCGATCTTGGCGAGATGCATGGGTAGGGAGATTGCTGTTTTGGTCCCCACCATCTTTTCCTTGGTGATGCCGGCATTGAGATAGAGCGTGTTGAGGATCGGCCCCATGGCTCCGATCAGGCCGGACAGAAATCCGACGATGAATTGTGCCGGGAAAAACCACCAGGTTGCAGCCGCGAAGGTCCTTTCCCGCCGGCCGAAGCCGTACTGGAATATTGTCGAGATCAGGAACAGACCGACGACGATCTGAAGCCATTCCGCCGAGGTGTTGGAGAAGGCGGCGGCGCCGAGGACGCCGCCGAGGGCCGCGCCGGGGAGACCCCAGGCGACGACGCGCCATTCGATATCCCGGAAAAACACCAGGATGCGCCCGCCTCCCGCAATGACGGTGGCGACCGCGGCCACGGGAGCGACGGCCTGAGCACCGGCGATGAAGCCGATGAGCGGCACGAGAAGCATGGCTCCGCCTCCGCCGCCGATCGTCGAAACGATCCAGGCGATGAAACCCGAGGCGGCGAGGAGCAGATAATCCATCATGTCGAACTTGCCCTCAGGCGAGCCGGATCAGACAAGGAGATCCGCGGGACCGTCGTCCGCGAACCTATCGATGAGGTGGCCGCGCGTGGCTCCCGGCATGTTAGCCGAGTTCTATGTAGTCCGGATAACGCGCCGCGATGTCGTCGATCATCGACAACGTGCCGGAGAGGTGGGTCTTCATCGCCTGCGCTGCCTCGACCGGCGCACCCTTTTCGATGCTTTCGATGATCATGTCGTGCGTGTCCACCACACGTTTGGTGCCGACATTAACGAGATTGAGACGCCGCAGACGATCGATATGGCCGCTGTGGCGGCGGATGATCGGCCAGATATGCTCCAGCCCCGCTTCCTCGAAGATGATGAAGTGGAACGCACGGTCGGCCGCCAGAAACTCCGCATGTTCCTTGGAGGCGAGGGCTTTCAGCCTGGTGTTCGCCGCTCGCAGCCGGTCTGCGATCTGCCGCCTGCCGGGCTTTTCCGCCAGATTGAAGACGGCTTCCTGCTCGACGGCGCGGCGCATGAGGTGGGTCTGGCGTGCCAGATTGATATCGATTTTCGACACCAGCGTCGCATATTGCGGATAGACGGTGACGAGGCCTTCCTCCTCCAGGCGCATCAGCGCGTCACGCACCGGCGTCTGGCTGAGACCGAACTGTTTCTGCAACTCGACGCGCGAGAGCGCCGTACCGGGGGCAAGGTCGAGTGCGAGGATCCTCTCGCGCAGATATTCCACGATTTGCGGCGCGATCTGCCGGGTGCGGTCAAGGCCGCTGCGGTGCTTGGCAGCCGGAGCTTCCGATATCAAAAATCCAATCCTCCAGGACGGTTCCAGATCCTGTAATAATGCATTAATGTGTTAGTGTGAAGTGGATCTCGCCGGCCGGCCCGGCAGGACAGGAAGGATCGCCGTGCCCGCGAAGTCGCCCATCCTCGAAAGCCTAGCCGAAACCCGCCCGTCGAGCTATGCCGATCAGGTCTACGGGCGCATCCTGCACGACATATTGAACGGCATCTTTCAACCGGGCGCGCGGCTGCCGACGGAGAACGAACTTGCCGAACGCTTCGGCGTCTCGCGCCCGGTCGTCCGCGAGGCGCTTGCGCGCCTGCGGGTCGACGGCCTCGTGGAAGCGCGGCGTGGCAGCGGCACCTATGTCTTGAGCAGGCCCTCGCAACATCTGCCGAACCTGGCCGACCTGGAGGACATTTCGCGTTTCCTGCGCTATCAGGAGCTTCGCTTCTACGTGGAAGGCCAAGCGGCAGCACTGGCAGCGGAGCGGCGCACGGAAAAGCAGCTTGCCGCCATCCTCGAAGCCCATGAGGCCTTCGCCCATGAGGTCGGCCGCGGGGCTTTCCTTCCCGAAAGCGACCGGCGTTTCCATCTTGCGATCTGCGAGGGAACAGGAAACGAGTTTTTCGCCAAGGCGCTGGAAGGTTCGGAGGTTTCGCTGACCAGCTTCATGAATGTCTCGCTTGCTCTCACCCGGTCCGGATCGCAGGCACGCGCCCGTCGGGTCATTGCCGAACATGCCGAGATCGTCGAAGCGATCCGCACGAAAGATGCCGTATGGGCACGGGTGGCGATGGAAACGCACATCATCAAGGCGCGCCGAAGGATGACGGACGGAACGATCGACTCCTGATAGGTAAATATATTTTACAAATCATCGGTCATGTTGTAATGAAAACCGACTTATGGAGGAGGTTCTCATGCAAACTCGACTTGACGCCCGTGATTACGCAGCTTCCGTGGTGGCGGTCCCGCCCATCGCGTTGAATGCGGACCTGACGGTGAACGCCGACGCCAACGTGGCGATCATTCGCCATATCGAGGCAGGCGGGGTGCGTATTCTCCTCTATGGCGGAAATGCCAACCTTTATCATTTCGGCCTGGACGACTATCGCGCGGGCATGGAGGCGGTGATTGCGGGCGCTGCACCGCAGACCGCTCTCGTCACGTCGATCGGTCCGGACTTCGGCAAGGCCCTGGCGCAGGTGCCGATCGCCCGCGATCTGGGTTTCAAGAACGTGATGCTGCTCCCGACGCAGTTTCCGGCAGATTCCGTCGGTGTCGCCAATGGCGTGCGCCGCCTCGCGGCGGTCCTTGGCCATGGCCTGGTGCTCTATCTGAAGCGGGAGAATTATGTCGATCCGGACGAGCTTGCCCGCCTCGTCTCCGAAGGCGCGGTCGATTTCGTCAAATATGCGGTGGAGCGGGCCGATCCGGCGCAGGACGCCTATCTCGACGCCGTCATGGCGGCGATCGGGAAAGACCGGATGGCGAGTGGCATGGGCGAAACGCCGATCCACGACCATCTCGGCCGCCGCGCAATGACGACCTATACTTCGGGCGCGGTCTGCATTGCCCCTTCGGCCGCGATGGAACTCCTTACGCTCTACAAGGCCGGGCGCGGAGCCGAGGCATTGGAGCTCAGCCGGCCGTTTCTGGAGTTCGAGAGAGTTCGCACAGACCTTGGCGGTTTGCAGGTGCTTCATGACGGCATGCGGCTGGCGGGGATCGCCGACACGGGCCCGCTGATGCCGATGATCTCCAATCTGAGCGCTGCGAAGCTTGGCCCCGTCGGTGTAGCGGTTGAGCGCTTGAAGGCGGCTGAAGCCGCCTGCATGGGGCGCTCCGGAAAGGCAGCCGCGACCGCTTCAGCCTGAGTTGACACTTTCGTGTGGACACACTAATACATTAGTGCGCTAGTGCGGATGCGGTGCCGGAGGACTACGAGGCCGAAAACGGCCCGCCGCAACGTCCTGGTCTTTATCGAGGAGGAGAAAGAAATGACCATCCGCTATTGTACCCGCGCCGTGGCGCTCTTGACCGCGACGCTCTTTTCGGGCGTCGCGATGGCGGCCGAAGGCGAGGTGAAGATCGTGTTGCCGGAGCAGCCGGCCAATCTCGATCCCTGTCGCTCCATCAGGTCGGATATCGGCCGCATCATCAATTCAAACATTACCGAGACCCTGACTGTCATCGACACGGAGAAGGGCACCGTCGGCCCCTGGCTAGCGGAAAAATGGGAGCAGGTGGACGACCTGACCTGGCGTGTGCATCTCAAGAGCGGCGTCAAGTTTCAGGACGGCGCGGCATTCGACGCCGAAGCGGTGGTCAAGTCCATCAATCGCCTGATGAACCCCGACCTCACCTGCGACAGCCGCTCGAAATTCGGCGACGTCAAACTGACGCCGAAGGCGATCGATGCGCAGACGGTGGAGATCTCCTCCGACAGCCCGGTGCCGATCATGCCGACGCTGCTCGGCACCGTGCAGATCGTCTCCCCCAACATGCCGTTCGACAAGGAAAGCAACGATCCCGTGGGCACGGGACCCTATGTCGTCGAAAGCAAGTCCAACGAGCAGATCGTCCTGAAGCGTCACGATGCCTACTGGGGCGCCAAGCCGGACGTCACGCGCGCGACCTATGTCTGGCGCAGCGAGTCGGCCATCCGGGCGGCCATGGTCGAATCCGGCGAAGCGGACATGACCCCATCCATCGCCGTGCAGGACGCGACCAATGCCGAGTCGGACTTTGCCTATCTGAACTCAGAGACGACGCGCATGCGCATCGATGCGCAGATTCCGCCGCTCGACGATGTCCGCATCCGCAAGGCGCTCAACATGGCCATCGATTGGGACGGCATGGGCGAAGCGCTGTTCGGCAAGGACGTTCTGCGGGCTTCGCAAATGGTCGTCCCGGGCGTTCGCGGTCATAACCCCGATATCAAGCCATGGACCTACAATCCCGAAGAGGCGATGAAGCTGGTCGAGCAAGCCAAGGCCGAGGGTGCTCCGGTCGACAAGGAGATCGTGCTGATCGGGCGCAACGGTTTCTTCCCGAACTCGGCCGAAAGCCTCGAAGCGATGCGGTCCATGTGGCAGGAAATCGGGCTCAACGTCTCCATACGCCAGCTCGAAGCGGCCGACTGGGTGCGCTATCTCGACAAGCCCTTCCCGGAGGGACGGGGGCCGACGCTCTTCCAGCAGCAGCACGACAACAACACGGGCGACGCCGGGTTTACCGCTCCGGTCATGTATCTGAGCGAGGGACAATATTCGACGATCGCCGATCCCGACCTCGACGTCGTGCTGAAAAAGGCGATGGCTGCGACCGGCGACGAGCGTGAAAAGCTGTTTCAGGAGGTCTTCGCGAAGGTGCACGACGAGATCGTCGCAGACGTGCCGATGTACCACATGATCGGCTATGTCCGCGTCGGCTCGCGCCTCGACTGGAAGCCGGACCTCAAGACGAACAGCGAAATCGCGCTCTCCGAGATCCATTTCAAGGACTGACGAACCCGACCTGCCGCCGCGGCGTGTCTCACGTCGCGGCGCCCTCCTTGATTACGGTGGAAAGGAAACGCCGTGTTCGCTTTCATTCTCAGACGCGCCGGCCAGAGCCTGATCGCGGTGATCGGACTTCTGGTGCTCGTCTTCTTCCTCTCGAGGCTTACCGGCGATCCGGCCTATCTCTATCTGCCGCTCGATTCTTCCGAAGCGCAGCGTCAGGCCTTCTCGGAAGCGCACGGCTTCAACGATCCCCTGGTCGTGCAATTCGGCCGTTACCTGGTCGATCTCGCGCGCTTCGATTTCGGGGACGCGCTGAGCCGCAACCGGCCGGCCATGGAAGTAGCGCTCGAGGCCTTTCCGCAAACGCTGAAGCTCGCCGTGATCGCGATCGTTCTTTCTCTCTGTCTCGCCGTCGTCGTCGGGTCGCTTGCCGCGGCGCGCCCGAACAGCCTGTTCGACAAGATCGCGAGCACCGCGTCGCTGGCGGGCGCCAGCGCCCCGGATTTCTGGGTTGCGATCGTGGCGATCCTTGTCTTCTCCGTCGGACTGGGCCTGCTTCCGACCTCCGGGACGGGAACGGCGCTGCATTGGATCATGCCGATCTTCGTGCTGACCCTCAGACCCTTCGGCCTGCTGGTCCAGGTCGTTCGCGGCACGATGATGGGTGCGCTTGCCTCGCCCTATGTGAAGACCGCGCGGGCCAAGGGCGTGAACCGGTCCCGGATCGTCTTCCGGCACGCCCTGCGCAACTCGCTCCTCCCGGTCATCACCGTCGCCGGCGACCTCGCCGCAAGCCTCGTCAACGGCGCCGTCGTCGTGGAAACCATCTTCGGCTGGCCGGGGATCGGCAAGCTCATGATCGACGCGATCGTACGGCGCGACTTCGCGCTCATCCAGGCGACGGTGCTGGTGACGGCGATTGCCATCTTCGTCCTGAACATCGCGATAGACCTCGTCTATGCGCGGCTCGATCCACGCATAAGGTTTGAAACGAGATGAGTGCGACGGCCATGACGACTTCCGCCGATACCCCCGAGACGAAAGTCTCGCGTTTTCAGATACTGCGTCTCGTCAGCCGGGACTGGCTTGCGCTCGCCGCCGTGATCTTCCTGCTGGTCGTGGTCGCATGCGCCGTTTTCGGTCCGTGGCTGATGGGCGACCTCATCGACAAACCGAATTTCCGCGCACGAAACATGGCGCCGTTCAGCCTGTCTCAAGGTTGGACCTATGTGCTCGGCGCCGACACGCTCGGCCGCAGCCTGCTCGCGCGCCTCGTGGTGGGTGCGCAGAACACGATCGGCATTGCGTTTTTTGCGGTGCTCTGCTCGGTCGTCATCGGCGGCATGCTCGGCTTGATTGCCGGCTATTCGCGAGGCGCCGCCGGCACGATGATCATGCGCGGTGCTGACATCGTGATGAGCTTTCCTTCGCTGCTGCTGGCGCTGATCGTCCTCTTCAGCCTGGGCCCTTCCGTCACCAACCTCATCCTGGTGCTGGCGATCACCCGCGTGCCGATCTATCTGCGCACCACGCGTGCGGAAGTGCTCGAGGTGAGAGAGCGGATGTTCGTCAGCGCCGCCGTCGCGCTCGGCGCCAACCACACGCGCATCCTTTTCCGTCACATCGCCCCGATCGTGCTGCCGACGCTGGTCACGATCGGAGCCATCGACTTCGCGACCGTCGTTCTCGCCGAGTCGTCGCTGAGCTTCCTCGGCCTCGGCATCCAGGCGCCTGAATTCACCTGGGGGGCCATGGTCGCGACCGGCCGCGGCTATCTCTCGACCGCCTGGTGGATCGCCTTCTGGCCGGGGCTGGCGATCCTTTTGACGACGCTTTCGCTCAATATCCTGTCGAGCTGGTGGCGCACCTATGCCGATCCGCAGCAGCGGTGGCGGATCGAACTCGCCCGCTCGAAGAAGGGCATTCCGGAGAAACGCAAATGACCGGCCCACACCTCCTCGAGGTCAAGGATCTGACCGTGGATTTCCTGTCGCTTGGAGGTGCCTTCCGTGCGACGAGCGGGGTCAGCTTTCATGTCGACGCCGGCGAGACGCTGGTGATCCTGGGCGAGTCCGGCTCCGGCAAGTCGGTCAGCGCGAGTGCGATCATGGGGCTCATCGACACGCCTCCGGGCGATATCTGCGCGGGTTCGGTCGCCTATCGCGGGCGCGATCTCTCCTCGTTTTCGGAGGGTGAGCGGCGGGACCTCAACGGCCGGAGGATCGCGATGATCTTCCAGGACCCGCTCTCCCATCTGAACCCCGTCTATACGATCGGCTGGCAGCTGGAGGAGGTGTTCAGTGTCCACGGCGTTGCGACCGGTGCCGAGGCTCGGCAAAGGGCGGTCGACATATTGAGGCGCGTGGGCATCCCGGAGCCGGAGAAGCGCATCGACCAGTATCCGCACCAGTTTTCCGGCGGCCAGCGCCAGCGCATCATGATCGGCATGGCGATCGCGCTCAGGCCGGAAATCCTGATTGCCGACGAGCCGACGACGGCACTCGACGTGAGCGTGCAGGCGCAGATCCTCGAGCTTCTGAAGAAGCTGCAGGCCGAAGAGGGCCTTGCCATCATCATGATCACCCATGACCTCGAGGTCGCCGCCAATATGGCCGACCGGGTGATCGTCATGAAGGCCGGCCGCATCGTGGAGGAGGGCGAAGCCCGCGCCGTCTTCGAAAATCCCGCCCACAGCTACACGCGGACGCTGATCAATGCCCTCCCGCATGCCGACGATGGAGCGAAGGCGAGGCCGCCGCGGCCGGCCGGGAAACCGATCCTGGAAGTGAAGAACATCGACAAGTTCTACACGCTCTCGTCCGGGTTTTTTGCGAAGCCGGCGCGCTTGCATGCAGTCAAGAACCTGAGCTTCGACGTCGCAGCCGGCGAGACGATCGGGATCGTCGGCGAGAGCGGCTCCGGCAAATCGACCGTCGCGCGCGTGCTTCTGGGCCTGAACGAGGCTTCCGGCGGCCAGGCGCTGTTTCACGGACGCGACGTGCTGAAGATGGACCGCAAGCAACTGCTGGCCTTCCGCCGGAAGGTGCAGATGGTGTTCCAGGACCCCTACAGTTCGATGAACCCGCGCATGACGGTGTTCGACATCGTCTCGGAACCGTGGCGCATCCACAAGGACATTCTGGAGAAGGCGCGCTGGCGCGACCGGGTCACCGAATTGCTGGGGCTCGTCGGCTTAAACCCAGAGCACGCCAAACGCTATCCGCACCAGTTCTCAGGGGGCCAGCGGCAGCGCATCGCCATTGCCCGAGCGCTTGCCTGCGATCCGGAGCTCGTCGTCTGCGACGAAGCCGTCTCGGCGCTCGACGTCTCGGTGCAGGTGCAGGTCATCGACCTTCTGGCGGAATTGCGTGACCGGCTGGGCCTTGCCTACATCTTCATAACCCATGATCTGCCGATCGTTCGTCACTTTGCCGATCGCATCATCGTCATGAAGAGCGGCGAGATCGTCGAGCACGCGACGACGGAAGAGATCTTCCGCAACCCGCAACATGCCTATACGCGCCAGCTCATCAATGCGACTCCGAAGCCGAAGTGGCAGACAGCCGCCGACGCGGCATGAAGAAGATCGCCCTGCCTGCGGCCGTCGCCGGAGCCCTGCTGATGGGGGCAAATTCCCTGGTCGCGGCGATGGACGGCGTCATCGTGCGCTTCGTGGCCGGGGAGGTCCACCCGATCGGCATCGTCTTCTTCCGTAACCTTGCCAGCCTGATCGCGCTCTATCTGATGCTGTGCCGCCGCGGATTTCCGCTCGGCATCGCGCAATTCAGCGGCCGGTCGATGCATTTCTCCGTCCATGCGATCAGGGCCGTCGTCAAGCTTCTGGCGCTCGTCGCGGCCTTCATTGCCGTCACCGAGATACCTTTGGCCTCCGCGACCGCGATCGCCTTCACCATGCCCCTCTTCGTTGCGCTCGGGTCGGTACTTTTCCTCGGGGAGCGGTTCTCGGTCGCCCGGGTCCTCAGCCTCGTTGCCGGCTTCGCCGGCATTCTGATCGTCGTCAGGCCGGGCGCCGCAACCTTCCAGTCAGGCGCGGCCTGGGCGCTGGGGTCGGCGGTCGGTCTCGCCATCGTCGCGCTGTTGATGAAGGTTTCGGCCGAGCGCGAGGACCCGCTCAGCATCGCCTGGCTGAACCTGCTCGTGACGGTGCCCGTGGCTTTCGTCATGGCTCTGCCCTACTGGCAGACGCCTTCGCTGTTCAGCCTCGCCCTCATGGCGCTGCAGGGTATCGGCGGCCTTTTCGCCCAGCTCTCCTTCGCGAGGGCAATGAAGCTCGCCGACGCTTCGCTGCTGGTTATCGTGGACTTCATCCGGCTGCCGATCGCCCTCGTTCTTGGCCTGGTGCTTTTCGGCGAGCCGATCCGGCTGGAGGTCGTGATCGGCGGAGCGATCATCCTTGGGGCGATCGCCTTGCTCTTTCACCGCGAGGGGAGGAGGCGAGGATAGAGACGGGGCCGCGAGCGTGCAATGCAAGGAACGAACCCCTCCCCAACCCCATTCACAGGTGGGGCGGGGGTGGGGAGGGGTTCTTGCGAACGATCACGCGTGGCGGCTCTCGAAATGCTCCACCAATGCGGCAACCATGCTGTCGCCCATCTGCTGCCGCGTCTCGCGCGTACCGCTGCCCATGTGCGGCGAGAGGACGACGCGCGGATCGGCGCGGAGCGCTTCCGGGACGAAGGGCTCCTTCTCGAAGACGTCGAGTGCCGCGCCGGCGATCCCGTTTCCGGCGAGCGCCGTGATGAGCGCCTGTTCGTCGACGATCGTGCCGCGCGAGACGTTTACCAGATAGCCTTCCGGGCCGAGGCTCGCGAGCACGGCGCCGTCGACGAGGCCGATCGTCTCGGGAGTGGCGGGACAGGTGACGATCAGAAGATCGGCCCAGGCCGCGAGAGCCTCGATGCCGTCGAAATAGGGAAGATCGACAGGCTTTCGTCTCGGGCCGTAATAGGCGGTCGGCGCTCCCATCACGCTCAGCCGGGCGGCGACCGCCGAGCCGATATGTCCAAGCCCGACGATCCCCGTCTTCATCGATCTCAGCGAGCGGCCGAGCGGGAAGGCGCTCTCGCCCCACTTGCCCTCGCGCACGAAATCGTGGCCGCGCATGAGGCCGCGCGTGGCCGAAATGCTTAGTGCAAGCGCAAGATCGGCGACATCCTCGGCAAGGATCTTCGAGGTATTGCGGACGACGACGCCACGGGCATGCGCGGTCTCGACATCAATGCCGTCGAGACCGGCACTGTAGCTGGAGATGATCTCCAGCGCCGGCAGGCGGTCGAGCATGGCCGCATCGATATGGGCGTGCCTGACGGCGATGCCGCGAACCCGCGCTCCGTATTCGGAAAGAAACGGCCCTATCGCCGAGGCATCCTTCGGCAGCCGGACGGTATTGAAGGTTTCCTTCAGTTCCAGATCGGTCTTTTCCGGCAGTTCGGCGGCCTGAAGGATGGTGATGTCCCTAAGCATCGTCATGCCTAGCGTCCCTTGGCCCGGCGCCAGGCGGCAAATTCCGTCTTCGTCTCATCCTTGGTGGCGGGATAGAGGCCGATGATGGAGCGGCCCTTCAGGACCTCCTCGGTGACGAAGTCTTCGAAGGCCGTCATCTCGACGGCTTCGGCGGCGATCTCATCGGCGAGATGGGCGGGGACGATGACCACGCCTTCGCGATCCCCGACGACGACGTCTCCCGGCCAGACGGCGACGTCGCCGCAGCCGATCGGAACGTTGATGTCGAGCGCCTGGTGCAGCGTCAGGTTCGTCGGCGCGGAAGGACGGCTGTGATAGGCGGGGATGTCGAGTTCGCCGATTTCCGGGCTGTCCCGGAAGCCGCCGTCGGTGACGACACCCGCGACGCCGCGCACCATCAGCCGCGAAACCAGGATCGAGCCCGCGGAAGCCGCCCGCGGATCCTTCCGGCTATCCATCACCATGACGAAACCGGGTGGGCACTTCTCCACGGCCGCGCGTTGCGGGTGTTCGGGATTTTGAAAGACGGAAAGCTGGTTCAGGTCTTCGCGGGCCGGGATGTATCGAAGGGTAAAGGCCTGGCCGACCATGTTCTTCGCCTTCGGCGAGACCGGACGAACGTCCTGGATGAACTGGTTGCGCAGGCCGCGCTTGAAGAGGGCGGTGCATAAAGTGGCGCAGCTTACGCCTTCGAATTTCCTGCGTGTCTCGTCGGACAGAACATAGGTGGTCATGTTTCCTCCCTGGAATTTCGTGAAATCAGAAAATGTCGGGCTCGCCCACGGGGGCGCCGAAGGCAGTTTCGAGAAAGTCGAAATCGCAGCCCTCATTGGCCTGCTTGATGTGCTTCGAGAACATCCAGCCATAGCCGCGCTCGTATCTGTCGGCGGGCCGCGTCCACTCGGCGCGGCGTTTCGCCAAGGTCACTTCGTCGACCAGCATGTCGATCGTCCGGTTGGGGACGTCGACGCGGATGATGTCTCCGGTCCTGACGAGCGAAAGGGGGCCGCCGACATGGGACTCCGGCGCCACGTGCAGGATGCAGGCGCCGTAGCTCGTCCCGCTCATGCGGGCGTCGGAGATGCGCAGCATATCGCGGTAGCCCTGCTTCAGGATTTTTTTCGGGATCGGCAGCATGCCCCATTCGGGCATGCCGGGCCCGCCCTTGGGCCCCGCATTTCTGAGGATGAGCACGTGGTCGGGCGTGACGTCGAGATCCTCGTCGTCGATGGCGGCCTTCATCTCCGGATAGCTGTCGAAGACGAGCGCCGGCCCCTCATGGACCCGCAGCCGCTCCTCGCAGGCGGACGGCTTCACGACGCAGCCATCCGGCGCCAGATTGCCCTTCAGGACGGCGAGCGAGCCTTCATGGTAGATCGGGTTCGAAAGTGGCCGGATGACGTCGGAATTGTACACCTCCGCCCCTTCCAGCGTCGCCCCCAGGGGAAATCCGCTCACCGTCATCGCGTCGAGATGCAGGAGGTCCTTCATTTCGGCCATCAGTGCGCGAAGCCCGCCGGCATAGTAGAAGTCCTCCATCAGGTACTGCTTGCCGGAGGGCCTGATATTGGCGATCACCGGCGTCGTACGGCTGACCCGGTCTAGATCTTCGAGCGTCAGCGGCACCCCGGCGCGTCGCGCCATGGCGATGAGATGCACCACGGCATTGGTCGAACAGCCCGTCGCCATCGCCACTGCACTCGCATTTGCGACCGATTTTTCAGTGATGATTTGCTCAGGTCCCAGCTTCTCGTGCACCATCTCGACGATCCGCCTGCCGCATCGCGTGCTCATGCGGATGTGGTTGGCGTCGGCGGCGGGGATGGAGCTTGCGCCGGGAAGCGTCAAACCGAGCGACTCGGCGATCGCCGTCATCGTGCTTGCCGTTCCGAAAGTCATGCAGTGGCCGTAGGAGCGGGCGATCCCCTCCTCCACGCCGATCCATTGCTCATCCGTTATCGTTCCCGCACGGCGCTCGTCCCAGTACTTCCAAGCATCCGAGCCGGAGCCGAGATGCTCGCCCTTGTAGTGCCCGCGCAGCATCGGGCCGGCCGGCAGGAAGATCATCGGGAGGCCGGCACTGATGGCCCCCATGACGAGGGCAGGCGTGGTCTTGTCGCACCCGCCCATCAGCACGGCGCCGTCGATCGGATGGCCGCGCAGCAATTCCTCGGCCTCCATGGCGAGGAAATTCCGATAGAGCATAGTCGTCGGCTTGAGCGAGCTTTCCGAGAGCGACTGCACCGGCAGTTCGACGGGAAAGCCGCCGGCCTGCAGCACGCCGCGTTTCACGTCCTCGATCCGGTGCTTGAAATGAGCGTGGCACGGATTGAGATCCGACCATGTGTTCAGGATCGCTATGATCGGCTTCTCGCCCCAGTCCTTGGCGTCATAGCCCATCTGCATCAGGCGGGAGCGGTGACCGGAAGAGCGCAGGTCATCGGGGGCAAACCACCGTGCGCTTCGAAGTGTGGATGTCATTGGCTTGGATATTCCCGACAGGTGGATCTTCCACGCCGATGTAGCATGGCGGGAAACATGGCGCAATACACTAATGCATTAGTGTAGGTCCGGCGGCGCGGGAGCAGCCTGCGGTGCTCCCGCGACGTTTCAACTCAATGCGTCGTCAGCACCTTCACTCCGCCTCTCCGGTCCAGGACGTCGACCACGACCTGGGATCTCGACCGTCTTAGGGCTATGTCAACCATCCCCGAACCGACCCGCAGCCGTTTCAGCACGACTTCGTCCAGGAAGGGCGGGAGCGTCGGTTCGTGCAAGGTCACATGCATCCTCCCGGCATCGAAGCCGAGGCCGATCATCGACTGGAGCAGATAGAGGGGCGCCGCCGCCGCCCAAGCCTGCGGCACGCAGGAAACCGGATAGAAGGTGGGCCCGCGGGCGCGCTGGCGCGCGAAGCCGCAAAATAGCTCCGGCAGACGTCTGAGGTCGGTGTAGGTGGAGGCCGCGAACAGCCCTTCGAAGATGCTCGCCGCCTCTGCTTGAAAGCCGTAGCGCACGAAGCCTGCCGCGATCAGCGCATTGTCGTGTGGCCAGACGGAGCCGTTGTGGTAGCTCATCGGATTGTAGCGCGCTTCCGAGGCGGCGATCGTGCGCACGCCCCAGCCGCAGAAGGAGGATTGCGCCATCAGCGTTGACACCACCCTGCCGGCGCGCTCCGGCAGGGCGATGCCGGTGAAGAGGGCATGGCCCGCATTGGAAGAGCGGACGCGGCAGGGGTTCTTGTCCCCGTCGAGGGCCAGCGAATAGGTCCCAAGCTCATCATCGTAGAAGGCCGTGTCGAACCGGATGCGCAGGTCTTCGGCCCGTCGTTCGAGCCGCAGCGCATCCTCGGCATGGCCGAGCTTGCGCGACAATCGGGCGGCCGCCTGCCAGGCGCCGAAGACATAGGCCTGTACCTCGGCGGCCGCGATCGGCCCCGAGGCCAGATTGCCCCCGGCATGGAAGATCGAATCGTGGCTGTCCTTCCAGCACTGGTTCACCAGGCCCTTTGCGGTGCGGCTTCCATATTCGACGAAGCCGTCGCCGTCGCGGTCGCCGAAACGGTCGATCCAGTCAAGTGCCGCCACCACGTTCGGCCAGAGGCTCCGCACGGTATCGAGATCGCCGGTGCGATCGAGATAGGCGCCGGCAAGCATGATGAAGAGAGGGGTCGAGTCGATGCTGCCGTAATAGCGCCGGAAGGGCACCTCGCCGAGTTCCGCCATTTCGCCGTAGCGCATCTCATGCAGGATCTTGCCCGGCTCCGCATCGGCGGCGGGGTCGAAATCGGTCGCCTGGTTGGCGGCCAGATGCCTGAGCACGCCTTTCGCGATTGCCGGGTCGAGCCACAGTGTTTCGAGCGCGGTGATGAGCGCGTCGCGGCCGAAGACGGTGCTGAACCAGGGAATTCCGGCGTAAGGGTAGGGACCTTCGGGTGTTTCCGTGAGCAGCATGTAGAGATCGGCGACGCTGCGCCTGACGGCTTCGTTGAAGACGGCATTGGAGGTGACCACCGCAGCGGCGCGCGAGGCCGAGTAGCGAAGCGCTCTCCTGGCATCCCGCAACGCCAGAAAGAAGGTGAAGGACGGCGGGTGCGGGTTGTCCCGGACACTGTTGCAGACGATCTCGATGAAGATCGATTGCGCCTGGTGCGGCGCGAGCTCGACGACAAAGCTCGCCTCCTGTCCGGTGAGCCTCTCCGGCTCCGGATCGAAGCGGAGCGTCGTGCTGCGGGTCTGGCCGTCGAGGCCGTCATAGGCCAGAACGACCCGGGCGTTGCCGACCAGCGCGCTGTGATGGGTGCCGCGGCGCCGCCTGGGGGTGCCCCGCACCTCGAAAAGGTCGGCGAAGTCGGCGGCGAAGGACAATTCGACCTGCAGCCTTCTCGGCACTTCATCGAAGTTTCGGAAGACCAGGCGCTCGTAGCAGGCCTCCTGCCAGAGGAACCGGGTACGGCGCACGTGAATGAGGTCATGCTTCAACACCTCGCCACCGGGATCGAGCACGAGAGCCGGATTGGTGAGATCGCAGTCGAGCGTGGCATTGTCGTCCCTGAGCGTGGAACTCAGCAACAGCGACCGGGCGCCGTTCAACGTCAGCACGAACTGCGACAGATGGCGGGTGTCGCGGTGGAAGATCCCCTCCGGATTGGAAGGAGAGGAAAATGCGTCGCCGTTGTGATCGAACACGGCGAAGGTATCGCCGTGCTTCAGGGATCTGGAGCTTCGCTCGTAACGCGAAACCGCTGCAGGCCCCAGGTCGTCCGCAGATGTCACGTCGGGAGCGGCTTGGGCCGGCCCCCCGGAGAGATTGCTTCCCATCGGATCGGTCTCCGTTGCGTGCGAGCAGAATGAGGGAGGTGCGTGCCGTTTTCCACGCGCATCCCGCTTCGCTCCTCGAGTAGATCACGATGCGTTCAGGTCGATCAGAACTCATCCGTGATCCGGTATCAGGCGACCCTGGTAGAGCCGGGGCCTGCCCCGCTTTCGTTCGCCGCATGGATCGGCAGGACCCTTTGGGCGCCGCCTGCCAGGGCGCGATAGAGATCCAGATAGTCATCTGCCATGCGTCGGGCGGTGAAGCGTCTGTCGAAGGTCGCCCGGACCGTGTGGCGATCGAGCCGGTCGAGTTCGTGGACCGCCTTCACGGCCTCCTCCATGCTGTCGACGATGAAGCCCGACACGCCGTGGTCGATGACCTCCGGCACCGAGCCGCAGCGGAAGGCGACCACCGGCGTGCCGCAGGCCATCGCCTCGATCATCACCAGCCCGAACGGTTCGGGCCAGTCGATCGGGAAGAGAAGGGCACGTGCGTTGCCAAGGAATTCGCCCTTCTGACCTTCGTCTATTTCGCCGATGAATTCGACGTTCGGATAGCGCCGGACAAGCGGCTCGATCTCGTTCAGCCAATAGGCCGCGTCCGCTTTGTCGACCTTGGCGGCGATCTTCAGCGGCATGCCGACCCGGGCAGCGATTTCGATCGCGCGGTCGGGCCGCTTTTCGGGCGAGATGCGGCCAAGGAAGGCGAGATAGTCGCCCCTCGGCTGGCCGGTGAAGGGAAGGACGTCCGGAGCCAGACCATGATGGACCGTGGCGACCCAATTGACCGGCGGCATCGGCTTTCGCTGGTCGTCGGAGATCGAAATCAGGGGAACATCCGGGAATGCGGCATAGAAGGGCTGGAGGTCGGGCAGATCGAGGCGGCCGTGCAGCGTCGTCACCGTCTTTCCGGCGAGGTTGCGAACGAGGGGAAAATGCAGGAGATCGATGTGGAAGTGCAGGACGTCGAAGCCGTTCGCCTGCCGGCGCACTTCCTCCAGCATCAGCATGTGATAGGGAATCGGGTCCAGAACCGCAGGGTTCAGTCTCAGCGCCATATCCGAGCAGGGAACGAGCTTTGCCGAGGTCATCGAGTCGCCGCTCGCAAAGAGGGTGACCTCATGGCCCTGCCGGACGAGCTCTTCCGTCAGGTGGTGAACGACGCGCTCGGTCCCGCCGTAGAGCTTCGGCGGTACACGTTCGAACAGCGGTGCGATCTGGGCTATCTTCATGAGCGACGCTCCTTGGATCGGGATGTCATGAAGCGTTGTGAGCCTCCGTTGGGAACCTCCGGGGCGGACAACATCTATGATCTAGTCGATGCGCCGGGCGCTTCAAGAGCAACGGCGAACCGACGCGGCCGGATGACGTCGATCTGTTCTTTATGGACGTGGGGCTCGGGCCGGCGCGCGGCCGGGCTCGTCATGCCGACCTTCGACGAGGCCTTCGCCCTGCACCGGGCGGAAGATCGCTCAGCACTTTTCCCGGAAGTGCCATGCATCACGAGAGTTTGCGGCTCGCTCCCATGAGAAATTCCTTCATTTTCGCCGCCGCCGGCGAGAGCATGGGTTGGCGGTATTGCAGAATGGAGATGTTGCGGCTGATGACCGGATCCACCAGCTCGACGATTCGGACGTCCACATTGGTCGTGAGCTGGCGGGAGTTTTCCGGAAGGATCGCTATACCCAGGCCTTCCGCCACCATGCTGATCGCCGTCGTCGAGAATCGCACCTCGTATCTCGTCTTGACCTCGACACCGGAGGCGATCAGCGCGCGATCGACGAGCCCGCGCAGGGGGTTGTCCTTTGCCAGTCCGATCAGGCCTTCGCCTGCGAGGCTTGCCCAGCTCACCTGCCGCGCCTTCGCGAACCTGTGGTCGGAGCGGCAGATCAAGGTGAGCTGGTCACGCATCAGCACGCTGGCCTGGATCTCCGGATCGTCGGCGGAAACGGTGCCGATGCCGAGATCCGCCTCGTTCCGCTTCAATGCGGAACGGATCTCCTCCTCCGGCATGTCCCGCACCTGTACCGATATGTCGGGATAACGCTTGACGAAGCGCGCAATGACCGGCGGCAGCAAGGTCGCGGCCAGCACGATTGCCGCGGCGATCGTGACCCGGCCGCGTTGCAGGGTTGCCAGTTCGTGCACATTCGCAACCGCGATCTCGAGATCCGACATGACCTTGCGGGCCTGGGGCAAAAATTCCGCTCCGGCCGTCGTAAGGCTGACCATGCGTGTGTGCCGGTCGAACAGCCGGTGCTTGAGGGCAACCTCCAGATCCTTGATCAGGATGCTGATCGCCGACTGCGTCAGTCCCAGGTGGTCGGCCGCCAGATGGAAACGCCCGAGTTCGGCCACGGCAATGAAGGCCTGCAACTGGCGAAGTGTCACATTCATCGGTACTTCTCTGTCTCGCGCCAGGCAGCAGCGCTGCCTGTTCCCGTTCCGCTTGAGCCAAGTTCCCCTTTTTCTGGCGCAAAAACAATGGATGTACCCGCGATCGCCTTGGACCGGTTCGTCAAGCTGCCGACAGCGGAGATTTGCCGGCCATCAGCAACCCGATCTCTTCCAGACGGCTGCGGTCGGGCGGAATTTCGCCGACGAGGCGGCCTTCATACATGACGAGGATGCGGTCTGAGAGCGTGAACAGTTCCTCGAGCTCCGTGGATATCAGCAGAATGGCCTTGCCGGCGCTGCGCTGCTCGAGAATCTTGTGCATCACCAGCTCGGTCGCGCCGATGTCGATGCCGCGCGTAAGCTGATTGATCAGCAGGAAATCGAACCGGCGGTCCAGCTCCCGCCCGACGACGAGCTTCTGCTGATTGCCGCCCGACAAATTCCGGATGCGGTCCCCCGGTCCCGACGCCTTGACCTTGAAGCGCCGCATGAGATCACGGGTCTGCTTCGTGATCTCGTTCAGGTCGAGCAATCCACGAGAGGAGAAGGGCGGCTTGTCGAACCGCTGGAGGATCAGATTCTCCGTCAGTGGCAGCGGCAACACGATGCCCATCCTGTGGCGGTCCTCGGGGATATGCGCCATGGGCAATTGATTGATCTCGTGGGACGACAGGCCCGCCAGTTGGGTCCCGTCGAGCGTGACGCTGCCGGACGCCACCGGAAGGAGCCCCGTCAGGGCCAGCGCCAGCTCGCTCTGGCCATTGCCGGAGACGCCTGCGATCCCGACGATTTCATTGGCTCTGACCTCGAAAGATACGTCTCGCAGTGCCGGAAGCCCGGCTTCGCCGTCGCAGCTGAGATGCTCGACCGACAGCACGACACGACCGGGCTCGAGAGGTGCGCGCGGCAAATCCATCAGGACGTCTCTGCCGACCATCATGCGCGCCAGTTCGCGCGCGTTCGTCTCGGACGTTTTCACGGTACGTACCACCTCGGCATCGCGCATGACGCTGACGCGATCGCTGACGCGCATCACCTCGTCCAGCTTGTGCGAAATGAAGATGACCGTCTTACCGTCCGCGACGAGTTGGCGAAGCAGATGCAGCAGACGGTCCGTTTCCTGAGGCGTCAGGACCGCGGTCGGCTCGTCCAGGATCAACAGTTCGATGCCGTGGTAGAGCACCTTGAGGATCTCGACCCGCTGCTGTTCGCCAACCGACAGGCTGGAGACGAGCGCGTCGGGCGCGACGTCGAGACCGTAGCGGTCGCTGAGCTCCAGAATACGCGCATGGACCGCCTTCATGTCGCGGATCACCCTGAAAGGCGAGCCCTGGCCCAGCACGTAGTTTTCCGCGACCGTGAGGTTGGGGACCAGCATGAAGTGCTGGTGCACCATGCCGATACGATGTTTGATCGCTTCGCGGGGAGAGCCCAACTTGAGCGGCCGGCCCTTGAAGACGATCCGCCCTTCATTGGGTGAGAGAACGCCGCAAAGAATGCTCATCAGAACGGTCTTGCCGGCGCCGTTTTCGCCGAGCAGCGCGTGAATTTCGTTCTCTTCGACGTCGAGGGTCACGCCGGCGCTGACGATGAGCGGTCCGAACCGTTTATGGATGCCATCCATCAAAAGCAGTTGCTTGCCCGTCATTTCTCCCCCTCAGCTTTTCTTGTAGGCGACGCCGAGCATGCTCGGTGTGTCGACCCGGTTTCGGACGAATATCAGCGCCGCGATCGTCATGACGTAGGGCAGCGCCTGGAAGAGCTGATAGGGGAGGAAGAGCACCGGCTGCGCCTGCAATTGCAGCTGCAACGCATAGAACACCCCGAAGAGCAGCGAGACGATGAAGGCGCCGATCGGCGACCATCTCGCAAAGACCACCACCGCAAGGGCGATGAAGCCGCGGCCCGAGGAAATGCCTTCGACGAACTGGTTGGAGTGGGCGAGCGTCAGAAAGGCGCCGCCGAGCGCCGCGAGCGCCGAGCAGATGAGCACCGCGCCATAGCGATAGAGCGCTACGCTGCGGCCCGAAACGTCGACAGCCCTGGGATGCTCGCCGACAGCGCGAAGCGTCAGGCCGAACGACGTCCTGTAGAGCACGAACACGGCAAGCGCGGCCACCGGAAGCGTGCTGTAGACAAAGGCGTTCTGCCGGAAGAAGGCTTCGCCGAAGAACGGCAGATCGCTCAGCCACGGCAGATTGATTGGCTTGGCGATCTCGATGCCCTTGCCGGCCGAGGAAAAATAGGCGCGGAACAGAAAAGCCGTCAGGCCGAGACCGAGCAGGTTGATGGCAGCGCCCACCACGATCTGGTCCGCCTTGATCGTGATGGTGAAGAACGCAAACAACAGGCCGACGAGAACACCTGCCGCGATCGCCGCGGCGACTCCGAGCAGGATGCTTCCGCTGGTGAAGGCGGCGGCGAAACCGGCAAAGGCACCCGCCAGCATCACGCCTTCGAGGCCGATATTGAGGACGCCGGCGCGCTCGGAAAACACTTCGCCGATTGATGCGAACATCAGCGGCGCTGCCAGCCGCCACGAGGCTGCGATGGTCGCGGCGAGAAAGCTCAGGCTTGCTACATCTTCCATGGGTCCACCTATTCGGAAGGGCGCATCGACGGGATCCGCAACACGGCAAATCCCACGACCGAGAGAATGACGATGCCCTGAATCACGAGCACGAGAACCTGAGGCACCTGCGCCGTGATCTGCATGAGCTCGGAGCCGCTTCGCAGGATTGCAAACAAGAGGCCCGAGAAGACCGCTCCGATCGGATTGTTGTTTGCGAGAAGAGCGACGGCGATCCCTTCGAAGCCGTAGCCCGGAGAGATCGACTGAAAGAGCCGCCGGGTGACGCCGGCGATCTCGAAGGCACCTGCGAGCCCGGCCATGCTGCCGCTCAGGCAGATCGACAGCATGATGTTCCTGGGAACGCTGATCCCGGCATAGCGCGCGGCGTCCGGGCTGATGCCGACCACCCTCAGCGCATAGCCCCGGGTGCTGCGAAACAGGAAAACATACATCACGACGGCAAGCGCCAGGGCGACGAGGATGCCGATGTGGAGGCGGGTCTTCGGCAGGATGCGCGGCATCCACGCCTCCTGGACCAGCCGGGCGGATTGCGGATAGGCCGCAGCCGCATCCCGCAACGGGCCGGTCACGAGATAGCTCGTCATGATGATGGCGATGTAATTCAGCATGATCGTCGTCACGATCTCGCTCGCCCGGAAATAGACCTTCAGAAGTCCGGCGATCGCCGCCCATGCCGCACCGGCAAGAGCGCCTGCAAGCATGACGAGCGGCACATAGACCCATGCGCTCAATCCGTCGAAGGAAACGCCCACGGCGGTTGCGGCGATGGCGCCGGCATAGAATTGCCCCTCGGCGCCAATGTTCCAGATGCTGCAGCGGAAGGCGACGCAAAGGCCGACGCCGATCAGGATCAACGGCGTCGCCTTCAGGAGAATTTCGGCGATCGAGCGGGTGTCCTGGAAGACGCCAAGTACCATCACGTCGATCACGGCGCGTGCTTCGTAGCCGTTGAAGGCAAGAAGCGCCGCCCCGCATGCGAGAGCCACAACGACAGCGGCGACCGGCTGGATGATCGTGCGTAAAGGACCGAGCAGGCCTCGCCAGAGGGCGCCATAGGCCTGGGGGACAACCGCCAGCGGCTGTCCGCTTTCACTGTTTGCCATGAGTTTGCTGCCTTCGGATTAGGAAAAGCCTGAAGCTTTCCATCGAACGATCGATCGAAGCGGTTATCGTGGCCGGATGGGGCGCATGCGAACGGCCGGGCCGGCCCGATCCTTCGGGCAGTGCCCCATCCTTCTTGTACCTGCGGACGTTATCTCTGCCGGGTCTTGATTTCACCGGCTGCGATCTTGCCCTTCACCTCATCGACGTATTTGCGCACGTCCTCCGTCACCGGATTTGCAGCCTGATCATTGTAGGTGAACCTCATGACGTCGGCATCTTTCAGGCCGAACTCGACATTGGTCGTCGGCTTTTTGCCGTTCTTGATGTCCCCGACGATGCGGATGACGCCCCGGGCATAGTCGGCGACGTAAAGCCCGAGAATGTTCTTGGGAGCGACCGAGGTGTAGTCGCTGAAGATGCTGAACGTCTTGACGTCGGCACCGGATTCCGCGGCTGCCTGGAATCCCCCCACCGTCGCCCCTGAAGCATTCGGCAGCACGAAGTCGGCCCCTTGCGAAATCAGGCTGAGGCTTGCCTCCTTGGTCGCGGTCGCGTCGGTGAAGTTGCCGATATAGACTTCACTGACGGGGAAGTCCGGCGCGACGCTTCGCACGCCGTTGGTGAAACCCTCGAAGGCCTCCTTTATCGGCGGGATCTCCATCCCTCCGACGAGACCCGCCTTCTTCCCCGTCTTGGCCGCGATCACGCCCATCAGGTAGAAAGGTTGGCTCGTATCCGTGTTGAGGCCGATGACATTTCCCTCGGATATGTAGCTCGAGGAAATGAGAAAGACCGTATCGGGATATTCCGGCGCGACCTCGAGAGCGGCATCCTGAAACTCGAAGCCGTGCCCGAGAATGACGTTGTAGCCCTGGCTGGCGAAGTCGCGGAAGGCTTTCTCGAAGGATGCAGGGTTCTGCTGCAGCTCGACATAGCTGACCTCGGCACCAAGTTCCTTCTCCACGCCCTTGAGCGCGTTGAAGCCTATCCTGTTCCATCCTTCTTCCGAAATGCTGCCGGGAACCAGCAGTCCCATCTTGAACGATGCGCCCCCGGCGAAAGCCGGCCCGGCGGCAATGAGCGCGGCCATTGCGACCGCCGACGCCAAACAGCCTCTTCTCGTAATCATCATGATGCTCCTCCCTTCCTCTCCTCATCATGCCCGTCCGACGGCTTGTTGCCGTTCAGGGGACATCTTCCAATGCGCGTATGGCCTCCATGGCAGGCGATGCGGGTGCTGCAACCGGCCGGCCTTTCACGAGGACCTGCATGCAGTCGGGACCCCCGCTGACGAGCGCGTTGACATCCTCGCAATCGGTGACGACGAGGTCCGCCCAGGCGCCCTCGCGGATGCCGTAATCGGTGCCGAGATTCATCATGCGTGCCGGTATTGCGGTGATCATGTCATAGGCGGTGGCAAGCTCGTCGCCCCGCAGGTGCCCGGCAAGCAGCGTCCAGCGCGCGATCTCGAGCATGTCGCCCGAGCCGGTCGGCACGAACGGATCCTGGATATTGTCGGATGCGGTCGCGATGGCGACCCCCGAACGGATCAGTTCGGCGACGCGCGTCAGACCGCGGGGCGGCAACATGTCGTGGCTGCGGCCCTGCAGGTAGAGATTGGCCGCAGGCAGTGTCACGACGGCGATGTCGAGATCGACCATCTGGTCGCGTATGCGCTCGAATTCCTTCCTCGGCAGCGCGCTCAGGACGGATGCGTGCCCGAGGAGAGTGCGACCCTGCAGGCCAAATCTCCGGACCCGCTCGAACACGGCGTCGAAAAGCGGCCGTTCGGGGTTCAGGTGTTCGTCAAGGTGCAGATCGATGGGCCGGCCATGCCGCTCGGCCGCGGCGAAGAGGATGTCGAGATACCGCATCGGGTCCTCGGCGACCGCCGGGGTGCCCCCGACCGCGTCGGCCTGTTCGACTGCGGCATCGATGTTCTTCTCCAGCCATTCGATATCCTGGTTGGGATGCGGCGTCATGAACGCGACGAGTTGCAGCGTCAGCCGGTCCGCCCATTCCGATCTCAGCCGTGCCAAGGCATTGATGCCGTTGAAGCCGGCATCCTTGTCGACATTGATGTGGCTGCGGATCGCCGTGGTGCCGCGGGCAAGGCAGCGTTCCATGGTTCGTGCCGCACGTCGCGTCACGTCTTCTTCCGGCGCCTGGCGGGCATATCTGGCGAATGCCTCCCGCGCTCCCTGCAAGGTTCCCGAGGGATTGGGCGTGAATTTGAGGACGCCAGTCTTGTCCAGATGCTGGTGGACGTCGACGAAGCCCGGCGAGACGAGCGCGCCGCGGAGATCGACGCCGATCACATCCGGGCCTGCTTCCAGGCGATGGCCGATGCTGGCGATGCGCCCGTCTTCCCCTATGAGAATGTCGCGTTCAGCGCCTGCCGCGGCTTCACCGGCGATGCGGCAGCCACGCAGGAGAAGTGCACGGCGGGCACCGCCATGACGGGTTCCGAGAACCGTATGCATCGAGTGACTCCATTCCATTCCGTCTGGCCCATTCCGTCCGGCCCATTCCATCTGTATGGAGACTAAGAAGCGGCGATTATTGAGGCAATTTCATAATAGATATATATTGTTTCGGTTTGCTTATGAATTGTCCGGCAGCTCCGCATCGCCCAGTGCAGCGTACGGCTGCGAAAGAAATAAAATAAGATAATGGCATGCAAGTCGCCATTCCATCCCCTGAAAAATCAGTTGCAACGGGATAAAAACGGGTTTTTCACCGGAGTTGGAACCGATGAAATTCCGCAAGTGATTTCATTCAGCCAAATTTATGCATGGTAATCCGGCGGAAATGCGAGCAATCTGCAAGGCGTACGCTGTAAATACGCTGGCGCCATGAATATAGGTGTCGACATTGCCGAATAATACATAACGTTGACATCCGGTCATCCAAGTATAGATTGTTGACAATCTAATCTGGAGTGTTTCGGATGGCCGCGTCGCCCTTTCCCAGGAGTGCAAGATACCGTCCCCCTGCCGGGGCCGCGATGAGCGGGCCTGAGGCCGAGCAGCGTGTCGTCCAGGTCATCGTCGAGGCGATCATGCATCATCGGGTGGCCCCCGGCGCCAGGCTGATCGAGCGCGAGCTGGCCATCGCCTCCGGCGCCAACAGGTCGGCCATACGCAACGGGCTCATGCGCCTGGCGCATGCCGGGCTGGTGGAACTCAGTCCCAACAAGGGAGCGTCCATCGCCATGTGCTCGCCCGACGAAGCGCGGCAGATATTCGACGCGCGCATCGTGATCGAGACAGCGACGGTCGAGAAGCTCGCCGGCACGATCGGCGAGGCGGAGCGTGCGCGCCTGCGGTCGTTCGTGGAGGACGAACGCAACGCCTATGAAGAGGGCCGCATGGAAGAAGCCCGGCATCTGTCCCGGCGGTTCCATCTGCTTCTGGCGGAAATGGCCGGCAACGACGTGCTGACCGGGGTGATACGCGATCTCATCAACCGCCAGCCGCTGCTCTCCTGGTCAAGGCCGGACACCGAGCCGCGCTTCTGCGGCAATCACGCGCATTCCGAGATCGTCGAAGCGATAGCAAGCGGAGATGGCGAAAGGGCCGCCCGCCTCAACACGGAGCACCTGCGGGCCCTGGAACGTGAACTGGTGGCCGATCGAGCAGCGGCCATGCAGGCGTTTCGCTCCGTTCAGGCTAACGCGGGGTCCGGCGAAACCGAACGAGGGGAGGATGGCGACCCCGGTTTCGATTGAATCAGTGCGGCACGCGGCGGCGACCGCTGTTTTTTGGGAGGAGGAATGCATGAAACCGTTCGAATATTACGAGCCGGCAAGCCTGGCGGAGGCCAGCGATCTGCTGAGGCGGCTGGGCAAGGATGCCAGCATCATCGCGGGCGGCACCGATCTGCTGGTCGAGATGAAGGAGGAGCTTCGCAGCGTCCTTCACGTCGTCAACATCAAGAAGATCCAGAACCTGAGGGATTTTACCTATGATCCGGCCGCCGGGCTTCGCTTTGGCGCGCTGGTGACGGTCCGGGAGATAGAGACCTCGCCGCATGTCATCGGCAACTATCCGAACCTCGCCAAGGCGGTAAGCCTCCTCGGCTCGGTGCAGGTGCGCAACCGGGCGACCGTGGTCGGCAACATCTGTCGCGCCTCGCCCTCGGCGGATACGATCCCGCCCCTGATCGCCGACGGCGCCAGCCTGACCGTCTATAATGGAGGCACCGAGCGGACCGTTCTGCTGGAGGACTTCTTCACCGGTCCCGGCCGGACTGTTCTTTCGCCCGGAGATATCGTCACCGGCATATCCCTGCCGGCGCCCCGCCCGACGAGCGGCCGCGCCTACATCAAGCACGGCCGCCGCAAGGCGATGGAACTCGCGACCGTCGGCGTTGCCGTCAGTATCGAACACGCGGCCGGGCACTGCTCGGACATCCGCATCGCGCTCGGCGCCGTGGCGCCGACCGTGATCCGCGCCCGCAGGACCGAGGACCTTCTCAGGGGACGGACGATCGACGCGGCGCTGCTGGCCGAGGCTGCGGAAAGCGCAATGCAGGAAGCCACTCCCATCGGCAATGTGCGCGCAAGCGCGGCCTACCGCCGCGACATGGTCGGCGTGCTTACGCGCCGGGCGATCGGCTACGCCATGGGAGGTGCACAATGAACCGGCTCGTTTCGATGACGGTCAACGGCGAGGCCCGTGAACTCGCGGTTGCTCCCAACCGTACGCTGCTCGACGCGCTACGCAACGAGGGCAGTCTCACCGGAACCAAGAAAGGCTGCGACGTCGGAGACTGCGGCGCCTGCACGGTCATCATGGACGGAAGGCCGGTCAATGCCTGTCTGGTGCTCGCCGTCGAGGCCGAAGGCGCGACGATCGAGACCATCGAAGGCCTGCAGCCGGCTTACGACCGGCCGCACCTGCTGCAGCAGAAATTCATGGAGCACGGCGGTGCCCAGTGCGGCTTCTGCACACCGGGCATCATCATGATGGCCAAGGCGCTGCTCGACGAAAACCCGGACCCGAGCGAGGACGAAATCCGCTTCGCTCTAGCCGGCAATATCTGCCGATGCACCGGCTACACCAAGATCATCGACGCTGTTCGGGCCACGGCCGAGGAACTGAGAAAGGCGGAGACACTATGAACACCTATGAAAGGATCGACAGAGACCTGTCCGACCGGGACTTCACCGTCGTGGGCAAGAGCGTCAAGCGGTCCGATACGCTGGAGAAGGTCACGGGGACGGCCAGATATGCAGGCGACGTCGCCTTGCCCGGCATGCTCCATGCCAAGATGAAGCGCAGCAACATCGCGCATGCGCGCATCAGGAGCATCGACACGAGCAAGGCGCTGGCGCTCGAGGGGGTCAAGGCGGTGCTGACGCACCGGGACGTCCCGCGCGTCCTGCATGCGGGCTCGCCGCATCCGCGCTCGGCATCCGTTACCAAGGACCAGTACATTCTCGATGACAGGGTGCGATATTGGGGCGAGGGCGTCGCCGCCGTCGCTGCCGTCAGCGAGGAAATCGCCGAGCGCGCAGTCGCGCTCATCGAGGTCGAGTACGAGCCCTTGCCTGGCCTTTTCACCATCGAAGCCGCATCGGAGCCCGGCGCTCCGCCGATCCATGAGAACGGTCTCGACCGGAACCAAGTGCTGCCGCCGGTCTTCGTCACCCGCGGCGACGTCGACAGGGGTTTCGCCGAGGCGGATCTGATCCTCGAGCGCGAATACGATCTCGGCCGCCCGACACCGGCCTATATGGAGCCCAATGTCTGTGCCAGCCAGTGGGACGGCAACGGCAAACTCACCATGTGGACCTCGACCCAGAGCGCATTCATGGTCCGCGGCACGCTTGCCGAAGTGCTCGGTGTACCGCTGAACAAGGTACGCGTTATCGTCGATCACATGGGCGGCGGCTTCGGCGCGAAGCAGGATCTTTTCCAGAACGAATTCCTCTGCGCCCTGCTTGCGCGGCAGACGGGGCGTCCGGTCAAGATGGAGTTCAGCCGCAAGGAAACCTTCCTCGGCGGCCGCTCGCGTCACCCCGGCAAGATATGGCTGAAGCAGGGCTTCACCAAAGACGGCCGGATCGTCGCACGCGAAGCCAGGGTCACCTTCAACTCCGGCGCCTACGGCTCGCACGGTCCCGGCGTCACCAATGTCGGCACTGCAGCGCTGACCTCGCTCTACCGCTGCGAGAATGTGCGGCTGGAAGGCCGCTGCATCTATACCAATTCGCCGATTGCCGGCGCCTTTCGCGGCTACGGCGTCGTTCAGACATATTATGCGCTCGACCTCATGATGGACGAGGCGGCCGAGAAGCTCGGCTTCGATCCGGCCGAGTTCAAGCTGATGAACGCCGTACGCGAGGGCGACATGGCACCCTCCGGGCACCCGATCGTCGGACATGGCCTCGGGGATTGCATCCGCCGCGTCATGCAGGAGACGAACTGGCACGACTTGCGCATGCGAGAGAAGCCGGAAGGCGTCAGGCGCCGCGGGATCGGGATCGGCTGCGAAATGCATGGATCCAGTGCCTATCCGGGTATCAAGGAACAGGGCAACGCAATCGTGAAGATGAACGAGGACGGAACGGTGACGCTGATCACCGGCACCGCTGGGCTCGGCACCGGCGCGCACACGGCGTTGTCGCAGATCGTCGCCGAGGAACTCGGCGTGCCCTTCGAAGCCGTCTCGGTCGTCCAAGGGGATACCGATATCGTCCCTTGGGATATCGGTGCCTTCGCCAGCCACACGACCTATCTCGGCGGACGGGCGGCTCAGCTCGCAGCCGCCGACGTGCGCAGACAAGTGCTCGAACACGCCGCGCCCCTGCTCAAGGCCGAGCCCGAGGATCTCGCGATCCGGGACGGTTTCGTCGTCGTCACCAACGGCTCGAACCGCAGCATCCGGCTTTGCGAGGCCGTCGGGCCGCAACGGGGAATGCCGGCGGTGCAACTGGTCGGCGTAGGCACCTACATGCCGACCAAGTCCTACTCCTTCGCCGCCCATTTCGCCGAAGTCGAGGTGGATACCGAAACCGGCGAGGTCGCCGTTATCGAGGTCGTGCCGGTACACGAGATCGGCAGGGTCATCCATCCGATCGCCGCGGCCGGACAGATCGAGGGCGGCATTCAGCAGGGCATCGGCCACACCCTCAGCGAGGATTATGTCATCGACCTTACCGATGGCCGTTCCCTCAATCCGAGCTTCGTCGATTACAAGATGCCCTTGTCGATGGACATGCCGTCGATCCGCACCATCATCCTCGAGACGGCGCCGGATCCCGGCGGTCCCTACGGTGCCAAGGGCGTCGGGGAGGATCCGATCATCGCGATCGGACCGTCCATCGCCAACGCTATCTACGACGCCATCGGCGTCCGCTTCCACCACTATCCGATTACGCCGGAGCAAGTGTTGAACGCCCTCAAGTCCAAAGTCAACGAAACGAGGCAGTGATGCAGACCAACCATCTTCAGGACAGCAAAATTCCCGTCACCATCCTGACCGGCTTCCTCGGTGCCGGAAAGACAACGCTTTTGAACCACATATTGACGGAACGACACGGTCACCGCATCGCGGTGATCGAAAACGAATTCGGCGAGGTGGATGTGGACTCGGATCTCGTGCTCGCCTCCGAGGAAGAGATCTACCAGATGAAGAACGGCTGCATTTGCTGCTTCGTCGATGTGCGCAACGATTTGATAGAGGTGCTGCAGAAGCTGCTTGCCCGAAAGGACAAGTTCGACCACATCCTGGTCGAGACCAGCGGGCTTGCCGATCCGACCCCCGTCGCCACGGCTTTCTTCATCGATGATGAAATCGGCAAGCACGTAACGCTGGACGGCATCGTGACGCTGGTCGATGCCAAGCACATAGGGCAGCATATCGACGATCCCGTCCTGGACGGACGCGACAACCAGGCCGTCGACCAGATCGTCGCCGCCGACCGCATCATCATCAACAAGATCGACCTCGTATCGGAAGGAGAGATCGCTCCGCTCGAGCGCGGCATGCGCAAGCTCAACCAGACCGCCGAAATCGTACGCTCGAGCTACGGCAAGGTGGAGCTGTCAAGCATTCTCGGCATTTCAGGCTTCGCGCCGTCCTACGTCGCCGAACGTGCCAAGCTGCTCGACCTCGATCACCACCACGATCATCACCACCATAACCATCATCTGCATGACGCGACGGTCAGCTCGGAATCCTTCGTCTTCGACCGGCCTTTCGACCAGCGCCGCCTGACGGACTATCTCTCGGGCCTGCTTCGGGAGGAAGGCGACGACATCTTCCGGACCAAAGGCATCATAGCGATTGCCGGCGATGCTCGTTTCTTCGTGCTGCAGGCGGTGCACAAGCTGATGGACTTCCGTCCGGACCATGTCTGGGGGAAGGACATGCCTTACACGAAGCTGGTCTTCATCGGCCGCAACCTCGACCGGGCGGCGCTGGAAAAAGGACTGGAGCTTTGCCTTGCCTCGGCGGGCAATACGGATAATTGATCCGGGGGAATGACGCCAATCCGCCGAGGCCGGGAGGCTTCGGCGGATTTGTCATGTTTGAGCGCGAACAGCGGATCCCACTTGCCGCAGCCGGCCGGAAAAGGCGAGGGCAGAAGGGGGTCACCTCACCCGCTGTTGATTGCATAAAACCGCACTGCCCCCGGCCATGGCCGGGGGCAGTGCATGCCGTGCATTCGCTTGCGGGTGCGCCTAGCCGAGATGCCGCATGGCCCCCTCACCGACCAAATCCGGCTGCACCTCCTCGCGCGGAGGAACGCCGTTGAAGAGCAGGTTGAGCAGCACCGCCGAGAAGGTTCCGACGAGAACGCCGCTGTGGAAGAACCGGTCGATGAACTCCGGCAGCTGGGCGAAGATCTTGTCGGCGACCACCGGGATCATCGCGAGGCCGACGCTGACGGCGACGATGTAGAGGTTGCGGCGGTTGTCCACGAAGTTGACCCGGGCGAGAATCTTGACGCCCGTCGCCGAGACCATGCCGAACATCACGATCGCGGCGCCCCCGACGACATAGCTCGGTATCGACGCGGTGATGAATGCGATCTTCGGCAGGCAGCCGAGAAGGATCAGCACCACGCCGCCCGCGGCAACCGCCCAGCGGCTCATCACACCGGTGATCTGGAGCAGGCCCACATTCTGGGCATATGTGGTGTATGTGAAGGTGTTGAATATCCCGCCGATAATGTTGCCGAGACCATCCGTGCGCAGCCCGCGCGCCAGGTCGGCTTCGCTGATCGTGCGGCCTGCCATGTCGCCGACGGCGAGGATCTGGCCGGTCGCTTCGATCATCATGACGATCATGACGGTGCAGAGCGCAACCGTCGCCCACAGGTCGAATATCGGCATGCCGAAGGCGAACGGCGTCACGACCGTGATCCAGCTCGCATCGGCGACCCCTTGGAAATCCACCTTTCCGAAAGCGACAGCGATGGCAAATCCGATCCCTATGCCGAACAGGACGGCCAGGTTCGCGAGAAATCCCTTGAGAAAGCGGGTCATCAGGAGAATGGAAACCAGCACGATGGCAGCGACCGCAAGAGCGAAGGGCTGACCGTAGGCCGGATTGGGAATGAGCCCGTCCGGGCCTTTTATCATGGGTTGACCACCCGCCGCCCAGTTTACTCCGACCCGCATCAGGGACAGGCCGATGACCAGCATCACCGTTCCGGTGACCACCGCCGGGAAGAAGCGAACCCAGCGGCTGAAATAGGGGGCGGCCAGAAGCGTGAACACGCCGGATGCGATGACCGCACCGAGAACGCCGGGCATTCCGAGGTCCGGATCCGTGCCCGTGGCGATGATCGGGGGAACCGCGGTAAAGCCGATGCCCATCATGATCGGCAGACGCGCGCCGACGTTCCAGATGCCGAGACACTGGATGAGGGTGACGATGCCGCAGCAGAAAAGATCCGCGCTGATCAGCATGGCGATCTGATCCTTGGAGAGATTCAGCGCGCTGCCGATGATCAGGGGAACCGCGATGGCACCGGCATACATCACCAGGACATGCTGCAGGCCGAGCGCCGCCAGTTTCGGCGCGGGAAACATTTCTTCGATAGCATCGCACTTCGAGTCCGTATTCATTTCGCTCCTCCCATTATTTTTCCAAGAGCCTAGCGCCGAACCCCGACCCTCCTCCGGCCGGCGAACGGGCGGTATTCCTCACCTCATCTTCACCTCGATATCTTCACGTGGGCGGGAAGGGACGGCAGCGCGCCGCCCGCTCCAGCGATGTGCGAGCCCGGTATCGATATCGAACAGATCAAGGACGCGTGCCACGGTATGATTGACCATCTCGTCCAGCGTCTGCGGACGGGCATAGAAGGCCGGGACGGGGGGACAGATGATCGCCCCCGCCTCCGTCGCCTGGGCCATCGAACGAATATGGCCGATGTGCAATGGCGTTTCGCGCAGCATGAGAACCAGCCGACGGCGTTCCTTCAGCGTTACATCCGCCGCCCGGGACAGTAAGCCGGAAGTTACGCCGGTCGCGATTTCCGAGAGGGTCTTGATCGAGCAGGGTGCAACGATCATCCCCAGCGTGCGGAAAGAACCGCTGGAGCACGAGGCGCCGATGTCCTTGTTGGAATGGACGCAGCAGGCGAGGGCTTCGACGTCGGCGACCTTGAAGTCCGTTTCCATCGCCAGCGTGATCTGGGCGGCACGGCTCATCACGAGGTGCGTCTCGATGTCCAGATCCCGCAGGATCTCCAGGAGCCGGATGCCGTATATCACGCCGGAGGCGCCGCTGATGCCGACGATGATCCGCTTTCTCTGTTCCCGGTCCGCCTTCATCGCTTTCACCTCCAAGCGTCGCCATTTTCTCTAAGGACGGCCGAATTTCGCGAGAATCGCCGAAGCGCGGTCGAAGGCAGCCTCGTCGATCCTGGCGAGCACGCCGTGAAAATCAGGCCCGCGGGTCGCGTCGAGGCCCATGCGGGACGTCGTACCGATACCGGATGCCGAAGGGTCGAGCGCGTTCCCGGGCAGCCCTTCGATGATGACGACATCCTTGTGCGGCTGGAAATGGGCAGACATGGCCCAAAGGACGTCGGAATCCCGCGTTATGTCCACGTCGGCATCGACGGCGATCACGGTCTTCAGATAAGCATCCCAGCCGAGCAGGCCGAGCATGATCTGGCGGGCCTCGCCGGGTCTCGTCTGGTTGAGGGCGACATAGGCGTGAAAATGCGTGCCGGATGCCGGATAGTGGACCGCCGTCACGCTCGGGAAGCGTTGCTTCAGCTTTTCCACCATCTCCGCCTCGCGCGGAACACGGCCGAGATTGAGATGTTCGGACGAGTTGCCGCCGGCGACGCTGACAAGGATCGCGTCCTTGCGGCGCAGCAACGTCTCGACGCGAAACAGATTGTTCGTCGATCGGTCGGACGAGTAGCCCGTGAACTCTCCGAAGGGCCCTTCGGCAACCTGCGTTTCGGGCTCGATCACCCCTTCCAGTACGATTTCGGCATAGGCCGGAACCCGGATGCCGTATTTCGGCGTCCGTACCACCTCGAGCGGCTCGCCCATGAGGCCGCCGGCGACGTCGCGCTCGTCCTCACCGAACGCAAGGCGCGCCGAGGCTGCGATCATGAAGAGAGGGTGCGCGCCGATGACCATGGCGACCTTCAGGTTCTCGCCGCGGTCCTTGGCCATGTTGAGCAGCCGCCACAGATGTCCGCGCGAATGCAGGCTCGTCGCCAGCTCGTTCTTCGAATGGATCATGGCGCGGTGATAGCTGAGATTGCCGGCGCCGGTTTCGGGGTGCTCGGCGATAATTATGCCGCTGGTGATGTATTTCGCTCTGTCCGTCGCGAAGTGCTTCAGCATCGGCAGCGTGCCTAGATCGATGTCGTGCTCTTCCACGCATTCGGTGACCGGTCCGCTGTCGACCAGCCGCGGCGGCAGGGCTTGCCGCGAGCGTGCCTGATAGGCTTCGTGCAGCCGGTCCTGGGAGGTACCGAACATCCGGGCGATCCGCTCGCGCGATCCGAAGGTGTTGGCAATCACTTCGCCGCCGACGCCCTCGACGTTGCGAAAATGCAGGAGCGGCGCCCGGCCTTGCTGGTTGAGCTTCCAGATGAACGCCGATGCGTCCTGGTCGTCCGTGATACGGTCTTCGATGGTGAGTACGTCTTCGGGATGCGCCTTCTGGTATTCCCGGAGAAAGTAGCGGACGTCCTGGCTGCCGAACTCCATAATACTGCCCTTCGCGGTGTCGTTACTTCACATGAGCGGGCAGCGGCCTTGGAGGGAGCCGCTGCCCTGGAGCGGGATGAGGAAAAATGCGAGCGATGTTCCGCCCGAATCCCGCTCTGACTGGGGATCGACCGGGGCCGATCAGGCAGGAGTAGGCTGGCGCTCCTCTCGCCTCAGACCCGCATAGGTATCGGTCAGGCGCGCCTGAGCTTCCTCGAGATTGCGTGGCGGAGGGGTCGGGTCGATGCCGACGAGCTTGGCGATGTTGTTGCCGAGATAGCCCTCGAGATCGTCCTCGGAAAGCCCGAGGCCGTGGGGCGGTTCGTGGCAGAGAACCTCGAGCTCGCGCAGCCACATGCCGGGTTCGTTCGGCGGCGAGTCCGTACCGAAGACGATCTTGTGTTTCGGCAGCTCTTTCGCGAATTCGACGATGCGGGATTGGAAGCACCAACCGGACTCGCAGTAGACGTTGGGTGTATCCATCGCCATCCAGAAAGACTCGAACGAGTAGTTGCCCCCGGTCTGGATCCCGAAATGCCCGATGATGAAATTGACCATCGGGAACTCGCGAATGATCGGATAGAACATCGTCGGAATGGTGTAGGGCCCGTCACCGGTGTGGATGAGCACGACCACTCCGAGTTCCGCGCACTTCTTCATCGCCGGGCGAAGCCAGTCGAGGGCCCGGTCGGGCCGGTAACCATGCATGTTGGCATGCAGCTTCAGCATCTTGAAGCCGTATTCCTTGACATGGAATTCGAGCTCGGCCGCGCCGTTTTCCGGCCCCCAGCGGGGATTGTAGTTGAAGTTGCCGATGAAGCGGTCCGGGTATTTTTGGCAAAGTTCGGCGATATACGCCATGTAATCGCGGATGCCTTCGCGGCCCATGCGGTTGCCGTCGCGATAGCCTGTATTGCCGGGCGGCGGCTGGATGAAGCCCATGTCGATCCGGCGAGGCTTGCCGTTGATCATATAGGGTCCGTCCATCAGTTTCAGCATGCGCTCGCCGTTGAAGGGCGTGCCGGTGTGGCGCCATGCCTCGTCGACCAGATTGGTCGGGTGGAGGTGGGTATCGATGATCATGCTATTTCTCCGATTTCATGAAACGCGCGTGCGGAAGGCTCATGCCGGCTGAAGGCTGGCATGGGTGCCCTTGAGGCGGGCCTGTGCCTCCTCCAGGCTGCGCGGCGGCGGCGTCGGATCGAGACCGATCATCCGGGCGATGTTGTTGCCGAGGTAGTCCTCAAGCGTATCCTCGTCGAGGTTCAGCCCCTGGGGCGGCTCGTGGCACAGCACCTCGAGAAGGCGCAGCCACATTCCCGGCTCGTTCGGGGGTGTGTCGGTGCCGAACAGGATCTTGTGCTTCGGCAGTTCCTTGGCGAATTCGACGATGCGCGACTGCAGGCACCAGCCGGATTCGACATAGATGTTCGGCGCATCCATCGCCATCTGGAACGGCTCGAAGACATAGACGCCACCCGTCTGCACGCCGAAGTGCCCGAGGACGAAATTGACCGACGGAAACTCTCGAATGATCGGATAGAATTCGGTCGGGATGCTGTAGGGGCCGTCGCCGGTATGCACCTTTACGATGAGGCCGAGATCGGCGCATTTCCGCATCGCGGGTCGCAGCCAGTCGAGCGCCCGGTCGGGGCGGTAGGCGTGCATGTTCGCCTGAAGCTGCACCATCCTGAAGCCGTATTCCTTGGCGTGGTGCTCGATTTCTTCGGCGCCGTTCTGGGTGCCGTAGCGCGGATTGTAGACGAAACAGCCGAGGAAGCGGTCCGGATATTTCTGAACGAGCTCGACGGTGTAGGACATGTAGTCCCGGATCGCCGCCTTGCCGGTCAGATCGCCGTAGCCGTCGGTGTAAATGGTGTTGCCCTGCGGGGGCTGGATGAAAGCTTTGTCGATGCGGCGCGGCTTCCCGTTCACATAATAAGGGCCGTCCATCATCTTGAGGAGGCGCTCACCTGTAAAAGGCTCGCCATCGTGCCGCCAGGCCAGATCCACAATCTTGGTCGGGTAGCAGCTAATGTCGATAATCATCAGTCTCTCCAAAGTTGCCGTCAATCCAATTCACGGATTGTCCGTGAGCGAAGCGCCCCGGAGTTCGACGTCAACTTTGCTGAAGGCGAGGTCAGAAAGATCCGTCGGGCTGCGGTCTGCGCGATCGCATGCCAGCAATTCCCGACCGGATGTTGTATCGTGAGATACTAACGCGGCTGACCGCTTCTACTGACGTGGAGAATACTAAGACAGCTTAGGTGGAATGAAAAGTACATTTCATCAAACTGATCAATTAATAAATATTTCGAAAGAATGCATTCTGTGAGTGGTTGCTGAGCGGAGTACAAATATTGGACGACACCGCAAAAGAAAACGGAGAATTTCCCGCTGCGGCCGGGATCCTCCTCGGCCTGGGGCTCGGGGGCTTCTTCGACGGCATCATTCTGCATCAGGTGCTGCAGTGGCATCACATGCTGAGCAGCGCAGGCTTTCCCCCCGACAGCCTGGAAAATCTGAGGCTGAATACGTTTTTCGACGGCCTCTTCCATGTGGCCACATACGTCTTCGTCGTGCTGGGTCTGATCGTCCTGTGGCGCCGTGGGCGGCGGACGCCCCTGCTTTGGTCGGCAAAGCTTGTTGCCGGTACCTTCCTCATCGGGTTTGGTGCCTTCAACCTGATCGAAGGCACCGTCAACCACCAGATTCTCGGCCTGCATCACGTCAACGAAACCGTGCCGCGCGACCAGTGGCTCTACTGGGACACAGGCTTTCTGCTCTGGGGAGCCTCAATGCTGATTACCGGATGGGTCCTGTACCGATCCGGAAAACGAGAGCGTTCGAGATGAACGGCTCGGGGCGCCTCACAACAGCCGGTGCCGCACCAGAATCTCCCGAATGCTTGCGTCCTGCTCCTCGCTCGGGAGCAGCGCCGGCTGGCGGGAGGCCCCGACGGAGGGATCATGCAGGTAAAGTGAGCGCTTGACCAAGGCCGGCGGGAAGCCGAGGGCGTAAAGTTCGGTGCGGAAGGCGGTGTAGAGTGCCTGCTGGCGTTCCGCCTCGGCAATGTTCCCGTTGTTGAACGCGCTGAGAATGCCGGCGAGGACCTCCGGCATTGCATTGCCGAGGCCGGAAATGCAGCCGGCCGCACCGTTCTGCAGCGACCAGAGAACCAGATGGTCGGGCCCGGAATAGACTTCGAAGCCCGGGACGTCGCGCGCCACCTGCAGATAGGCCTCGAGCGTATCCTGCGCACCGCCGGAATCCTTGATCCCGGCGATATTGCCGTGCGAGGCAAGCTTCAGAGCCGTCTCCGGCTCGATATGGTTCTGGGTGCGAGAGGGAATGTCATAGAGATAGACGGGGGTCTCTACGGCATCGGCGACCGTCGAGAAGTGCCGGATCAGGCCGTCCTGCGTACAGGCGATGAAGAAGGGCGTGATGACGGCGATGCCGCTGACGCCGATGCGGTCGAAGGCGCGCGCGAGCTGCAGCGTCTCGAAGGTCGCGGGCATGCCGGCATTGACGATGACATCGACGCGACCGCCGACCTCGTCGACCACTTCCTCGGTGAGCCGGATCTTCTCCTCGTGCGTGAGCGCAGTGAAATCGCCATTGGTGCCGGCGCACATGATATTGTTGCCGGCGGCGACCTGACGGCGCACCTGGGCGCGGGTCGCCTCGTAATTGATGGTCTCGTCCTCGTTGAAGCAGGTGACGAGGGCGACGAACGCTTTCTTGGACATCAGTGACTCCGCTTTGGGACGGGAATGCCGGCAGCCTCGGCCGGCACCGATGCGAGGTGGCCGGCCTTTGCATCCGGATCGGGATCGAGGCTGGCCGCGAGAAGGGCGCGGGTATAGGCCTGGCGCGGGGTATCGAAGACCTCGCGGACGGTGCCGAGCTCGACGACCTCTCCCTGCTGCATGACCATGACGTAATCGGCGAAATCGCGAACGACCGGCAGGTCATGGGCGATGAAGATGAAGGCGATCCCCATCTCGCGGCGCAGCCTGTCGAGAAGCTCGATCACCTGCGCCTGGACGGAGACGTCGAGCGCGGAAACGGCCTCGTCGCAGATGATCAGCTGCGGCTCGAGCGCAAGCGCCCGGGCAATGGCGATTCGCTGGCGCTGGCCGCCTGAAAACTGGTGCGGATAGCGGCTCATGTGTTCGGCCGAAAGGCCGACCTGCACCAGGAGCTCCGCCACGCGTTCACGCCATTTCGCCTTGGGCAGGATGTCCGGATGGATGACCCAGGCCTCGGAGATCAGCTGGTAGACCGTCATGCGCGGGTTGAGCGATTGGGTCGGGTCCTGGAACACCATCTGGAGGTCGCGCCTGAGCTTGTAGAGCTCAGCCGGCGAAAGCGCGAACAGGTCGCGGCCCTTCCAGAGCGCCGTGCCGCCATCCGGCTCGTCGAGACGCAAAAGGGCCCGGGCAAGCGTCGATTTGCCGGAGCCGCTTTCTCCGACGACAGCCATTGTCTCGCCGGGCATGAGATCGAAGGAGATGCCCTTCAGCGCTTCGAAGGAGCCGTAGGTCTTGCGCACGTCGCGCACGCTGAGCAGGGGTTCGGCGCGCGCGCCGGGTTCGTGCATCACGCCCTTGCCGGGGGCGGCGGCGATGAGCTTCTGCGTGTAGGGATGCTGCGGGTTCTTGTAGATCTCGCGCACGGTTCCCGCTTCGACGATGGCGCCCTTTTCCATCACGACGACCCGGTCGGCGATCTCGGAGACGACGCCGAGATCGTGGGTGATGATGAGCACCGCCATGCCCGTTTCGCGCTGAAGCTCCTTCAGAAGCTTCAGCACTTCCGCCTGCACGGTCACGTCGAGCGCGGTGGTCGGTTCGTCGGCGATCAGGAGGTCCGGCCGGAGCGCCAGCGCCATGGCGATCATGACGCGCTGGCGCTGACCGCCGGAGAATTCGTGCGGATATTTGCGCATTGCCCGCTCGGGCTCGGGAATCCCGACGCGGCGAAGGAGCCGCAGCGCCTCTTCGCGCGCCTTGCTGCCGGCGAGCCCGTGCGTGGTCATGGCTTCCGAGATCTGCCAGCCGACGCTGTAGACCGGATTGAGATGGCTGAGCGGATCCTGAAAGATCATGGCGACCCGGCGGCCGTTGACCTCGCGCCGTTCCTCGGCAGGCATTGTCAGCAGGTCCCTGCCGTCGAGCAGGATTTCGCCGGCGCTGATGCGGCCAGGCGGCATGTCGATGAGGTTCATGATCGCCGAGGAGGAGACGGACTTGCCGGAACCGCTTTCACCGAGGATCGCGAGGGTCTCTCCCTTGTCGAGGTGATAGGAGATCGACTTCACCGCATGGACCACGCCGGTCGCGGTGTGGAACTCGACGGAGAGGTTACGGACCTCGAGCAGATGTTCAGCCATTTTTGCCGCCCTTCATTTCGAGACGCCAGCGCTGTACCGGATCGAGCGCGATCCGCATCCAGTTGGACAGCAGGTTGAGCGACATGGTGGTGAGAATGATGGCAAGGCCGGGCCAGAAGGAGAGCCACCAGGCATTGGTGAGATATTGCCGGCCCTGCGAGATCATCAGGCCCCAGGTGATTTCCGGCGGCTGAATGCCGATGCCGAGGAAGGACAGCGCGCTTTCCGCCAGCATGACATAGGCGAAATCGAGGGTGGCGAGCGTCGTCAGCGTCGGCAGCACGACCGGCAGGATGTGGCGGAAGAGGATGCGCTTGCTGGAGGCGCCCATGACCCGGGCCGCCTGCACGAACATGCGTTCGCGGATCTCCAGCACTTCGGCCCGCGTGGTGCGCAGATAGACCGGAATGCGGGTGATGGCGAGCACCAGCATGAGGTTGAGGATCGAGGAGCCGAGCACATAGAGCACGATCACCGCGATCAGCAGAGACGGGAAGGACATGATCACGTCGGCGAGACGCATGATGATCTGGCTCATGCGCGGCGAGGAAAAGCCGGCGATGAGGCCGAGAACGGTGCCGATCACCGAGGACAGGATCACGGCGCCGGCGGCGACCATCAGGGTGTTCTGGGCCGCAACGATGATGCGGGCGAAGAGCGGACGGCCGAGCGCGTCGGCGCCCATCCACCAGACCCAGGCGCGTGTCCAGTCGAATGGCGGCAGATTGCGGCCGCGCAGGTTCTGCTTCGTCGCCAGGTCGCCCAGCCAGGCCGGGCCGATGACGGCTATGACGAGGATGACGAGAAGGAAGATCGCGGCGCAAAGCGCGAACTTGTCCGCCAGCAGCATGCGCAACATGCGTATCGGAAAGGACGGCTCTGCGGCGATGACATTGTTGGTGGTTGCCAGGGTCATGGTCCGTCGCCTCCTCAGTGCCGGATGCGAGGATCGAGCAGCGCATAGGCGAGATCGATCAGCACGTTCATGAGGAAGATCGCAATGGCCGTGACGAGGATCGCCGCCAGCACCACGTTGAAATCGCGCTGCAGGATGGAATCGATCATGAGCTTGCCGACGCCGGGAAAGCCGAAGATCGTCTCGACCACGACCGCGCCGTTAAGCAAGCTTGCCGCCTGGTCTCCGACTACGGTGATGACGGGCAGCATCGCATTGCGCAGAGCGTGGATGAAGATGATCGGCCCGGACTTCACGCCCTTTGCCCGTGCGGTCTTCACGTAGGCCGAGGACAGTGCGCTGACCATGGAGCCGCGCACCACCTGGACGATGATGCCGAAGGGGCGGACGAAGAGAACCGCGATCGGCAGGATCCAGTGCACGACCGATCCGGTGCCGGATGTCGGCAGGATCGCGAAGTTGATCGAGAAGATGACGATGGCGACGATCGCCAGCCAGAAATCCGGAACCGACGCGCCGATGAGCGAGACCATCGACGACAGCCGGTCGAAGAAACCGCCGGAGCGGAAGGCACCCAGCGAGCCGACGACGATCGCCGCTCCCGTGACGAGCGTCATCGTGATGACGGCAAGCCAGAGGGTCCAGGTGAAGGCTTCGAGGACGACATCGAGCGCAGGGCGGGCCTTGCGCAGGGATTCGCCGAGATCACCGGTGACGACATCTCCCACATAGCGGGCGAACTGGACGAGGATCGGATCGTTCAGTCCGTGCAGCTCGCGGAACTGCTCCTTCATCTCGGCGGAGGCTTCGACGGGCAGAAACAGCGCCGCCGGGTCGCCGGTCATCCGGGACAGGAAGAATACCATGACGATCAGGCCGATGAGCGAGATCAGGCTTGCGAGCGCACGTTGGCGGATGAATCTGAGCATGGCAGCCCTCGATTTTGCATGAGGCGGCGGGGGTCCCGCCGCCGGAAGTTTCATTTCGAATGGCCGCTCGTCCGCGGTTCAGATCATTTGATCTTGATCTCGGAGAGCTGCAGCATGGAATTCGTCGCCATCGTGGGCTTGAAGTCCAGTCGCTCGGACACCCGCGAGAAACCGACCATGTGGAACAACAGCACATCTGCCACCACGTCGTCATGGACATAGGCGATGAGCTCGGACCAGAGCTTGGCGCGTTCGTCTCCGACGGCAGCCGAGGCACGGGCGATCAGGTCGTCGACCTTCGGATCGGAAAAGCCCGACTGCGTGCCTTCGGAGTCGTATTTGAAGAACATCGAGAAGGAGGGGTCGCCCTTCGAGTTGTCGTGCATCGCGGCAACCAGCTGCGGACCGCGTCCTTCCTTGAAGGGCTTCGAATAATAGACTTCGTGCTCGGCGACTTCTACGAATTTGAGCTCGACCTTGAGCCCGACCTCCTGCAGCTGCGCCTGGATGGCCTCCATGATCTCGGTCACGTTCGGGAAGTTCGCGGTACGCGCGATAATGGTGATCGGCGTGTCTACCTTGACGCCATCGGCCTTGGCCTCTTCGATGAGCTTCTTGGCCTGCTCCGGATCGTAGGGGAAGACCTTCACGTCGGGGTTCCAGCCGAGCGTCGGCGGCGGAACGATCGCGGTGGCGAGGACGGCGCTGTCGGGCACCAGCGTACCGAGGAAGGCTTCGCGGTCGATTGCAAGGTTCAGAGCGCGACGGATGCGGACGTCGTTCAACGGCTCGATATTATGGTCGATGCGCAGATAGACGGTTTCGCTGTCGAGATAGGAGAAGTCGGTGGCCGGGTTGGTCGCCTCGGTCTGCGAGATGGACGGCGACAGATCGGCCTCACCGGTCTGGACCATGGCGGCGCGGACCGCAGGATCGGCGCGGAACAGATAGGTCGCCTCGGTGACCTCGGGCTTTTCGCCCCAGTAGTCGTCGCGGGCGGAAAGCACGATCTGCTGTCCGGGCGTCCAGTCGGTCAGCTTGTAGGGGCCGGTGCCGACGGGTTCGCGCACGAATTCCATCGGCGTCTCTTCCGGCACGATCGTCAGCAGCGACAGGAGCAGCGGCAGGATCGGCTGAACCGGATCGACCGTGAAATCGACGGTCGTGTCGTCGACGACGTCGATCTTGATGTTCATGCCGCCGAAATAGCGGCGCGACTCACAGGCATTCTTGTCGCTCATCACGCGGTCGAAGCTGTACTTGACGTCCTTGGCGTTGAAGTCGGTGCCGTCGGAGAACTTCACGCCCTTGCGCAAGTGAAAGCGCCAGCTGCCATCCTCCTTCTGCTCCCAGCTCTCGGCAAGGCGTGGCATCAGGCTGCCCTCGCGAAGGTCGAGCTCGGTCAGGGTCTCGCTGACGTTTTGCATGATGATGCGGCCGATATTGGAGCGCGTGGCCATGCAGGGTTCGAGCAGGTCCGCCTCTTCCGGCAGAACGATCTTGACCGGCCCGGATGCCGCGAAGGCCGGGGCGAGCGCGGAGCCCAGCATCAGGGCTCCCATAATCAGTGTTCTTTTCATTTGCATTCTCCTCCCTCTAGGATCTCGTGTGTGGCGCGGCGACTTCGTTCGCCTCTCTCCATGCGGGCTGCGGCAATCAGCCTCCTCGCCGCTAAGCGCCCTTCTGCCGCCGAATTGCCCAGACCATCCGATTTCTTATCAAGTTTGTCAAATTGTTTTCGCCGTCATCCTGGAATGAAAAATTTTGAAACAGAAAAAATAGCGTAAAAACAGCAACATGTAGACAGTCAAACGCGAGTAAGAATGCGCCGTCTAAAAATAGAAAACTTGACAACTTTCGAAATTCCGCGATTGTCCGATCTATGAGGAGGCTTTCATGACGCCTGACGAAATCGCAAACGCAATGACCGGCAAGCTCCGGGAGACCGGGGGAGGGCGATTGGAATCGCTCCTGCCCTCGCCCATGGTGCAGAACCACGCAGCCTTTCTGCACAGGCTCGAGGACGGAAGTCTCGTCTGTGCCTGGTTCGGTGGGACGCTCGAGGGAAAATCCGACATTTCGATCTTCGCGTCGGTGCTCGCCCCCGGCGCCGCGCAATGGGGCGAGCCGCAGCGGCTGAGTTTCGATGCCGAGCACTCCGAGCAGAACCCGGTGCTGTTCACGGCGCCCGACGGGCGGCTCTGGCTTTTCCACACGTCGCAGCCCTCGGGCAACCAGGACGAATGCCGCATTCGCATGGCCGCAATCGAGAGGGATGCCGCTGATCCGACCAGGCTTGCCGCTTCCGAGGGGCGCTATCTCGACCTGCCGCGCGGCTGCTTCATCCGCGCGCCGCTCGTCATCAGAGATGACGGGGCATGGCTGCTGCCGATCTTTCGCTGCATCCAGCGCCCCGGTCAGAAGTGGAACGGCAGTCACGACAATGCGGCCGTCGGCATTTCGACCGATGGCGGCCGAAGCTGGCAGCTCGCCGACCTCGCCGGTTCGATCGGTTGCGTGCACATGAGCCCGGTGGCTGTCGGCGACACCCGCTACGCGGCTTTCTTCCGCCGCCGCCAGGCGGACCAGGTCTACCGCGTCGAGAGCGTCGACGGCGGGCGGACGTGGAGCCTCCCGGCGCCGACCGACGTGCCCAACAACAATTCCTCGATTGCCGTCGGCAGGCTCGGGGACGGCCGGTTGGCGATGATCTGCAATCCGGTGAATGCGGCCCTTTCGGCCGACCGGCGCGCATCGCTTTACGACGAGCTCGGAGACGACGACGGCCGGCCCGACGCCGATCCTTCAGGCGGATGTGTGCCGATCTGGGGCGTGCCGCGGGCGCCGGTGAGCGTCTGCCTGTCGGCCGACGGCGGGCGCACCTTCCCCGACCGTATCGTGATCGAGGACGGTCCGGGGACCTGCCTTTCCAACAATTCGACCGACGGACACAACAAGGAAATGTCCTATCCGTGGCTCCTGGAAGGGGACGACGGCAGTCTGCACGTCGCCTACACCTACCATCGGCGCGCAATCAAATATGTCCGTCTGCCGCCCGGGTGGGCCGACGAGGGGAGAAACAGATGAGCAAGATTATCGGCATCACCATGGGCGATCCCTGTGGCGTCGGACCGGAGATCACGGTCCGGTCGCTTGCTGAGATGTCGGCTGCGGACCGGGAGGCGACCCGCATCTACGGCAACCTTGCGACGCTTGAGGCTGCAAGGGAGGCACTTGGCCTCTCGGTCGAGCTTCAGCCCTATGTCGTCGACCTTCCGGTCGAGGGCGCGCCGCTCGCCTGGGGCAGCCTTTCGGCAGTGGCAGGCGACGCAGCCTTCCGGTTCATCGAGCGCGCGGTCCGCGATGCCCAGGCAGGCAACATCGGCTGCATCGTCACGGCGCCGATCAACAAGGAAGCACTCAACAGGGCGGGCCATCATTACGACGGCCATACCGGGATGCTGCGCAGCCTGACCGGATCGAGCGCCGCCTATATGCTGCTTGCCTCCGAGCGACTCAAGGTCATTCACGTCTCCACCCATGTGTCGCTCAAGGAGGCGATCGGCCGCGCCACCACCGAGCGGGTTCTTGCCACGATCCGCGCCGGCAACGCGCATCTGAAGCGCATCGGCTACGAGCACCCGCGCATCGCGGTCGCCTGCATCAATCCCCATTGCGGCGAGAACGGCTTGTTCGGCACGGAAGACGATGATCAGATCGGGCCTGCGGTGGCGGCCGCGCGTGAAGAAGGCATCGATGTGCAGGGCCCGATCTCCGCCGATACCGTGTTCCATCGCGCCTATTCGGGAGGCTTCGATCTGGTGGTCGCGCAATATCACGACCAGGGTCATATCCCGATCAAACTGGTCGCCTTCGATACGGCGGTCAATGTTTCCGTAGATCTTCCGATCGACCGCACCTCCGTCGATCACGGGACTGCCTTCGATATTGCCGGAAAGGGTATCGCCAATCACGGCAACCTGAATTCCGCGATCGCCTATGCGCGCAAACTCGTGGACGGCAAGGCAAGCAGAAAGGCAGCGTCATGATCACGATCCATCAGCCGCGCCGACTCGTCGTCGGCGCCGGAAGCATCGGGGAAGTCGGCGCCTGGGCCGGTCAGGTCGGCTCCACCCTGGTCATCGCGACGCCGGTCACGTCTGGATTTGCCGACAGCCTGAAGCTCTCGGGCAAGGTCGATTTATTCGACGCGATCCCCGGCGAACCGGATATCGCGACACTCGAGGCGGCGCTGGATGCCGCGCGGAAAGCTCGCCCGGACCTGATCGTGGGTCTTGGCGGCGGCTCGGTGATGGATGTCGCCAAGCTGGTCGCGTCGCTCTGGGACTCCGGGCAATCGCTCGCCGATGTCGCCGGGCCCAATCGCGTGGCCGGCCGCAACACGCGTCTTGCGCAGGTCGCGACGACCGCCGGCACGGGTTCTGAGGCCGGAATCCGTTCGCTGATCACCGACCCGGGCAAGGGCAGCAAGATCGCGGTCGAAAGTCCGCACATGATCGCCGATCTCGCCGTGCTCGATCCGCAACTCACCTACAGCGTGCCGCCTGCCGTCACCGCGGCGACCGGCGTGGATGCCATGGCCCACTGCGTCGAGGCCTTCACCAACCGCAAGGCCCATACGATGATCGACGGCTTCGCCCGCATGGGGTTCAACCTCGTCGGCAAATATCTCGCCCGTGCCGTGCGCGACGGCGAAGATACCGAAGCGCGCGAGGGGATGATGCTGGCATCCTATTACGGCGGCATATGCCTCGGTCCCGTCAACACGGCGGCCGGGCACGCCATATCCTATCCGCTCGGCACGCTGCTGCATCTGCCGCACGGCCTCGCCAATGCGATCATCTTTCCGCATGTGCTCGCCTTCAACCAGCCGGCCGTCGCGGCAAAGACGGCGGAAGTCGCGGATGCCCTGGGGCTTGGCAAAGATCTCTCGCAACGTGATCTGCTGTCGGCCGCGAAAGGTTTCTGCGCCAGCCTCGGAATAGAGATGTCTCTGGCCGCCAATGGCGCGAAGGAGTCCGACCTGCCGCGCTTTGCCGCCGATGCGCATGCGATCCGGCGGCTGATGGACAACAATCCGGTCGACATGAGGGAGGCGGATGTGCTGGAGATCTATCGGGCGGCGTTCTAAGGCCTGTTGCGATTGGGGAGATGCTTCCTTCCCTTCGCCTTCCCCGGCCGGTTCTGCCTCTACTGTGAGGCCAGGAACAGGCGGTCGCGCGATCCGGTCAGATGCTTCAGCATCAGCATGCGGGCCTCCTCCGCACTGCCGGCGGCGATGGCATCGGCAATCGCCTCGTGCTCGGCGAAAACCCTGGAGAGGCCGCTGGCCTCTCGCTTCACCGAGATGCCATGGAACTTCATGCCCACGGCGATGTGCTCTTTCAGCGCCTCCATGGCCGTCGAGAAGTAGCTGTTCTGGGCAGCACGGGCGATCGCAAGATGGAACTGGAAGTCGGCATCCTCCCGGTGGGACTGCCGGTTGGTGGCGTCGCGCAGCAGTTCGAGTGCCCGGCGGATCGATGCGAGGCTCGTCTCGTCGTGCCGGAGCGCTGCCGCGGCCGCAGCCGCAGGCTCCAGCGTCAGCCGGAATTCATAGCAGTTCAGGAGATCGGCGACGTTTTCGAGCTGGCCGAAACCGAGCGGCTCGCGAAGGCCCACGGCTCTCACGAAACTGCCCGCGCCACGCCGGGAATAGATGAGCCCCTGGTCCCTGAGGCGCTTCAGCGCCTCCCGGACGATCGGCCGGGATACCTCGAACTCCGTCGCCAGCTCGTGCTCCGTCGGCAGACGCTCGTCCGGCTTATAGGCGCCGGACTTGATCGCGCGGTGCATTCTTTCGAACACGATGTCGGGCAGGCCCTTGCGGGGGGTCCCTTCCTGCAGTCCCATCGTCTATCTCGCCTCCCCCGTGATTTGCCTTGCGATGTGGCTCAGCGTATCCGGCCCGCCGAAGCCGCCGGACTTGGTGATGATATAGCGGCCGTCGGCGAAGGCCAGCGCCATTCCGGGCATGCATTCGCCGAGGAGGCGGAAACGGGAAACGCCCATTCTTGCCAGCACGGCCTCGGCCGTTGCGCCACCGGTAAGAAGCAGGGTCGTGGCCGCGCCGGTGAACGCCGGAACGACGCTGTCGGCCAAGTTGGCGGAGACCTCGGCCGGGCTGAGCGGCGTCTCGCCTTCGACCGCCTGAATGATCGTCACCGGCCCGGTTGCCGGGGTGCCAGGCTTCAGCACCCTGCCTCCGACCGCCGGGATATACTCGGCGGGGCGGTTATCGCGCAGCACGTCGACCTGCTCGACGGTGATCGGGTCGCGCGATCCGACGACGATCAATATCGGCTTGCGGGGCAGCGGGATCAGCGGCAGCGTTTCGCTATCCGTCATCCGGTGGGCAAGTGCATCGGCAAGACCTCTCGCACCGATCATGAGATCGCAGCCGGCCGTCTCGGCGGTTGCCAATGCGGCGAGCATGTCCTTGCGCGACATGGTATCGGGGACCAATGCCCGAGCCGCATGCCGGCCGAGCCTTTGGGCGACCGGGATAGGCGCCTCCACACCGAACCCCCGGACCTGGCCGCCGACCACGATACGGCCGAAATCGGGGATGGCCGGCGCGACAAGGGCGCGCGAAAAAGGAGTAGCGTCGAGTTCGGCCTCGATATTGCCCTTCAGTCGCGAGTCGACCTTCTTGAAAATCCGCGCATCTTCGGGGACGTGCTTCAGGACGTCAGATGTTGCCTGGCGCGCCTCATCCGGGGAAACCTCGCGCGACTTCACGTTGACGACGAGGATGTCCGGTCCGTCCGCCAGTGCAGCATTCACGGAGTTCAGGGCGAGAGCGACTTCCGTATGAAGGCCGCGGCCCGCAAACGGGGCCGCTGAATCGAGGGCACCCGTCAGATCATCGGCGAGAATGACAAGCATGGGGAGACGCTGCAAATCCGATTGTTGTTATCTTACGTGCCGTATTTTCTACATGTATTGCAAGGATTTGCAAATTTAAATTTACAAATATGCCGCAAAATTAGCCCCGTCTCCCGCGCTGGCGGCACCATTCTAGTCGGACTTGGAACAGAGCTTGCTTTGCGGGAAAACGTCCAACAATGATCCGTTGCGTGAGCTGCTGATTGCTTCGGGGATGCAGGCTATGTGGTCCGGAAGCCTACGGCCCCGCCTTCCACGTCGGTAATGGCGTTGTTGGGTCCAGTAGGTCCGCAAAAAGGCAGGCCGAGATCCTGAGCGCGAACTTTGGCCGATCGGGCTTGAATGCGATGAACACGTGTGCAATATTGCGCGCGTGTGCAATGAAGTGGAAGCGCCGGTGAGTCGACAGCCCTATTCCGATGACCTCGATAGTCGTGCAGAACTTTGTCGCGAGATCATTCGCTCAGCCGGCGCATTGACCCTCAAAGGGTTTCATGGCGAGGCCAGGCAGAACGTTTCGATGAAAGGGCCTCAGGACTTCCTGACCGAAGTGGATGCCGCCTCCGAGGCCTATATCCGCCACGCGCTTGCCGCGCATTTTCCGGGCGACAGCTTCTTTGGCGAAGAGGGCGGGGGAGCGATAAGCGACCGGGTCTGGGTGGTCGATCCCATCGACGGCACCGCGAATTTCGCGCGGGGCATCCCGCATTTCTGCATCTCGATCGCCTTTGTCCAAAACGGGGCGACCGAGATCGCCGCGATCTACAATCCGGCGCTGGACGAGCTCTACTTCGCGCGCCGAGGGGCGGGCGCGACGCGGAACGGCGTTCCCATCCGGGTCGCCCAAACCGCCCGCTTCGACGCTGCGTCGCTGGAAATGGGTTGGTCGATGCGCGTCCCGAACACGGCCTATCTCGGCGTCATGGAAGCGCTGCTCGGGATGGGCGCCAATGTTCGCCGCGCCGGTTCCGGCGCATTGGCGCTCGCTTACGTCGCTGATGGCCGCTCGGACGGCTATATTGAACTGCACATGAATTCCTGGGATTGCCTTGCCGGCCTTCTGCTCGTGAGCGAGGCGGGCGGAGTCGTCTGCCCATACCTCGAGATCGGCAGCCTGGATGCCGGTGGCCCGGCTCTTGCCGTGGCGCCCGGCCTCGCATCGGACACGAGCCGCGCCTCGAACATACCCCTGGCCGCATATGCGATGCCGACGGACCGGCAGACGGCTCCGGCCTGAGCAGCGCGCGGACCGGCCGATTGGCGTATTGGAGGCTGACGCGGCGTGGCCGCGAAGAGGAGACTGCATGGATGCACCTGTCCATACCCGACCGGCTATCAGCCTGATTGCCGAGGGACTGGGGCCGCACGGCTCCGCTCTCTACATCGGCGGCAGCGAAGGCGCGCGCGATCTGGGGCTTCTGCGACAAAACGGCATCACGGCCGTCGTCAATTGTGCCATCAACCTCGACATCAACTATGTCGAGGGGCCTTCCGACGAGGCAGATGGCGAGCGCAGGGCGTCCGGCTTCGCGGCAATACGCTACTACAAGATCGGCATGATCGATGACGAGGGCAGCCCCGAAACCATGATGCTGGGAGCCTATTACATCCTCGACGGTGCGCTTCGCCAGTCGATGCCGAAGCGGCCCACCTATCCGTTCCGGGACGGCGGAAACATTCTCGTCAACTGCCGCGGCGGACGAAGCCGTTCCGTCTCGCTCGTCGCGCTTTTCCTCCACAAGCAGCAACCGAACCTTTACCCGACGCTTGAAGATGCCGTGGCGGCGATCCGCACGCGCAGGCAATTGATGCCGGATGAATGGTTCGAGACGCCGAAGCCGATGCTCTACGAGGCAGCAAGGAGGGCCTCCGCCTGGATCGACATGATCGAGCGCGAACGGCAGAAGGAGAGGCCATGCTGAAGCGTACCCTGCCGGCCGTCGCCGTAATAGCCGATGCCCATTTCCACGATGTCGAAACGGATTTCGGCTTTGCGAGAGTGGCCGTCGAGGGTCGGGAAATCACCATGCGCAGCTGGGCGGACACCCGGCAATCCACACGCGTCTTCAATGAAAGCGCGGAAGCGTTTCTGGCGGCCCTTGCCGAGGTACGCCGGCGCGGCATCCGTCACGTCGTGCTGCTCGGGGACTATACGGACGACGGCCAACGCGCGACCACGAGCGCTCTGCGGGACATTCTCCATGAGCACGCCGATGCGTTCGACATCTCGTTCTATGCGCTTCCCGGCAATCACGACATCTTCGGGCCGCGGGGCAGGCATCACACAAAACAATTCCTCGGCCGCGACGGCCGGGGCATTCTCGTCACCAGCGATGCGAACGGCGCGGGCAGCGGCGTCACCGTCAGTGACCGGATGTATTGCGAAGGCTATCCGGCGGGCCTCGATCCGATGGCGGCCTTCGGCTATTTCCGCAGGCCCGAATATCTCCATTGGGAGACCCCGTTCGGCACCTCCGATGCGGTCGAAGACCGCCGATACGGGGTGGCCTCACCGGACGGCAGCAATCGCTACGAGTTGATGGACGCGTCCTATCTGGTCGAACCCGAGCCCGGCCTCTGGCTGCTGATGATCGATGCCAATGTCTTCGAACCCGTGAACGGGACGTTTGAATGGGGTGAGGAAGCGGCTTTCATAGACAGCACCTCGGGCGGCTGGAATGCGATGATCCGCTGCAAGCCTTTTGTCGTCTCTTGGATCGCCGACGTCTGCGCACGGGCACGGAGGCTCGGGAAGACTCTGCTTGCATTTTCGCACTATCCGGTGCTCGACCCTTTCGATGGCGCGACCGGCGCCGAGGCAGCGCTGTTCGGCGAGACCAACATCGCCAGGCGCACACCCCGAAAGGATGTCGAGCGGGCGCTGCTTGCGGCCGGACTGTCGCTCCATTTCAGCGGGCACCTTCATGTGGAGGGCGTCACGCGCCGCGGCAACGGCGACCGGTCGCTCACCAATATTGCGGTCCCGTCGCTCGTAGCCTTTCCGCCGGCCTTCAAGATCGCGCATCCGGGAGAGGGGAGCGTCGTCATGGAGACGGTTGAGCTGTCCGGACTGCCTGCCGACCAGCGGCTCCGCAGCGCCTATGAACGAGAAGTCGCGCTGCTCGGCGAAGAGCCGGAGGCCGCCTTTTCAAGCTCCACTTACGGAGCCTTTCTCAGGGCACACAAGCGGGCACTGGTGAGCCACCGCTATTTTCCCGAGGAATGGCCGCCGGCAGTCGTCGAGCGCGTGGCAGACGTCACGCTCGAGGAGATCGCGTGTCTCTTCACCGAAGAGAGCGCCGGCGGCGCTCCGATTCTGTCCGCTTTGGTGCACGCTTCGGCGATCGACATCGCCGAGCTGAGAAGCCTGCCGATGATCGAGCTCGTCGCCGATTGGTACTGCCTTCGGCAGGGGGCATCGCTCGCTTTGCCGCATATCGAAAAATCGCGGCTGCCCGTCTATCGCTTTCTCGCCGAAAGGTTCGGATGCGAGGCGAGGAGCCGACACGACAGTTCGGTGAAAGGCTTTCTGGCCATATTCCTTGGAGCGTTGAGTCTGTTTCTGGACCGCGCGGAAAATGGCGAGACGCAGATCGTCGTTGCGTCGAATCCCGTGCAGCAAGACGCTCCGGCGTGAGTGGTCGGATGGCCTATGCGGCGCTGGAAGAGAGGGCACCGTCGCGTCAACCCGTTGGCAGGCAGGTTAGGGTGGGCTCATGGAATCGGCCATTGTCGGCATCAATCTCTTCGGCGCGGTCGCGCTGCTGCTCTACGGACTGGCACAGGTCAAGGACGGCATGTCGCGGGCCTGGGGCGCGCGGCTGAGGACCGGCCTCGCCGCCGGCACGCGCGGCGGGCTGCGTTCGTTCGCTGCAGGATTCGTCGCCACAGTGGCCCTTCAGAGTTCGACTGCGACCGCACTCATGGTCGCCTCTTTCGTGGAAAAGGACCTGATTGCGCCGGCGATGGCACAGCTCGTGTTGCTGGGCGCCAATGTCGGGACGGCCGCCACGGCGTGGATCGTGGCGCTCGGTCTCGGCTGGCTGTCGCCGCTGCTCATTCTCGCCGGGGTTGCCCTCGCCCGAGCGCGGTCCGGCGCGCGCAACGGCGCCGGCAGCGCCGTCGTCGGCATCGGCCTCATGCTGTTGTCATTGCATCTGCTCTCAGCGGCGACCGATCCGCTTCTGCAGTCGCCGGCACTCCGCGCCTTCCTGGCGATGCTCGACAATGCCTGGCCGGTGGCTTTGATCTTCGCCGCCGCACTCGCCATTCTCGCCTCCTCCAGTCTCGCCATCGTGGTGCTCATCCTGTCGCTGGCCTCCGCGGGCGGCATCTCGACCGCGCTCGTCGTCGTTCTTGTCCTCGGTGCCAACCTCGGCGGGGCCGTGCCGCCGGTGCTTGCGACGCTCGGCGCTTCCGCAGGCGCGCGGCGCGTAACGATCGGCAACCTCATCGTCAGGGCAACCGGCTGCGCCATCGCCCTGCCGCTGGCCGGCTATTGTGCGGAATTCATGGAGTTGGCAGGGCTTTCGCCGCAAAAGCTCGCCGTCGATGCCCATCTTCTGTTCAACCTGGCCGTGGCGCTGATCGCCTTTCCAGTGTCGCCTCTCCTTTATCGGCTGACGGCCGGCCTCATCCCGCAGGAGGCGGAGAGCGACAACGGACCACGCTACCTGGACATGAAGGCCCTCGCGAGACCCGTCGCCGCACTTGCCGGTGCCGGTCGCGAGGTCATGGCGGTGGGCGACCTGATCGAGAGCATGCTGGTGCGGGCCCTGGACGCGCTCAAGACGAACGACCTCTCGATGCTTGCGGATATCAGCATGCTCGAAGGGCGGGTGGACCGGATCCAGCATGAGATCAAGCTCTACGTGTCGAGGGTGGGCAAGGACGATATGACGGAAGACGATCACCGCCGGGCCCGGCATATCGTCGACTATGCCATCAACCTCGAACATATCGGCGATATCATCGAGAAGGGGCTGCATCCCGAGATCGCAAAGAAGATCAGCCTCGGCCTGCGCTTTTCCGAGGACGGCCAGGGGGAACTCGCAAGGCTCTTCGCGATCACGCTCGACAACCTGCGCATGGCCCAGGCTGTCTTCGCGACCGGCGACGCTGAGCTGGCACGCCGTCTCGTGGAGGTGAAGGAGGAGGTGCGCCGGCTCGAGAAGCAATCGGCGGAATGCCACCTGCAGCGCCTGCGCGAAGGGAGGCTGGACAGCATGCAGACGAGTTCGCTGCATCTGGACATGCTGCGCGACCTGAAGCGGATCAACGCCCATGTCGCCTCGGTTGCCCACCCGATCCTCGACGGCAGCGGCCTCCTGATCGAGAGCCGCATCCGCCAGGCCGTCTGAAGCTGAAGCACTTCCAGCAAGAGTGCGCAGCGTCTTCCATCCGGACGTGCCCGAATCAACAGGCCTTAGCGCGCCGTCTGCCGCTCCACCAGGGCTACCGGCACGACCTGCATCCGCGTTTCCGGTTCGTCGCTGTCCAGGGCTGAAAGCACCTTTTCCGTCAGGGCCTGGAAGGATTGGGCAACCGTCGTGAGCCCGTAGCTTTTCCAACCGGCTTGCGGAATGTCGTCGAAGCCGACGATAGAGACGTCCTGCGGTACCCGCCGGTTCATTTCCAGCCGCGCCGCGTCGAGGAAGCCGAGCGCCAGAAGATCGGTCACGCAGAAGGCACCGTCGATCGCCTTGTCGACCAGAAGCTCACGCCCCGCCTGCAGCCCGGACTCGTAACTCGTCGGACCGCCCGACCAGGCGACGACGTCCACGCCCTCGGCCTGCATTCGTTGCGTGAAGGCCTTCGCGCGCCGCAGCTGGGCGGGGGTCTGGCTGCCGCTCGTGACGACGGCGACTTTTTTGCACTTCGCCTCAATCAGCCGAAGTGCCGCGAGGTCGGCGCCGTGGGAGTCGTCGCTCAGCACCATGTTCGTGTCCGTGCGGTCGAGACGCTGGTTGATGAGGATGAGACGCACGCCATTGGCGATGCATTCATCGACGATCGAGGCGGGCGGCTCGCCGGAGAGAACGACGATCGCCTGGGCGCGAAACTCGAACAGAAGCTCGATCAAAGGGGCTATGTCCTGGCGGGCGTCGGCGGCATTCAGAAGGAGGCATTGCTTACCCTGGCGCAAGAGCCCGATGCTCAGCAGGTCCAGCTGCTTGGAAATGAAGGGCGAGGAGAGATTGGCGCCGACGACGCCGATCAGGTTGGAGCGGTCATTGTTCAAGACCTGGGCGAGCCGATTGACGCGATAGCCGAGCTCGCGGGCAGCCTTCAGGACCTTGCGCCGGACGGTCTTCGAGACGCTGGCACCGGGAGTGAAGGTACGCGATACTGCCGAGCGCGAGACGCCCGCACGTTTTGCGACCTCCTCGGCCGTCACAAAAGTCCTCGCCATCCGTCCTCCTTTCGGCATCGATCAGCCCTCTATCAGAGGCCATGAACCGCGAAAAGTTCCAAGCGGAAAATTGCTCGGGCCGCGGCCGGCCCGCTTTCAATCCCTGCTGCCTTTCCCGGGCCCGACAGGCACATGGAGCCCATTGCGGAGCGGGAATGCAAATGAACACGTGTGCTTATCAAAAATATACAACAAATACAAAATGATAGATGACTGATCACGTGTGCATTTTTCTATTGACAAACGGGCGGACTGAATCGATCATACGTTCCATAAAGACACGGAATTTGGAATTTTCATTCCGTCAGCGCGCCGGACGACGGCGCGTTCGTCTCAGGGGGAGGAGACGCCGCGAAGCTGTTGGCGGCGACGTCGCAGCAACGGCATGGTCCCGGGAGGAACGGAGGCGGGCTGCCGGTGCGGTACAGCGGGCCCGAGCTTTCCGCAAACGACTTCAGCGCGCGGTGACGGACATCGATGCCGGCGAAGCAAGCATAAGCGGCCATGGGAGGAACAATGGCTCTTCTAAGTGAACCGGCAAAGGCGGCAGCCGAAAACCGGTCTGCCACGCCTTCGGCCTGGCAGGCATGGCGCTATCGGTTGAAGGTTGCCCTGCGTGAACCCACGACCCTGATCGGTGTTCTGACGGCGTTGCTGTTCACATACCTGATCGTCGTTCCGATCATTTCCATCGTGCTCGACGCCGTTCGCGTGCAGTTCGGGCACGAGCGGCGTCTGAGCAAGGATGTCGGCGATCTCACGCTCTACTATCTCGACAGAGCGCTGTTCTCGCCGGTGTCGGCGGACCTGTTCTGGCGACCGCTCTTCAATACGCTCTCGGTAGCCGTGGGCGCCATATCGCTGTCGCTGCTGATCGGCACTGTGCTTGCCTGGCTCATCAGCCGGACGGACATGTTCGGGCGCCGCTGGTTCGCGACCGCGCTGATCGTGCCCTACATGCTGCCGGCCTGGACCTTCGCGCTCGCCTGGACGACGCTCTTCAAGAACCGTACGGTCGGCGGCCAGCCCGGATGGCTGGAAGCGATGGGGCTGACGCCGCCCGACTGGCTTGCCTATGGCCGGATTCCGATCACCATCATCCTCGCGCTGCACTATACGCCCTTCGTCATTCTCCTGTTCGGCTCGGCGCTGAGGCGCTTCGATTCCCAGCTCGAAGATTCGGCACGCATTCTCGGCGCCAGGCGCCACCAGGTGGCGCTGCAGATCATCCTGCCCCTGATGCGCCCGGCATTGCTCTCCTCGATGGTGCTCATCTTCGCCAAGTGCCTGGGCGAATTCGGCGTGCCCTATGTGCTCGGTCTGCCGGTCAAGTTCGAAGTTCTCTCGACGTCGCTCTTCCGCAGCATCGCCTCGCGCCAGACGGGCGTCGCCGGGGTGATCGCCGGCTCGATCATGCTGATAGGCATCATCACTCTGTGGATCGATGCACGGCTGGTGCGCGAGGCACGGCGGTTCGTCACGATCGGTTCGAAGGGGTCGATGAACCGGCAGAGTCGCCTTGGCCGCATGCGTCTGCCGGCGGCGGGATTCGCCGCCACGGTCTTTCTGTTGAGCGTAGGCTTGCCGCTCCTCACCTTGTTGCTGTCGACGATCATGAAGATGCCTGCGAGGTTCACGCTCGACAACTTCACGCTGGACTACTGGATCGGTCGGGATCTCGACACGATTGCCCTGAAGACCGGCATCCTCTTGAGCCCCGATCTCTGGGACGCTGCAAAGAACACGCTGACGATCGTCGGCCTCGCCTCGGTAACCTCCGGCATTCTCGGCCTGCTGGTCGGCTACGTGGTCATCCGCACGCCGGTGCGCCTCCTGTCGGTCTATCTTCGGCAGGTGACCTTCCTGCCCTATCTGGTGCCCGGCATCGCCTTTGCCGCTGCCTATCTGTCGCTTTTCGCGGTTCCCCGCGGCCCATTGCCGGCGCTCTATGGCACGGTCATCATCCTCATTCTCGCGCTCATCGCCGACCAGATGCCCTACGCCTCGCGCGCCGGCATCTCGGCCATGACGCAGCTCGGCAAGGACCCGGAGGAGGCGGCCCAGGTCGCCGGAGCCGGCTGGCTCAGGCGGATGATCTCGATCGTCATTCCGATCCAGAAGGGCTCGCTCGTGACGGGGGTGCTGCTGCCGTTCATCTCCGGGATCAAGGGCCTCAGCCTTTTCGTCATCCTGGCGGTGCCGAGCACGGATGTGCTGACCACCTATTCGTTGCGGCTGGTCGACTACCACTACACGCAGGCCGCGAATGCCGTGGTGCTCATCATCGCCGCCATCGCCTATGGCGGCACGCTCATCGCCCAGAAGCTGACCCGCACAAATCTTGCAGAAGGACTTGGAAGCTGATGCCAACGATCAACCTGCGCGGTGCGCAGAAGAACTACGGCGTGAATTCCGCAAACGCCGTGTCCAATCTCGATCTCGAGATCCGAGATGGCGAATTCATGTGCCTCCTCGGGCCATCGGGCTGTGGGAAAACCACGACGCTCCGGATGATTGCCGGCCTCGAGAACCTGTCGGGCGGCGAAATCAGGGTCGGCGATCGTGTGGTCGACTGCGTGGCCGGCGGGGTCTTCGTACCGCCGGAGAAGCGGGAGATGGGCCTCGTCTTCCAAAGCTATGCCTTGTGGCCGCATCTGACGATCGAGCGCAACACGGATTTCGGCCTCAGACTGCGGAAGCTCCCCAAAGCGGAAAGGGAGGAGCGCGTCGAGCGCGTCATGCAGGCGCTCGATATCGCCAAATACCGGGACCGCTATCCGTCGCAACTGTCCGGCGGCCAGCAGCAGCGAGTGGCCCTTGCCCGCATGCTGGCCATCAACCCCGGCGTGCTGCTCCTCGACGAGCCGCTCTCCAATCTGGATGCGCGGTTGCGCCTGGAAATGCGGGCGGAGCTCAAGCGGCTGCATAAGGAATTCAAGACCACCATCGTCTTCGTCACCCATGATCAATGGGAGGCGATGACGCTCGCGACGACGATCGCCGTCATGAACGAAGGCACTCTGCAGCAGATGGGCACGCCGAACGACATCTACGATCGCCCGGCGAACCGTTTCGTCGCAGAGTTCGTCGGCAGTCCCCCGATCAACATATTGACCTTCGGCGAGCCCGGCACGTCTGACGTGGCCGACAAGGCGGAGGCCTATCTTGCCACGCGTTATCCGCACCTCACGGGGGTAGGCTCCGTCGGCATCCGCCCGGAGGCGATCGGCTATGCAACGCGGATCGAGGATGTGCCGAAGGGCAGCTTCTCCGGCGAGACAACCGTGACCGGCGTTCTGCCGACCGGAGGCAACTGGATCCTGGAGCTCAGGAGCGAGAGCCACACCCTGTTCCTGACGACCCATGTTCTGCCGCGGATCGAGCAGGGCGCCAGGGTGTTTTTCTTCGCGCCGCCGGAGGCCCTGCATGTCTTCGATACGGACGGCCGCCGGATCGCGGAGGCGGACGCGCGACTGAGAAGCCTCGCCTACAACTGATAACCGACAAACCGGAAAAACCTGCGGAGGGAGAAAAAATATGAAGCGGAATGTGAGAAGCGGCAGATTTTTGCTTTGCGCGACGGCGATGCTGACCGTGCTTGGCACGGGAGCACGGGCGGAGGAACCTTTCGATATCGACGCCCTTGTCGAGGCGGCCCGCAAGGAAAAGCCGATTACGGTCTATGACAGCACCGGCAAAATCGTCGAGATGGCGAAGAATTTCGCCGACAAATACGACGTCGGCGCGGAGGGCTCGAAGGTCAAGGCATCGGCCCAGCTCGAGATGATCATCCGTGAGGCCCGGGCCAACAACATCCAGGGCGACGTCTCCATCATCAGCGACGCTCCGGCCGCCATGGCGCAGCTCATCCCGCAGGGATTTGCCGAGAGCTGGCTGCCCCCGGATCTCGCAGCGAACATTCCGGCGGAGTACCAGGACCCGTTGACGGTGGTCACCAGCGCCAATGTCTGGGCCTACAATACCGAGCTCTTCGACAAATGCCCGGTCACGAATATCTGGCAGCTGACCGAGCCCGAATGGAAGGGCAAGGTCGCCATGCAGGATCCGCTCGGGAAGGCATCCTATGTCGACTGGTTCAACCAGATGGCGAAGCACGGCGACGAAGAGGTCGCTGCCGCCTATAAGGCGCTCTACGGCAAGGATATCCAGACCGAGGAGGCAAGCGCGACTGCGGCCTGGGTCAAGGCGCTTGCAGCCAACGCGCCGCTCCTGACCGATGCGGACGCCGCGGCGGCCGAGGCGGTCGGGGCGCCCGGGCAATCCGAACCCTTCATGGGACTGATGAGCTCCGCGAAGTTCCGCGACAATGCGGAAAAGGGCATGAAGCTCGGCCTCTGCAAGGACCTGAAGCCATGGGTCGGCTGGCTCTATCCGGGCGTCGGGCTGATCACCAAGGGCACGGACAGCCCAAATGCTGCGCGACTCTTCATCCACTACGTCATGACGGCCGAAGGGATCGCTCCGCAGGCCGTGGACGGCAAGATGTCGACCAACAGGGAAGTGGCTCCGCCGGCGGACGAACCGTCGGGGATAGCGACCGTTCTCGACCAGCTTCTGCCCTACAGCATGGCGACCAGCCTCGACGACTGGGACGCGCGTGAGACGTGGCAGGATTTCTGGCGCGTGCACTATCAAAAATAGAAGCCGGAAGCGGGAGGAGATGATGAAGGCGCATATTCACAGGATAGGGCGGACGGCGGTGGCCGCCCTCGTACTCGCAGCCGGAGCGATTTCGGCCACGGCTGTTGCGGCCGAGGGGTTCGACCTCGATCGCGTGATCGCGGCGGCAAGGAACGAAAAACCGATCACCATCTATGACAGCACCGGCAAGATCGTCGAGATGGCGGAAAATTTCAGCGCCAAATACGGGCTGAAGGCGACCGGCATGAAGGTGTCGGCGAACAGCCAGCTCGAAATGATCATCCGCGAGGCGCAGGCGGACAATGTGCAGGGCGACGTTGTCCTGATCACCGACGCGCCGGCAGCCTTGGCGCAGCTCCTGCCGGAGGAATTCGTGCAGAGTTATCTGCCGGAGGACATGACTGCCAAGATACCGGCGCAGTTTCGAAATCCGCTGGCGATTTCGACCAATGCCAATGTCTGGGCCTACAACACCGAAGCCTATGACAAATGCCCGGTTTCCAACATATGGGAACTGACGGAGCCGAAGTGGAAGGGCAAGGTCGCGCTCGTCGACCCGTTGACGAAGAGCACCTATACCGACTGGTTCAACCAGATGGAGGCGCATGGCGACGACAAGGTCGCCGCCGCCTACAAGGCGCATTTCGGCAAGGATTTGCAGACGGAGGAGAAAAGCGCATCCGCCGCCTGGATCAAGGCGCTGGCGGAGAATGCGCCGCTAGCGACGGACGGCGACGATCCCGTGGCCGAGGCCGTGGGCGCGCCGGGGCAGAAGGCGCCGTTCTTCGGCCTCCTGAGCTCGGCCAAGTTCCGCGACAACGAAGCCAAGGGATACAAGCTCGGCATCTGCAAGGACCTCGACCCCTGGATCGGCTGGACCTACGTCAAGCTCGGGCTAATCGCCTCCAAGACAGCGAGCCCGAACGCCGCCAGGCTCTTCGTCCACTATATCCTTACGGAAGAAGGCATCGGCCCGCAGATGAAGGACGGCAAGCTGCCGACCAACATCGACATCAAGATGCCCGCCGACGAGCCGTCCGGATTGATGGCCGTGTCCGATCGGCTCTTCGGCTACGATTCATCCACCGGCCTCCGCGACTTCGACCGGCGCGAGGAGTGGCAGGACTTCTGGCGCAGCAATTACAGCAAGTGACCGCGTTCCGGCGCGGGCGTCGCGCCGGGCTTTCCTCCAACAGACTGGGATATCCAATGCAGCAAAGTCCGCCTTCCGGACCGATTATCGCCGATCGCCATGCCGTTGCTCTCTCGCAGCGCCTTGCGGAGACCGCGCGGGGAGCAGCCCTTGCGGTCCGAGCGCCCCTTCTCGAGGCGTTCCGTTTCGAAATGGCGGTGGACTACAAGGCCGATCTGCACGACATCGTGACTGTCCACGACCGGCGGGCGGAGGCGATCATTCGAGCTTATATATTCGAGCATGAGCCGAACTCGGCGGTCATGGGCGAGGAGGGCGGCCAGACGGGCGACGGCGAGTTCCAGTGGTATGTCGACCCGATCGACGGGACGGCGAATTTCGCGCGCGGAATTGCCTTCTGGTGCGTATCGGTCGCCGTGGTCAAGGATGGGGCCGTGCTCGCCGGCGCCGTCTACGACCCGGTGGCGGACCTCATGTTCTCGGCCGATCTCGAAAAGGCGGAGCTGAACGGCAAGGCACTCGCTTCGCGTGCCGCCGGTGATGAAAAGCGCGCCACTCTGATCACGGGCTACCCGGTTGCGCGTGATTTCCGGCTCGACGGCCGCGAGGCGGCGCTTGCCAATTTCGGAGCATTGACGGAAACCTTCTCGACACTGCGCCGGCCCGGAAGCGCGGCGCTCAGCATCGCCCATGTGGCGGCCGGATGGGCGGACGCCGCAGCCGGCTTCGGCGTCAACGCCTGGGACGTCGCCGCCGCAACGCTCATCCTCAGGAATGCCGGCGGGCGATACGAGCCGCTAACCCTCGGCAAGGTGGCGGTCGATGCCGCGGATTTCATGTGCCCGGGCTATATCGCCACCGGAAGAGGGGCGGATTATCCGACCCTCGAGCGGGTCGCCCGATCGATCTCGGCGTCACGGATCGCAAAGGCCGGACATTAGCAGGCGCATCGACGCAGTCAGACACAGCGCGACGACCTTATGTCGGCGCCGGAGAAAAGCATGCAGCACTTGGAAACAGACCCGCAATCGATCGACGCCGAACTTCCGAAGCTCAGCCTGGTCTACGAGAAGCATCCGCTCTACGGCGTCGATCTCTTCATCAGCGGCAAGGAAGGCGCGAGCGATCTCGATCTGCTGCGCCGGAACGGCGTCACCACCGTGGTCAATTGTGCGGTCAACCTGGATTTCAACTATGTGCGGCAGGCTGACTTGGTAGCGGATCACCAAGGCAGCGCCTACGGACCCGGGGAGATCCGCTATTACAAGATCGGCTTGATCGACGGTTCCGGCAACCCGGACACGCAGATGGTCGCGGCCTATTACATTCTGCGCGCTGCCCTGGAGCAGATCTTGCCGGAGAAGCCGTCCTATCCGAGGCGGGAACGTGGCAACGTGCTTGTCAATTGCCGGGGAGGACGATCGCGTTCGGTGATCGTCATGGCGCTGTTTCTGCACCTGACGCTTCCTACGGAATTCTCGACGCTTGCCGGCGCGATCGCGCACATTCGCGAGCGCCGCCAACTCGCGCGCGCAGAGTGGTACAAGGCCCCGAAACCCGTTCTCATCGAGGCAGCAGCCCGTGCGGCGGAGTGGGTGCGGCTGATCGAGGATGTCCGTTGATGGCTTTGCTGTCCGCAACGGCCGAGGAGAAAGAAACCGATCGCAAGGCAATGAGCTGCCGATCCGGGAGAATGCCTCCCTCCAACCTTCGCGAACTCAAGACCATGATCGCGAAGAAGGAGGTGGTCTTTGCCGGCGAACGCAAGCGCGTCATGCGCGCCATACTCGACCATCCCGACATCATCGCCTTCGGCACGGCGACTTCGATAGCGGATGAGTGCGGCGTGTCCACGGCCACGGTCGTGCGTCTGGCGGGTCACCTCGGTTTCAGGAAATTCCGCGATTTCAAGAATCTGTTTTGCGATCATCTGAAAGAAACGCGCGCCTTCCCGCAACGGATGCTCCGCTCGCCTCCCCGATGATGATGATCCCCGGCCGCGCATGCCCACCGCTTTCGGCCGGCGGCTGGCGCATTCCCGCGCGGGCGGTTATAGTAGTCCGTGCGTAAGCTTCATCCGAACGGGAGAAGTCATGGACCCGGTGACGCTCGTACTGACCGTATGCCTTGCAATGGCACCCGAAAAATGCCGGGAGGAAACGCTGCAGTTTCAGGACCTGAGGTCGTTGAATCAATGCATGTTCCAGTCCGCGGTGTACATCGCCGAATGGTCCGAGCAGCATCCGGCGCTTCGCGTGAAGAAGTGGCGATGCAGGGTTGCGGATGCGAGCCGCCCTGTCTGAATACCTGGGCCCCTGAACGAGGCGCTTGAATCTCGCAAGCGTATCGCCGACAGTGTAGCGTCGCATGGCAAATCTCGGAATTGCCCGGGGTGGAAAACTGTGCGACAACGAGTCGCGTCGTGCTGGGGAGAGTACGACGGCCTGGGAGAGAGATATTCTCGGTGAATTCGGAGTGGCCTTGAGTCGCTCTGTTGGCTTGGAAGTATCTCGGGAGGAGAGCCATGCCGCGGACAGCCTTGCCCGTTCATTCGCTTTCGATAAAGTCGGCCCTGGTGATCGATGATCATCCGCTCTATTGCGATGCTCTGGCCGCGACGATGGAAAGCACCTTCAATACGCGCCGCATCAGAACGGCGACGTCGCTGAGCGAAGCGTTGCAGCAGCTCAGGATGCGCTTCTCGCCCGATCTGATCATGCTGGATCTGAACCTGCCCGATGCATCCGGCTTGAGCGGTTTTCTGAAAATCAAGGAGAAGATGCCCGATATTCCGGTCATCGTGATCTCCGCCTTCACGTCGAAGGACGTGGTTCAATCGGTCATCGCCGCCGGTGCCGCGGGGTTCATCCCCAAGGACATCGACCGTCATAATTTCCAGGAAGCGATGCAGGATATCTGGAACGGCAAGACCTATGTGCCGCCGGGCTATGCGGTGCCGGCGCGCGCGACGGCGACGGACCAGTCTGTGGAGACGATCTCGCGCAAGATCGCGCATCTGTCGCAGCAGCAGACCCGCATTCTGAGCCTGATCTGCGAAGGCATGCCGAACAAGCTGATCGCCTACGAGATGCAACTGGCCGAGGCGACCGTCAAGGCGCATATCACGGCGCTTCTGCGCCGGCTGGGCGTCCACAATCGCACCCAGGCGGCGATGCTGGTACGCGAAGTATCGATCCGCCACAGCCTGCAGTGAGGTGTGCCCGGCCTGCCGGGATGGAGTTGGAAGGTGACGGTGCATGACGGCTGTCGACGATCTTGACCGCAAACCCGCCGAGGCGGTGCGGCTCGCGACATCACGCGCCGATGATGCGTTCACCGCCCTCGCCGAAATCAGACGGCAGCTCGCCACGGCGAGGCCGAGCTTCATCTTTCTGTTCGTGCCTGACCGGCTGCAGCCGGAAGACCTTGCCGCTGCGCTCAGAAAGTCGCTGCCGAATACGGTCGTCTTCGGCTGCACGACAGCCGGCCAGATCACGCCGCGCGGCTATGAAAACGATACTCTGCTGGCGGTCGCCTTCCAGCGGCATCATTTTCGGGTGGCGTCGATCCTGTTCCAACCGATTTCGCCGGTCTCGATTGCCGATGTCGTTTCGCAGACCGAGCGGCTCGCCACACAGTTCCGCGTGACGCCGGGCCGCAAGCGGCTGGCGCTGATCTTCGCCGACGGACTGTCCAAGCAGGAGGATATTCTGGTGGCGGCCCTGGAGGCAGGGCTGAAGGACATTCCCGTCTTTGGCGGTTCGGCCGGCGACGGGCTGCGGTTCCAGCGCACCCAGGTGCTTCGCAACGGTGAATTCCACAGCAATGCCGCGCTCCTCCTGCTGCTCGAAACCGATCTGGAGTTCAGCGGTCTCGGCTTCGATCATTTTCAGCCCACCGACAAACGCATGGTGGTTACCCGCGCGGTCCCCGAGGAACGGCTGGTCCTGGAAATCAACGGTTCGCCGGCGGCGGAGGAATATGCCCGGCTGGTCAAGGTGCCGGTCGGCGAATTGTCGCCGATGGTCTTCGCCGAGAATCCGGTACTGGTGCGCAACGGCAATCTCTATCACGTGCGGGCGATCCAGCAGATTCAAGGCGAGCACGGGCTCACCTTCTTGTCGGCGATCGACGATGGTCTGCTGTTGCGCCTCGGCCGCGGCAAGGAAATCATCCGAACGCTCGAGACGGGGCTGGCGGTCAGCGGCCATGACGGTGAGGCCCCGGATTTCATCCTCGGTTTCGATTGTTATCTGCGCAAGCTCGAGATCGAGCGCAAGGGTCTGGACAGCGAGGTTTCCGAGCAGTTGCGGCAGCGCCGGGTCGTCGGCTTCAACACCTATGGAGAACAGCATCTCGGCGTGCACGTGAACCAGACCTTTGTCGGCGTCGCCTTTTTCCGGCCGAAGGCGGGAGCGCCGCTATGATCGATCCGAACGAGCCCTACGAACTTCAGATCGCCAAGCAGGCAAGGATCATCGAGGCGCTGGTCAACCGGGCCGAGCGCGGCCACGAAGTCGGGGGCTCCGCCTATTCGCTGTTCGAATCCGCCATCGCCCTTCAGGCGGAGGTCTGGGAAAAGACCAAGGATCTCGAAAAGGCTCTCGATACGCTCGACCGGGCGTCGAGCGAGCTCGAGGTCGCCTACCAGGCGCAGGAGCGGATTCAGAGAAATCTCGCCGATGCCATGGTGGCGATGGAGGACGGCTTCGCACTTTTTTCCGAGGAACGACTGCAGGCCTGCAACGCCCAGTTCCGCAATTTGCTGCCCGACGTGGAGCCGCTGATCAAGCCCGGCCTCGGTTTCGACGACTATCTCGCAGCGGTCAACGCAAGCAAGTATCTGAACCGGGAGGAGAATGGCCTGGCGGGCCGGCCTCAGCCGGTGGCGAAGGGGCAGGGATCCGGCCAGCGCTTTTCGTCCTTCGTGATGGTGCTGCGGAACGATCGCTGGTTCCAGATTTCCTATCGGCAGACCAGTTCCGGCAATATCACGGTCCTGCAGACCGAAATCACCGACATCGTGCGGGAGAACCGGCGCGAGAAGAACCGCCTGATCGACCAGCAGTCCCATCTGCTGCAGGCGGCCTTCGATCACATGTCGCTCGGCGTCTGCACGTTTTCGTCAGGCGGCGAATTGCTGGTACGCAACGAGCGCTTCGGTGAGCTTCTCGGCGTGCCGCTTGCGCTTCTGAAAAAGGGAAGTCCCTTTCAGCGCATCGTCGAACATGTCGAGCGCCACGAGATTCTCGACCGGGAAGGGCGCCGGTCCAGGGTCGCCGGCTGGTTCAAGGCGGTGCGCCGCGGCGAGGCGGTGCAGGAGCGCTTCCGCCGGCGCGACGGCATGAGCCTCGACATCCGCATCCATTCCCTGCCCGATGACGGTTTCATCGTTTCGATCATGGACGTGACGGCAGAGACGCAGGCCTCGGCGCTTCTGGAGCAACGGGTGCAGGAGCGCACGGCCGAATTGACCGAGGCCAATCGCCTGCTGCAGATACACGCCGACGAGCAGACCAAGATCGAGGCGGCGCTTCGGCACGCCAAGGAGGCTGCCGAGGCGGCCCACACATCCAAGACCCGCTTTCTGGCGGCTGCCAGTCATGATCTCCTTCAGCCGATCAACGCCGCCAAACTCTATCTGTCGATGCTGACGGACAAGGTGGGGCAGCCGGGCACGGAGGAGGTGGTCAGGCGCCTGAAGCGATCCTTCACCTCGATCGAATCGCTCCTGCAGGCGCTTCTCGACATTTCGCGACTCGACAGCTCGGGAGCCGAATTCAACGTCACCTCGTTCAATCTCGGCAATCTGCTGCAGGGCGTGGCCGAGGATCTGGCGCCCCTGGCAACGGAAAGGGGGATCGACCTTCGGATCGTGCCTTCCTCACGCTGGATCAGCAGCGATCAGCGCTACCTGATGCGCTGCGTCCAGAACCTTGTCGTGAACGCCATTCAATATACGGAGCGCGGCCGTGTCCTGGTCGGTTGCCGGCTGACGGGCGATGCCGTGCGAATAGAAGTGTGGGATACCGGCGTCGGAATATCCGAGGAAGACCGGACACGGATATTCAAGGAGTTCACCCGGGCAAGCGGCGCGGCAAAGGGTCCGGGCATGGGACTTGGTCTGTCGATCGTCGAGCGGGCATGCCGGCATCTCGATCACCCCATCCGGCTGGCATCGCAGCCGGGCCGGGGCTCCGTCTTCTCGATCGAAGTGCCGCTGGCCGCGCCCGGCCATGCCAGCGTCAGCGAGGATCCGAGGATGGAGCCGATGCTCGACGGCAGCCTCGATCTGATCGTGATGATCGTCGAGAACGATGCAGACGAGCTGCACGCGATGACTCAGGTTCTGGAAAGCTGGGGAGCCAGCGTTCTGGCGGCGGACTCGACTGCAGATGCGGCGGCGCTGATGCAGGAAATCGGCACGGCCCCCGACATCTTGCTGGTCGATTATCAGCTGGACGAAGAGGACAACGGCATAGAAACCATCCATACGCTGCGCGCGCTCGCAGGAGCCGAAATACCGGCGATCATCATTTCCGCCAACCGGCAGCGGCAATTCTTGCAGCTCTGTAACGAAATGTCCTTCGCCGTGCTCACCAAGCCGGTGCAGCTGGTGCGGCTCAGGGCGCTGATCGACTGGAAGACCCGGGCCCGCGTGGCGTGAGACAAACACAGACAAAGGTATCCGATGACATTGCCGGGGCCGCTGCTAGGCTCGAAGCCGGTAAACGGAGCCTCGGAACGGGCCACAATCGGACGGTGGATCTGCGATGCGTATTTTTCTCCTGATCGCTCTATTCCTGCTGGGGCAGGGGCACGGACCCGCGGCTGCTGCGGAGACCTACGAGCTCCTCTTCCATTCGGCGGCGTTGAAAGCGCTCGCGGCGGCGAAGGACGGTTCCGGAGACGAGCAGAGTTCGCTCCTCTACGACAAGGTCGTGTCGGGGGCCGATGCAGGGCAGAGAGCCGGCAGCTTCACGATCGGCCTCAAGGTTGGCGACAATGTCGCGATGACGCTCCATCAGGGCAGCCAGTCCCGGGGGCTCGGCAACTATCCAGCCTCGGTCGGCAATCCGCTGGTCATGTATTTTCTCGAAAGCGTGCTTTCCGATCTTGCGGCACAATCCGGCGGCAGTCCCTTCTACATGCGCAACCGCGTCAAGGAAGCCCTGCTGCGGGATGCGCAGATCGAGCCGGTATCGGTGCGCTATCACGACCGCGAAATCGCCGCGCGCGAGGTGACGATCCGGCCGTTCGAACACGACAAGGCGCGCGCGCAAATGGGGCGGATCTCGCAGTTGTCGCTCGCCGTCACCGTGTCGGAAGAGATTCCCGGCTGGTATTATGCGCTGGTGGCCACCGTTCCTTCGGCGGCGGGCGGGGCCGAGGCCGGCTATTCCCACGCGATCACCTTGAAAGACGCTGAGGAGGGCGGCCGGCCATGATGCGCGCCGCCCTGACAGCGCTCGCAATCGCGACGGCGGCAATCCCCGCACGCGGACAGAGCATGTCCGAGCGCCTCAACGATTACCCCACCGAGGTCCGGGCCGACTATGTGTTCGGCTGCATGGCCGCCAACGGCCAGAGCCGGGACGTCTTGAGCAAATGCGCCTGCTCGATCGATGTGATCGCATCGATCCTGCCCTATGACAAATATGTCCAGGCTGAAACGGTGCTGTCTCTCCAGCAGGGGAGCGGCGAACAGCTGGCCATGTTCAAGTCGGCGGTCGTGCCACGCACCATGGTCGCGGATCTGAGACGCGCCCAGGCGGAGGCGGAGATGCTGTGCTTCTAGAGCACTTCCAGGAAAAGTGTGTAACGGTTTTCCGTCCGGAAGTGCGTGATCAGGCAGGCGGCGTCTTCGGCAGGACGCGGTCGAAGACATTGCCGTCCGTATCGACCGCATGGACCGTGAAGTCCGGGGCACCATTATCGGTATAGCTGAAGCGGAACACCGGATTTTCACTGATCGATATCCCGCCGTCGAGCGAGAACAGAAGCTCGTCACCCTGCTTCACGACCAATTCCGTGATGAATTTCGCACCGACGAAGAGCTGGGTGATCTGGTCGCGCTGGAGACCGGAATAGTTCGGATGGCGGATCATGATCTGCGCCTCGCGGCGGGCTTTCTGTCCGTCCCCCTTGCCGTCGAAGAGCTTCAGCCGCATCTCTCCCATATCCTTCAGCGCCGCGACCGGGTCCTTTGTGGCGGGCGCCGAGCAGCCGCCGGATGCCTTGACGAAGCGGCGATTCATGAAAATGCCCCGCGGCGTTTCGGCGATCGCCCGGACGTTGGAATATTGGTTGACGCGCACGCGGGTTTCGAATTTCAGCGGTGCCATCGCGGGGCCGAAGCGGATTTCGGCGGCCACCGGCGCCGGGTTCTCGTCGATCACCAGCTTGAGGGATTCGATCGGATCCGCCGCGGCGTCCGTCTGCTCGATCGTGATCGGCACCGTCGCGGCGTCGTTGGCGCGGTAGGGCGCGGTGACGGAGAACAGGGCGGCGCCGTCGAGAATGGGCGCTTCGCCGACGACGTCGCCCTTCAAATCTTGCCATGTCGCGCCGTCTGCTAGCGGGTTGTTCGGCTTCTCTGGCTCGGCAAGTGCGAGGCTTGCCGATAGCATGGCGGGAACAAGCGCGAGAATGAGCTTCATGGTTCAAAGCCCCCTTTTTGGACAGGCTGCGAGTATCTTATAGCATAGAACGAGATGCCCGGGAGCAGAAGCGAGCCTTTCGGATATGTTGTCTGACGCGACCGGCGGCCGCAATCTTGTTGATTGCCGGGTTTGTGTAACGCTCACTTTTTCGAAAATGCCGGGGGCTCAAGGTGTTCGAAGCATTCGTGACGATGTGCATCCTTGCTGCAGCAGCACCTGACGCGCCGCCGAGCGAGATCTGCCGGGTGGCACTGCTGCCCGGCTTTGCGGCGGAGACGAAAGCGGGGTGCGAGCATGCGCTGCATTCCGTCACGCGCAAGCCGGGCGACTGGACCGAGAAGCCGCCATTTTGTGCCCCGAGGCCCAGCTCGGTCCTCTCCTTCAGCGAGGCGGCCCCAGGGGTCTTCCTGCATCGCGGCCGGGTGGCGGAGCCGGATGCGGAAAACGGCGGCGACATGTCCAACTTCGGCTTCGTCGTGGGGTCGCGCAGCGTCGCCGTGATCGATTCCGGCGGCGCGCGCAAGCTCGGAGAAGAGATCTATCTGGCGATCCGCGAACGAAGTCGCCTGCCGATCAGTCACCTGATCCTGACGCACATGCATCCGGACCACATCTTCGGCGCCGAGCCGCTCCGCGAAGCAGGAGCGGCAGTGATCGGCCAGGCCAATTTGCCGCGTGCGCTCGCCGACCGCGCCGAAAACTATCGCGCAAGCTACGCCCGGCGGATCGGCGAGGCGGCTTTCCTGGGCAGCCGCATAGTCGCACCGGATCGGGCGATAGCGCAGCAGGAGGCGATCGACCTCGGCGGCAGGGTGCTGGAGCTGCGCGCCTGGCCGACGGCGCACACCTCTACCGACCTCACCGTCTTCGACCGGACGTCCGGTATCCTTTTCGCCGGCGATCTGCTGTTCGACAGGCACACGCCGGCCCTCGACGGATCGCTGCGCGGCTGGCTCGCCGCTCTTTCCGAAATGAAGGGGCTGGGCGCGCGGAAGGTCGTACCGGGCCATGGAGGGCCGCTGCTCGACTGGCCTGAGGCCGCCGCGCCGCTCGAACGCTACCTCCGTGTTCTGGAGTCTGATACCAGGAAAGCGCTCGACGACGGCCTGGCGCTCGGGGAAGCAAGCGAGGTCATCGGTCGAAGGGAAGCGGACCGATGGCGCCTGTTCGACCTCTTGAACCCGCAAAACGCCACGTCCGCCTATACGGAGATGGAGTGGGATCCTTAGAGCACTCTCAGGAAAAGTGCGTAGGGCCTTCCGTGCGGAAGTGACCAGATTCAAAGCATGGGGTGAGAAAAGCGGAATCGCTTCTCGTGAGGCACGATGGGCGGATCCGATGCGTTCAGGCGTCAGTCCGGCATATGCTTCAGCAGCATCTGTGCAATGGCATAGGCGCGTTTTTCCAAAAGCACCGGTGTTTCGCACACATAGGTGAGCGCCTGCGAGCGATCGCGATAGATGCGCTCATCCCAGTCGATCTGTTCCTCCAGCTTGTCGATACGGTCGAAGTCGGGGCTTTTCTCCCGCGAAAGCTTCGCCATCTCGACGCGCGCCTCCTCGATGCGGGACGAGAGCGCGATCTGGCTGCGGGAATAGCGGGCTATCCCCGTGATCAGCCGCTGGCGGGTCGCGGCGATATTGTCGAACACGCCGTAGAAGATGTTGCCGAGCAGTTGACCGTCGACCTGCTTGTTCCGCTCCACAAAGGCCCTGACATGCGCGTCGGCCTCTTCCAGGCTGACCCGGCGAAGCGATAATGCTTCCACGAGATCGTTTGCTTCGGGCGAAAGAGGCGTGCGGGTCACCGGCGCGGGCCACATCAGGCTCGCCGACAGGTTCTCGACCTTGCGCTGGATACAGGGCCAGTCGGGATCGGAAAAATCCATTGCTGCTGCGATGCCGGGGGCTTGCGTCAGGCAAAGCGCCAGACCGATCGCCAGCTTGAGCGGCAAACCGCGCATCCGGCGAAGCGCGTGACAGGCGACTCTCATTCTTGATGTCTCCGTGTTCTCACGGGCGCCAGTATAGGGTGACCGGGGACGAAGCCAAAGGTCGCGTTTTACACACTAAGGTCGCAATTGTCTTTGTGCTTTGGCCCGTCTGTAATCTGTGTACAAGCCCTCATAAGGGGCCCTTACATAACGTAGTACCGGAGGAATCCATGCGCACTCGCGCTGCTCTGGCCGTTCAGGCCGGAAAACCCCTTGTCGTGACCGAAGTCGAGCTCGAAGGCCCCCGGGCCGGCGAGGTGCTGGTCGAGGTGAAGGCGACCGGCATCTGCCATACCGACGATTTCACGCTGTCGGGGGCCGATCCGGAGGGGCTGTTCCCGGCGATCCTCGGTCATGAGGGCGCCGGCATCGTCGTCGATGTCGGCCCCGGCGTCACCTCGGTGAAGAAGGGCGACCACGTCATCCCGCTCTATACGCCGGAATGCCGCTCCTGCCCCTCCTGCCTCAGCCGCAAGACCAATCTCTGCACCGCCATCCGCGCCACCCAGGGGCAAGGGCTGATGCCGGACGGTAGCTCGCGGTTCTCGATCAACGGCGACAAGGTCCACCATTATATGGGCTGCTCGACCTTTTCGAACTTCACCGTGCTGCCGGAGATCGCCCTCGCCAAGGTCAATCCGGACGCTCCCTTCGACAAGATCTGCTATATCGGCTGCGGCGTCACCACCGGCATCGGCGCGGTGATCAACACCGCCAAGGTCGAGATCGGCGCCACCGCCATCGTCTTCGGTCTCGGCGGCATCGGGCTCAACGTCATCCAGGGGCTTCGCCTTGCCGGCGCCGACATGATCATCGGCGTCGACCTCAACAACGACAAGAAGCCCTGGGGCGAAAAGTTCGGCATGACCCACTTCGTCAATCCGAAGGAGGTCGGCGACGACATCGTGCCCTATCTCGTCAACCTGACGAAGCGCGGTGCCGACCAGATCGGCGGCGCCGACTACACCTTCGACTGCACCGGCAACACCAAGGTCATGCGCCAGGCGCTCGAAGCCTCGCATCGCGGCTGGGGCAAGTCGGTGATCATCGGCGTCGCCGGCGCCGGCCAGGAGATTGCCACCAGGCCGTTCCAGCTCGTCACCGGCCGCACCTGGATGGGCACCGCCTTCGGCGGCGCGCGCGGGCGCACCGACGTGCCGAAGATCGTCGACTGGTACATGGAGGGCAAGATCGAGATCGATCCGATGATCACCCACACCATGCCGCTCGAGGACATCAACAAGGGGTTCGAGCTCATGCATTCCGGCGAGAGCATTCGGAGCGTGGTCCTCTATTGAGCGCGAAGATGGAACTCGTAACGCAAAGCCAATGTTTCGGCGGGACCCAGTCCGTGTACCGCCACGCCTCCGAGGTTTGCGGTGTCGAGATGACATTCGGCCTCTACATGCCGCCGCAGGCGCGGACGCGTTCGGTGCCGCTGTTGTGGTATCTCTCGGGCCTGACATGCACGCATGAGAATGCCATGATCAAGGCGGGTCTGCAGCGGCACGCGGCCGAGCAGGGGCTGGCGCTGGTTTTCCCCGACACCTCGCCGCGCGGCGAGGGCGTGGCCGACGACGAGGCCTACGATCTCGGTCAGGGTGCGGGCTTCTATGTCAATGCGACGCAGAAGCCCTGGTCGCCGCACTATCGCATGTATGATTACATCGTCACCGAATTGCCCGCTCTTCTGCAGGATCAGTTGCCGCTGAACGGCGTCAACGGGATCACCGGGCATTCGATGGGCGGCCACGGCGCGCTGACGATCGCCTTCCGCAACCCGAAACTTTTCCGCTCCGTTTCGGCCTTCGCGCCGATCGTCAATCCGACCCGGTCGGACTGGGGCCGCAAGCAGTTCTCCGCGTATCTCGGCGACGACGAGGCCGACTGGGGCAGCTATGACGCCTGCCTGCTTCTCGGCGAGCTCGGCTGGCATGGCGATATCCTGATCGATCAGGGCGCGGCGGACCAGTTTCTGGACGAGCTGCAGCCCGAGGCGATGGCCCGCTTGCTGGCGGAGCGCCGGCAGGCCGGCGTCGTCCGGCTGCAGGCGGGTTACGATCACAGCTACTACTTCGTGGCGAGCTTCGGCGAGGACCACGTGCGCTGGCATGCAGAGCGGCTGAACGCCGCGTAAGGGAGAGGAAAGAATGGCTTTTAGACTTGGTACCCGACTGACCGCTTTCGTCCTGTTCGGTGGAATTCTTGGCGCTGCTGCGCCGGCTCTTGCTCTGGATCCTTCGGTCGGAGATCCCGGTGCAGGCGAGAAAGTCTTCCGCAAGTGTCAGGCCTGTCATGCCGTCGGTCCGGATGCCAAGTCGAAGACCGGACCCTTGCTGAACGGGATAATCGGCCGGTCGGCCGGCAAAGCCGAAGGCTACGCCTACTCGCCGGCAATGAGCAAGGCGGCCGAGGCAGGGCTTACCTGGACGCCGGAGAAGATCGCTGAGTTTCTGACCAGTCCGAAGGGCTTCCTACCCGGCACCAAGATGACCTTTGCGGGTCTGCGCAAGGATCAGGAGCGCGCCGATATAATCGCATATCTGGCAACCTTTCCCTGACCGAAGAGGAGGAAACGAAAACAAGGACAGAAGGAAGTTACCCCTGTAGCAGACGGAGCTTTCTCCAGCAGCAGGGGCAGAGTCGCAAGCCGATACCGGGAGATGAGGAGACCGCGAGGTTTTCCCGGAGCGAGCGGGTTCAACGGCCCTATCGGCAGCACCCAAGAGGAGGATGAAATGAAACGACTTCTTACAATGCTTGCCATTATGTCGATAGGCGGCGGTGCACAGGTCGCTTTCGCCAACGATGATTTGCAGAAGCTCATCGATGACCCCAATCAATGGGCTATCCAGACCGGCGACTATGCCAACCTGCGCTACTCCAAGCTCGACCAGATCAACAAGGACAACGTAGGCAAACTTCAGGTTGCCTGGACCTTCTCGACCGGCGTTCTGCGTGGTCACGAAGGTTCGCCGCTCGTCATCGGCGACCTGATGTACGTCCATACGCCGTTCCCGAACACGGTCTACGCCTTGGATCTCAGCAAGGACGGCCAGATCGTCTGGAAATACGAGCCGAAGCAGGATCCGAACGTGATCCCGGTGATGTGTTGCGACACCGTCAATCGCGGCGTGGCCTATGCGGATAACAAGATCTTCCTGCATCAGGCCGATACGACGGTCGTGGCACTCGACGCCAAGACCGGCAAGGTCATCTGGAGCGTCAAGAACGGCGATGCCACCAAGGGCGAGACGAATACCGCCACCGTCATGCCGGTGAAGGACAAGATTCTCGTCGGGATATCCGGCGGCGAGTTCGGCGTCCGCGGTCACGTGACGGCCTATTCGATGGCAGACGGGAAACTCCTGTGGCGCGGTTACTCCATGGGGCCCGACAGCGATACGCTGATCGATCCTGAAAAGACCACCCATCTGGGCAAGCCGGTCGGCAAGGATTCCGGCCTCACCACCTGGGAAGGCGATCAGTGGAAGATCGGCGGCGGCACGACCTGGGGCTGGTACTCCTACGATCCGGAAGAAAATCTGGTATATTACGGATCCGGCAACCCTTCGACCTGGAACCCGACCCAGCGGCCGGGCGACAATCGGTGGTCGATGACCATCTTTGCGCGTGATGTCGATACCGGCATGGCCAAATGGCTCTATCAGATGACGCCCCATGACGAATGGGACTATGACGGCGTCAACGAGATGATCCTGACCGAACAGCAGATCGACGGCAAGGACCGCAAGCTGCTGACCCACTTCGACCGGAACGGCTTCGGCTATACTATGGACCGCGTCACCGGCGAGCTGCTCGTGGCCGAGAAATACGATCCCACGGTCAACTGGGCGACTGAAGTAGTCATGGATCCGAAGTCCGACAAATATGGTCGGCCTCAGGTCGTGGCACAGTATTCGACGGAGCAAAACGGCGAAGACACCAACACCACCGGCGTATGCCCGGCGGCACTCGGCACCAAGGACCAGCAGCCTGCGGCCTATTCGCCGAAGACCGAGCTGTTTTACGTGCCGACCAACCACGTCTGCATGGACTACGAGCCGTTCCGGGTAAGCTACACCGCCGGCCAGCCCTATGTCGGGGCCACGCTGTCGATGTACCCGCCGAAGGACAGCCATGGCGGCATGGGCAATTTCATTGCCTGGGACAACAAGGAAGGCAAGATCAAGTGGTCTCTGCCGGAGCCGTTCTCGGTCTGGTCCGGCGCTCTGGCAACAGCCGGCGACGTGGTCTTCTACGGAACGCTCGAGGGTTATCTGAAGGCGATCGACGCGGCAACCGGCAAGGAGCTCTATCGCTTCAAGACACCTTCCGGGGTGATCGGCAACGTGATGACCTATGCCCGTGACGGCAAGCAGTACGTGGCCGTGCTTTCGGGTGTCGGCGGCTGGGCCGGTATCGGTCTGGCAGCGGGCCTGACCAACCCGACTGAAGGTCTCGGAGCCGTCGGCGGCTACTCGGCCCTCAGCAACTACACCGCACTCGGCGGCACGCTTACCGTGTTCAAGCTGCCGGAATAAGAGGCAATCTTCGCCCGGGAGTTGGCGCGGGCTCACAAGCCCGCGCCAACTCATATCAGCCCCCAAAAGGACGCAAGATGACCAGATCAAGACCAGCCGTACCGATGATCCTCGCCTTTTTGACGTTTATGGCGAGCGCCGCAGGCGCAGAAGATGCGCCAAAGGACAACATCACCGCTGTGCGCGACGAAAACGGGCGCTACTACACCGCCGACGACGTTCCCACTTTCAAGATCGCCGAGGACGGCACGGTCGACTGGCTCACCTATTCGGGCTTTCGCCGCTATCACTCGGAATGTCACGTCTGTCATGGCCCGGAGGGCGAGGGGTCGAGCTATGCGCCGGCTTTGAAGACCTCCGCGATAAACATGGACTACTACGCTTTCGTCGATGTCGTCACGAACGGGCGCAAGAAGGTGAACGCTGCCGAGAACTCGGTGATGCCTGCCTTCGGCGAGAACGTCAACGTGATGTGTTATCTCGACGACATCTACGTCTATCTGAAAGCGCGCGGAGCCGATGCGCTGCCGCGCGGACGTCCGGCCAAGAAGGAAGCGAAATCCGATGCGATCAAGGAAGCTGAAACGGCTTGTCTCGGTCACGAGTAGCCTTCTGGCAGGCGCCGGCGCTCTGTTGCTGGCGGCCGCCGGCTCTCAGCCGGCGGTAGCGCAGACATCGGACCTGGTGTCGAAGACGGCTTTTCGGGTCTGTGCCGATCCGGCCAATCTGCCGATGTCCGATCGGTCGGGTAAGGGATACGAGAACAGGATCGCCGAGCTGATGGCGTCCAAGCTCGGGTTGCCGGTGGAGTACACCTGGTTTCCGATGGCGACCGGCTTCGTGCGCAAGACCCTGCAGGCCAATGCCTGCGATGTGGTCATCGGTTTCGCCCAGGGCGACGAGCTGGTCCTGAACACCAACCATTATTATACCTCGTCCTATGTGCTGATCGTTGCCTCGGAAGGTCCGCTGGGCGGCGTCACGACGCTTGCCGACCCTCTTCTCAAGGACAAGCGGATCGGCATCGTCGCGGGAACGCCGCCGGCGACCCATATGGCGAGAAACGGACTGCTGCCCAAGGCGAAGGGATATCATCTGATGGTCGACCGGCGCTATGAGGATCCGGCCGACGACATGCTCGCCGACCTGGAATCCGGCGCCCTCGACGCAGCCATCCTCTGGGGGCCGATCGGCGGGCCGCTCGTCAAGGCAAGCCACCCGAAGCTGAAGGCAACTCCGCTCCTGTCGGAGACCACCCCGCCAAGGCTCTTCTACCGCATCACCATGGGCGTGCGGCAAGGCGAGAAGGTCTGGGAGCGCAAGCTCAATTCCCTCATTCGTCGCAATCAGTCCGAGATCAACGCGATCCTCGCCGAGGCCGGCGTGCCGCTCCTGAACGACATGGGAACCGGCCCGCTCGAGGCGCAGCAATGACCCGCCAGTGGCTCCATTCGCTGGTCCTGCTCCTGTTTGCCGCCTTCCCGGCGGCGGCGGCCGAGGAGCCTGCGGGCTACCGGGAGAGCGAATACCGCGCCGAGGTGCCGGCGACGCTTTCCGGCGCGACCGTCGTGTCGACCGAAGCCGCCCATGCATTGTGGAAAACCGGTCAGGTGGCCTTCATCGACGTCCTGCCGCAGCCGCCGAAGCCCGCCAACCTGCCCGAGGGAACGGTCTGGAACGAGAAGCCGCGGCTGTCCATTCCATCTGCCTTATGGCTGCCGAATGTCGGCTATGGCCGGCTGGCCGACGTCATGCACGCCTATTTTCGCGCCGGCCTGGAAAAGGCGACCGGTGGCGACAAAAGCCGGCCGGTGCTGTTCTTTTGCCTCGACGGCTGCTGGATGTCCTGGAATGCCGGAAAGCGCGCCCTCGAATACGGCTACACCCACGTCTTCTGGTATCCGCAGGGCACCGATGGCTGGACAGCGGCCGGCTACCCCACGGAGCGCATCGAGCCGGAGCCCGGCGGCCGGTGAAACGAGGGAACGTATCGGAGGACTGCAATCTCTCCTCTTCGCGTCATCCCTGTGACGAGCGCTCAAACAGGCGACGGGTATCCCGAATCTCAAAAGGCCTTAATCGGGCATCCTTCAGGATTTGAAGAAGTGGTTTTTCAGGATGTAGCGGATGCCGCGCAGCCAGCTGTCGTCGGTGTTCGAGCGGATGTCGACGGCAAGGCCGCGCAGCATCTCGCCGGAGTTCACGTCGCGCAGTACGAGCTCCACCGACAGGATAAGGTTGGAGATCTTACGCACTTCGCCGACCAGCACATAGTCGGCGCCGAGCCGCTTGCCCATACTCAGGTCGCAGCCGTTGCAGTCGGCCGGATTGACCGTGCTGGCGAGTTCGGCTGCCACTGACTCGTTCGTGAGAATGACGAAGCCTTCCTGAACGAAGCGGTCGCGCGCCGCGTTTTCCATGAGCTCGAGCCGCGCGGTCTCGTCGGCGCGCACTCCGTTATAGGCCCCCTCCGTCGACAGATCGATGAATGTCATGCCGAGGAATGCGACCTTGGCCCCCGGCGCCAGCGGCTTGTCCAGCGCAGCACGAGCGAGCGCCGGCGACAGGGCCAGAACAAGGATCGAGACAACGACTGTCAGGATGTGCCGCATGACATCCAGCCTAGCACACGCATGTCGCTAAACTACGCTCCTTAAGTATCGGTTTTGCCACACCTACTGCGCTGTTAGTCTCCATCTCCGAGGGAGTGTCAGGGAGATTGGGAGGTCGTTCCGGCAATGCCTAACCTATCGCTTTTGCTTGTCGTTTTCTGGGTGACGGTGTTGGTTACGTCTCCCGTGCAGGCGGCGGAGGTGAAGACGGCTGTGCTGCGGATCGATCGTGTCGTCGGTCCGCCGATCTCGCGGCTCGATGCGCCGCCCGCCGATCTGGGCTTTGCCGGCGCCATGCTTGGCAACGAGGACAACCGGACCACCGGCGCCTTCACCGGCATGGACTACACCGTGAAAACGCAGGCGGTTGCGCCGGAAGAGGCGGAGGCGGCGCTCGATGGGCTGAAGGCGGAAGGCATCGGCCTCATCGCGGTGATCGCAGAAGGCGAGGTACTGAAGGCGCTCTCGGACAAATCCGGACCGGACGTGCTGCTTTTCAATGCGGGCGCTCGCGACGACGGGCTGCGCGATGCCGATTGCCGGGCCAATCTGCTGCACGTCTCGCCGAGCCGTTCGATGCTCAGCGACAGCATCGTTCAGTTTCTCATGTGGAAGAAATGGCCGCGTATCCTGCTGATCCACGGCTCGCATCCCGAAGACAAGCTGCTTGCCGACAGCTACCGCAAATCGGCCGCCAAGTTCGGTGCTGAGATCGTCGAGGAGCGGGAGTTCGTCGACACCGGCGGCAGCCGGCGCACGGATACCGGTCATGTCTTGGTGCAAAAGCAGATTCCGGTCTTCACCCAGGAGGCCGAGGAATATGACGTGATCGTCGCGGCCGACGAGGCTGGCGTTTTCGCGCCCTATCTGCCCTATCACAGCTGGGATCCGAGGCCGGTTGCGGGCTCTGCGGGCCTGCGTCCGGTCTCCTGGCATCCCGCCCACGAGGCCTGGGGTGCGACCCAGTTCCAGCGCCGCTTCGAAAAGCTCACCGGCCGCTACATGCGCGAGGAAGATTACCAGGCATGGCTTGCAATGCGCGTGATCGGAGAGGCGGTGACGCGGTCCGGCAAGGCCGACCCGGGGAGCGTGCGGGCCTACGCCCTTTCCAAGGATTTCGAACTGGCTGCGTTCAAGGGCCAGAAATTGACCTTCCGCACCTGGAACGGGCAGTTGCGGCAGCCGGTCCTTTTGACCGAGGGCCGGGTGACCGTTTCCGTATCGCCGCAGGACGGTTACCTGCACCAGCATTCGCCGCTCGACACGCTGGGCATCGATGCGCCCGAGACAGCCTGTCACGCATTTGGAGGATAAGATGCTCAGACCCGCACTGGCGATTGTGTCCGCCGTTCTGCTGTCTGCCGGTTCGGCCGAGGCCAACAAGGTCTTCGTGAGCAACGAGCGCGGCAACAACATAACCGTGCTCGACAGTGAAAGCTGGGAAGTGATCGCCACGTTTCCGGCCGGAAACAGGCCGCGCGGCATCACCATCAGTCCGGACGGCAAGGAACTCTACGTCTGCGCGTCGGATGACGACACCGTCAGGGTCTTCGATCCCGAGACCTATAGGGAACTGCACACGCTGCCGTCGGGTCCGGATCCGGAACTTTTCGCCCTCGATCCTTCCGGCAATCCGCTCTACATCGCCAATGAGGACGACAATCTCGTGACCGTCGTCGATGTCAAGACGCGTCAGGTACTGGCTGAGGTGCCGGTCGGGGTCGAGCCGGAAGGCGTCGCGGTCAGCCCGGATGCCAAGACGATCATCAATACGTCCGAAACCACCAATATGGCGCATTTCATCGACGCCTCGACCTACAAGATCGTGCACAACGTGCTGGTGGATCAGAGGCCGCGTTATGCGGAGTTCACGGCAGACGGCAAGAAGCTCTACGTCAGCGCCGAGATCGGGGGTACCGTTTCGGTGATCGACGTGTCGGCGGCCGAGCCGAAAATCACCAAGAAGATCACGTTCGAAGTCCCGGGCGTCCTGCCGGAATGGCTGCAGCCGGTCGGCGTCAAGGCCACCAAGGACGGCTCGCGCATCTTTGTGGCGCTTGGACCCGCAAACCGGGTTGCAGTGATCGACGGAGCGACGGACGAAGTGCTCGACTATCTGCTCGTCGGGCAGCGGGTCTGGCAGATGGCATTCACGCCGGGCGAGGAATTCCTGATCACCACCAATGGCAATTCCAATGACATCAGCATAATCGACGTGAAGGCGGAAAAGGTGATCCGCTCGGTTCAGGTGGGCGAGCAGCCCTGGGGCGTCGTAGTCGCGCCGGATTGAAGCGGAGCAATGGGCAAATACCAATGGGGAGGATTCATCGTGCATAAATCGGTTCTTGCGGCGCTCGCCGCGCTCTTTCTGGCGAGTCCGGCCGTTGCCGCGCCGCTTTGCAGCGACCTCGGCTTTGCCGGGCTGCTGGCCAAATGCAATCGGGGAGAGCCGATCGAGATCACGCTTGCGTCCGGAAAGCCGCTCGGCAAGGGTGCCATTACGCTCCAGTCGGGCGCATACTACGAAATGCAGATCACGGCGGACGGATCGGCGGAGCTGGCGATCACCGGTGCGCCGTTCTTCCGTGCGATCTGGATGAACGAGATCGTCGTCAACGGCATCGAGGTGCGCCCAATGGCGATCGACAGCCTGGAATTCGACGAGGCCGGGACTGCAACGCTGTCTTTCATCGCCGTCAAGCCGGGCAGCTACGAAGTGAAGATTCCGGAATCCTCCGGCGACAGCCAGAAAGTATCGATTTCCATACAGTGAAACGGTGCCCGAGAAAGTCCGCGGGACAGGGTGCCCGAAGGCGGCGGTTCCGGGGAGGAAGAGATGAAAGTTATTCGACTGTTCATGGCCGCTTGCCTGTTCGCATTCGGACCGGCTGCGGCCTCGGCCGACGAGTTGCCGCAATTGCGGGCGGCCATGCTGGCATCGGGAACCGTCAACTGGGAAATCTCGACAATCAAGACCCACGAATTCGACCGCAAGAACGGCTTCGAACTGGCCGTGCAGGACTATGCGGACAACGGCGCGACGCGCGTCGCCTTCGAGGGCGGCGAGGCCGACACGATGGTGGCCGACTGGATCTGGGTGGCCAACCAGCGTGCCTCCGGCAAGGATTATGTCTTCATCCCCTATTCGCGCGCGGTCGGCGGCCTGATGGTCAAGGATGAAAGCGGCATCAAGGCGCTGCCGGACCTTGCCGGCGAGAAGATCGGCATTGCCGGAGGTCCGCTCGACAAGAGCTGGCTGATCCTGCGCGCCTATGCCAAGCAGCAGCATGGCATGGATCTCGCAGCCGAAACCGAGCAGGTGTTCGGCGCTCCGCCATTGATCTTCAAGTCGGCGCTTGCCGGCGAGACGGCGGGTACCATCAATTTCTGGCACTTCCTCGCGAAGATGAGGGCCAAGGGCATGCATGAACTGGTCTCCGTCTCGGATGCGGCGGCGGCGCTCAAGCTCGATCCCGATACGCCGCTCCTCGGCTACGTGTTGAAGGGCGAATATGCCGCGACCCATCCGGAAATCGTGAAGGGGCTTTACAAGGCCTCGCGCGCAGCCAAGGATCTGCTGCGCGAGAACGACGAGGTGTGGGAGGAATTGCGGGACAAGATGAATGCGGCCGACGACGCTGAATTCATTGCGCTACGCGATGGCTATCGCGCCGGCATTCCAAGCGGCAAGCCGATCGACGAGGCGGCCGCCGACCGTTTTCTGGGGCTGATGGCGGAACTTGGTGGAGAAGAGCTCGTCGGCAAGGCGACAAGCCTGCCTAGTGGATTGTTCCTGCACCTTGAATAGAACGCTGCAACATCCTGCCTTGGTGCGCGCATTGTCGCTGGGGCTGCTGTTGCTCTTGTGGATAGCGGCCGCCGGCTTCACGGATGACGCGTCGGTCCTGCCCCAGCCCTGGACGCTCTGGGCACCCTTCGTGCAAGCGGTCAGTTCCGGCGCCTTGCCCTATCACCTGGGCATGACGCTCTGGCGCGTGATCTGCGCATTCGTGCCGGCCATGGTGATCGGCGTGGCGATCGGCTTTCTGATGGGGCGCGTTGCCGCGGTCGATCGATGGCTCGACCCATGGCTCGTCGTGTTTCTCAATCTGCCGGCACTGGTGCTCATCGTGTTGTGCTACATCTGGATCGGTCTCAACGAGACGGCCGCCATCACCGCCGTCGTGCTCAACAAGATCCCGAATGTCGCAACGCTTCTGCGCGAGGGCGCGCGGGCGCTTGACCCGGATCTCGACTCCATGGCGGCGGTTTACCGCATGCGTCCGCTGGCGCGGCTGCGACACGTGATCATGCCGCAGCTTGCGCCTTTCATTGCCGCTGCCGCCCGATCCGGCATTGCGGTGATATGGAAGATCGTGCTGGTGGTCGAGTTTCTCGGCCGCTCCAGCGGGATAGGGTTCCAGATCCATTTCTATTTCCAGCTTTTCAACGTTGCCATGGTGCTGGTCTATGCGCTTTCCTTCATCGGCGTGATGCTGCTGGTGGAGGCTTTCTTCCTGCAGCCGGCCGAACGCCGGGTGCGGCGCTGGAGGACGGCGTGATCAGGATCGATGTCAGACGAAAGGCATTCGGCGAAGAGGAGGTCCTGCGCGACATCCGCTTCGAGATGGAGATCGGCGAGACGGTCGCCATCCTCGGTCCGTCGGGCATCGGCAAATCGACGCTGCTTCGGCTCGTCGCCGGCATCGACACCGCTTTCGACGGCGAGATCACCCGGCCGGAAAACATTGCCATGGTTTTCCAGGAGCCTGTTCTTCTGCCCTGGAGAAGCGTCATCGAGAACCTGACATTGGTGCATCCGCAGCTCGGGATGCAAGCTGCACTCTCAGCGCTGGAGCGGACCGGCATCGCCGACAGGGCCGCGCTCTTTCCCGGCCAGCTGTCGCTCGGCCAGCAGCGGCGGCTGGCGCTGGCGCGCGCCTTTGCCGGTCGGCCGGAGCTTCTCGTCCTGGACGAGCCCTATGTGTCGCTCGATCCTGCGATGGCCGAGGACATGCTGGCCCTGACCGAGGCGCTGATCGCGGAAACCGCACCTGCCGTCATTCTCGTGACCCATTCGGAAGCCGAGGCGCGGCGGCTTGCCCGGCGCTGCCTCCGCCTTGCCGGGAAACCGGCGACGATTATAGAAGAGTTTGCGGCCGCGCCGGGAAGGGCATCATGATCGGGCTCGACATCAGCCATGTCAGCTACAGCTACGGAAAGTCACGGGCGCTGGACGATGTCAGCTTCTCCGTCACGACCGGTCGGTTCTGCGCGCTGCTCGGGCCGAACGGCGCCGGCAAATCGACGCTGTTCGCTCTTCTGACGCGGCTGCTCGCGACAAGGGCCGGCACGATCGGCGTGGCCGGCTTCGACATTGCGCGCGAGCCGCGTGCGGCGCTCGCGCGCATCGGAGTGGTGTTCCAGCAACCTACGCTCGATCTCGACATGTCGGTGCGCCGAAACCTGCGCTATTTCGCCGGGCTTCATGGTTTGTCGGGGCGGCAGGCCGCTGCGGCGATCGAAGCGGCGCTGACACAGCTCGGCATGGCCGAGCGGGCCGACGAGCAGGTGCGTGCGCTCAACGGCGGTCACCGGCGGCGCATGGAGATCGCGCGGGCCTTGATCCACAAGCCGCAGATATTGCTGCTCGACGAGCCGACCGTCGGACTGGACGCTGCCTCCCGGCAGGCGATCACCGATCATGTGCATCTGCTTGCCGCGAGCGGCCTTGCGGTCCTCTGGGCGACCCATCTGGTCGACGAGATCCGGCCGGAGGATCAGGTCGTCGTTCTGCATCGCGGCAAGGTGCTGAGCGACGGCACCGCCGCGGAACTTGCGGGCGGGCAGGGGCTCGCCAAGGCGTTCCTGTCGATGACGGCCGAGAACCGGGAGGTTTCGGCATGAAGGCATGGCTGGTCGCGCTTTGCGCAATCGTCACCCGCGAAAACCTGCGCTTCGTCCGCCAGCGCGGGCGGTTTCTGGCGGCACTCGTCCGCCCGCTCGTCTGGCTGATCGTCTTTGCCGCCGGCTTCCGCGCGGCGCTCGGCGTGTCGATCATCCCGCCCTACCAGACCTATATCACCTATGAGGTCTATATCCTTCCGGGGCTCTGCGGCATGATCCAGCTCTTCAACGGCATGCAATCGTCGCTGGCGCTGGTCTATGACCAGGAGATGGGATCCATGCGCCTCCTGCTGACCTCGCCCCTGCCGCGCTGGTGGCTGCTGTTCTCGAAGCTTCTCGCCGGTGTGATCGTCTCCATCCTGCAGGTGGCGGTGTTCCTGGCCATCGCTGCGCTGACCGGCATCACCGTGCCGCCCCTCGGCTATGTCGCCGTGCTGCCCGCCCTCCTCATCAGCGGATTGATGCTCGGTGCCTTCGGCCTGCTGATATCCTCGACCGTCCGGCAACTCGAGAACTTTGCCGGCGTCATGAACTTCGTGATCTTTCCGATGTTCTTCCTATCCTCGGCACTTTATCCGCTCTGGAAGATGGCCGAAAGTTCGCCGCTGTTGCGCGACATCTGCGCCCTCAATCCGTTTACCTACGCGGTCGAACTGATACGCTTCGCGCTTTACGGCGAACTCAACCTGACGGCGCTCGTCTGGGTCGGCGCGTGCTTCGTCCTGTTCATGCTCGCCGCCCTTTGGGGCTATAATCCGGCCCGCGCCATGCTCCGGTCGAAAGGCTGAGCCCTGCCCTTGCTGGGGTGTTCGGCGCCGAAAACCGACACTTTCCGCTATATTGCCGCGAGCCGCATTTCAACTGATCCTGCTTGTGAACGAAGGACGTTCAAAGCCGAGGAGGAACCAATGCTCAAGCTACATCCGTCCATCGACAACGGCTTTCCGCCTGCCAGTCCGGGCTTTGCCGGCGGTACGCTGAAATGCAAATGCGCCACAAATCCGGTGACCGTGCGGATCGGCTCGCAGACGGCGCACAATCATGCTTGCGGCTGCACCAAATGCTGGAAGCCCGAGGGTGCGATCTTCGCCCAGATCGCCGTCGTCGGCCGCGACAACGTGAACGTCACCTCAGGTGCGGAGAAACTGCAGGTCGTCGATCCGAGCGCGACGATCCAGCGTTACGCCTGCCGCGATTGCGGCACGCACATGTATGGCCGGATCGAAAACACCAAGCATCCCTTCTACGGCCTCGATTTCGTCCATACCGAACTCAGCGACGAAACGGGCTGGTCGCCGCCCGAATTCGCGGCCTTCGTTTCTTCGATCATCGAAAGCGGTGTGAACCCGGAGAGCATGCCGGAGATACGCGCAAGGCTGACCGAGCTCGGCCTGCAGCCCTATGATTGTCTGTCTCCGCCGCTGATGGACGCGATCGCCACGCATATCGCCAAACAGACCGGCGCCCTGCCGGCCTGACCTGTTGAACATTGGGGACTCCGCTCCACCAGCCGACCGTCTCCTCCCTCGGACCCCGCCCGTCGCCTCTTATTGCAGAGGCATTTCGACGGGCGGGGGCTGAGGCGTTTCCGCGTCCGCATTTGCCGCACATCCCCGGCCCCTTGTGTGTAGCGAATCAGCGATTGTGTTGCCGCCACGGACGGGAGGCGATCGCCTCCCGTCCGTGGCGGCGGCCGAGAGCCCGTCGCCCCTCAGGTGCCGATACCGTGAATGAGCTGGGGCCCGACCGCCTTTCTTTTTGAACCCGAACAGTTGCAAGGGGCAAGCCCCCGCACCGCAAGGAAGGGATGAAAGAGATGGCTGAAAAGGGTCTGGTGGTCGGTATCGATGTCGCCAAAGGGTGGCTGGACGTCGCCGTTCTGGAAACGGGAGAGAGTTTTCGCGTCGACAACGACTCGGCCGGCTGGGCGCTGCTTTTGCAGCGGCTGCGGGGTCGGCGGGTGCGAGCGGTCGGCCTGGAGCCGAGCGGCGGCTACGAGCGCGGGGCGAAACAGGCGCTGCGCAAGGCCGGCCTGCCGGTCCGCAATGTCAACCCGCACAAGCTGCGCCACTTCGCCCGCGCCCTCGGTCGCTTGGCCAAGAACGACCGCCTCGACGCGGTCGTGATCGCTCGCTACACCGCCGACATGCCGACGCGGGAAATGCGCGTCGATCCGTTGCGCGAACAGCTCGCCGAGCTGGTCAGCGCCCGCCGGCAGCTCACCGAGGACAAGGTCAGCCTTTCCAATCAGCTTGACCAGCTGCGTGACGCGATGGTCCGGCGCCTCTTTGCCCGCCGCCTGCGCAGCATCGAGGCCAACATCCTGTTGATTGACAAGCGGCTTGCCGAACTCGTCGCCAGCGATGTGCAACTGGCGACTGATCCAATCCTTCAAGGGCGCTGGCCCGGTGCTCAGCCACACGCTGCTGGCGCTGGCTCCGGAGCTCGGCCAGGCGTCAAGGCGCGAAATCGCCGCGCTTGCCGGTCTGGCGCCCTACGACCACGACACCGGCGTCTTCCGAGGTCGGCGCAGCATCTGGGGCGGCCGTTCCGAGGTGCGTGGCATGCTCTACATGGCGGCCCTGACCGCCTGCCGCTGCAATCCCGTCCTTAAAGCCTTTCATCAACGCCTGTGCGACGCTGGAAAGAAGCCGAAGGTCGCGCTCATCGCCGTCGCTCGCAAGATCCTGACTATCCTCAGCGCCATGCTGCGCAGCAACCAGCCATGGAATCCGGCACACAGCTAAAAACACAGTTGCTCATTCCTGTGCTTGTCACAGGAATCCAGCCAGACCAAGTCCTTGGACTGAAAGAACTCTTGCGCGCGCCGCAGACGCGGCGCTGCTGGATCTCCGTGCCAAGCACAGAAGATGAGGTGAAAGGAGGGACCGATGCAGTTCCTCGCCAGAGTTCGTGCGGTCAGTGAAGACGAGCGGCAAGCCTTTGGTTGGCTGTCCGTGCTTCGGGGCATGTCAGAAGGCGCGTGGCGCGATGGTGGGTGGTTCCATCAAACCTGAAAAGCCGAAATCTTCCATTTGATGGTACACCCTATGGAAGGCTGCTGCTCGGCCGGGCCCTTGCCGAACAGCGCGACCATGACCATGGCCTCGTAGAGATCGCGTCGCAGATCGGCGGGGCCGATCTCCTTGCGCGATGCGTCCAGCCGCCCGCGATATTGCAGCTTCATGTCCTTGTTGAAGCCGAAGAAGTCGGGCGTGCAGACGGCGCGGTAGGCTTTGGCGACGGATTGGTCCTCGTCGTGGAGGTAGGGAAAGGGCAGGGCGTTTTGCGAAGCGAAGCGCTTCATGTTTTCGAACGAGTCCTGCGGGTAATTGCCGGCGTCGTTGGAGTTAACAGCCACGAAGCCGATCCCGTGAGCCCTGAGGTCGATGGCGTCCCGGACGATCCGGCCGATGACCGCTTTCACATAGGGGCAGTGATTGCATATGAAGGCAACGACCAGCCCTTTCGGGCCGGCCTGGCCGAATATGGTGCGGGTGAAGCCATCGACGCCGGGAAGCGTGGCGTCGATCGCTGCCCAGCCGAAATCACAAAGGGGTGGTGTAGCGGCCATGGCTCACGCTGCCTTCCTGATAGCGCCATCGGAGGCGGAGCGGATGGCCGCGATGTTCCTGGCGTAGTGCTCCTCGCTGCCGCCTTTGAATACCGCCGAGCCGGCAACCAGCACATCGGCGCCGGCGGCGGCAACCAGCGGTGTGGTCTCCGGGGTCACGCCGCCGTCGATCTCTATGTGGATCGGACGGCCGCCGATCATCGCCTTCACCCGCCGCACCTTGTCGACCACGGCCGGAATGAAATCCTGACCGCCGAAGCCCGGATTGACCGTCATCAGGAGGACGAGGTCCAGCCGGTCCAGCACATATTCGATGACGCTCTCCGGCGTGGAGGGATTGAGCGATACGCCCGCCTTGCAGCCGACGTCGCGGATGGCCTGCAGCGAGCGATCGAGATGCGTCGTCGCCTCCGCATGCACGGTGATGATGTCGCAGCCGGCACAGGCGAAGGCGCCGAGATAGGGCGTGGGCGGTGCGATCATCAGATGGCAGTCGAACACCTTGTCCGTGCGGTCCCGCAGCGCCTTGATGACCGGGGGACCGAAGGTGATGTTGGGCACGAAATGGCCGTCCATCACGTCGAGATGGATCCAGTCCGCACCGGCCCGGCACACGGCCTCGACCTCTTCGCCGAGCCGTGAGAAATCGGCCGACAGAACCGAAGGCGCTATGATGGTCTTCTCATTCATGGCGATGTCTCCGTATGACTGGGTTCGACCGTGGTGAACACGCGGCTCGCGGCGATGTCACGAGCAGTGATGGTCGACAGCTGTTCGGCATCGACCGGTCCGGCGCTTTCCTCGAAAAGGCGGTTCGCCTGCCGCAGCCGGGCCCGGTCGAGCGCATTTCGGATGGAACGCGCATTGGCGAAATGCGGCTGCCGACGGCGGCGCGCGATGTAGTCGCTCATCACCGCAGACGCCTTGCTGTCGAAGCGGTACCCCTGCCGGCTGAGCATGCTCTCGGCGATCGATAGAAGCTCCCCGTTATCATAGTCGGGGAAGTCTATGTGATGGGCGATCCGGGATCGGAAGCCGGGATTGCTCTCGAAAAACCGGTCCATGCGGTCGGCGTAGCCGGCGAGGATCACGACCAGGTCGTCGCGATTGTTCTCCATCACCTGCAGCAGGATCTCGATTGCCTCCTGGCCGTAATCGCGTTCGTTGTCGGGACGGTAGAGGTAATAGGCCTCGTCGATGAAAAGCACGCCCCCCATTGCCTTCTTCAGGATCTCCTTGGTCTTGGGTGCGGTGTGGCCGATATATTGGCCGACCAGGTCGTCGCGCGTCACCGAGACCAGATGGCCCTTGCGGATATAGCCGAGCCTGTGCAGCAGGTTGGCCATCCGCAGCGCCACCGTGGTCTTGCCGGTGCCGGGATTGCCGGTGAAGCTCATATGCAGCGACGGCGGCTCATGGCTGAGGCCCATTGCACGGCGCGCCCGCTCGACGAGAAGCAGCGCCGCCGTCTCGCGGATACGCTGCTTCACGGGTTTCAAGCCCACGAGTTCCCGGTCCAGTTCGTCAAGGATCTCGGCGACGCCGGAGGCTTGGTATTCCTCAGCGAGGTCGACCGAAGTCGGCAGGCTTTCGGTGTTCGATGGAGCATCCGGCATCAGCATTGTCGCTCCTCCTATCGCTGCGTTTCCCACGTATAATGCTGGCTGCGGCCGTTGCTCTCCGTCCGGGTCATTCTGAGGCTCGGCTCGTTTTCGGGGCGGTTGACGATGAACGACATCGTCACCGTCTCGAGGCCGCGGCTGGAATCGAAAGCGTTGAGACGGATATAGTCCTGCGGGTGGGCCTTGCGGCAATCCTCGAGCTCCATCATCACGCCTTTGGCGTCCTTGAGGTCGAACATCGGATTGCCCCACATTTCCCAATAGGTGTTTCTGGGGTGCGGGTCGTCGGTATATTCGACGCCGATAGCCCAAGCCTTTCCGAGGCAATATTCCACCTGTGCCGTGATCTGCTCATCGGTCAGGTCCGGCAGGAACGAGAAGCATCCCTGGGTGATACGCATGTCGTCTCTCCTTCTCTTCTTGTCCGTCAGTTCGGGTCTGTCAGGCCCTCGTGGCTGTCAGGCCGCGGTTACGCTCGGCACGAAATCCGACGTATCGGTCGGGGTGTAGTTGAAGCTGATATTGCCCCAGATATCGAGGGCCGCTTCCAGCGGCTTGCACCACTTCGCCGCCGCCCGCAGGATCTCGGGACCTTCGTGGGCGATGTCGCGCCCCTCGTTGCGGGCAAGCACCATGGCTTCCAGGGCGACGCGATTGGCGGTGGCCCCTGCCTGGATGCCCATCGGATGACCGATCGTGCCGCCGCCGAATTGCAGTACGACATCGTCGCCGAAAAGATCGAGCAGCTGGTGCATCTGGCCGGCATGGATGCCGCCCGAGGCGACCGGCATGACCTTCTTGAGGTCCGCCCAGTCCTGGTCGAAGAACAGACCGCGCGGAAGGTCGACCTCGTTCTTCATTTCGCGGCAGACATTGTAGTAGCCCTGCACCGTCGGCGGGTCGCCCTCGAGCTTGCCGACGGCCGTGCCCGCATGCAGGTGGTCGACACCGGCGAGCCGCAGCCATTTGGCGATCACGCGGAAGGAGATGCCGTGGTTCTTCTGCCGCGTATAGGTGCCGTGACCGGCCCGGTGCATGTGCAGGATCATGTCGTTCTGCCGGCACCATTCCGATATGGACTGGATCGCAGTCCAGCCGACGATGAGATCGACCATGACGATGACCGAGCCGAGCTCCTTGGCGAATTCGGCTCGGCGGTACATTTCCTCCATCGTGCCGGCAGTGATGTTGAGATAGTGCCCCTTTACCTCCCCGGTGACGGCGGAAGCGTGGTTGACGGCCTCCATGCAGTAGAGATACCGGTCGCGCCAATGCATGAAGGGCTGCGAATTGATGTTCTCGTCGTCCTTCATGAAGTCGAGCCCGCCCTTCAGCCCCTCATAGACGACGCGGCCATAGTTCTTGCCCGACAAGCCGAGCTTCGGTTTGGTCGTGGCACCCAGCAGCGGCTTGCCGAACTTGTCGAGCCGTTCGCGCTCCACGACGATGCCGGTCGGCGGGCCCCTGAAGGTCTTCACATAGGCGACAGGCAGGCGCATGTCCTCGAGCCTTGCCGCCTTCAGCGGCTTGAACGAGAAGACGTTGCCGATGATCGATGCGGTCAGGTTCGCGATAGACCCCTCCTCGAAGAGGATGAGGTCGTAGGCGACATAGCAGAAATATTGCCCCGGCGTTCCGGGCACCGGATCGACCCGGTAGGCCTTGGCGCGGTATTGATCGCAGGCCGTCAGGCGATCGGTCCAGACGACTGTCCATGTGGCCGTCGAGCTTTCGCCGGCGACGGCGGCGGCCGCTTCGATCGGATCGACGCCGTCCTGCGGCGTGATGCGGAAGAGCGCGATCAGATCGGTGTCCTTCGGCTCGTAGTCTCCGTTCCAATAGCCCATCTGGGCGTATTTCAGCACGCCGGCCTTGTAACGTTCGCGGCCCTTGATCTCTGTCTTTGCGTCGGCGTTCATGGTTGGGGTCCTTTCCTCTGAATGGGTGCGATCAGGCGGCTTCCGACCGCGCAGGCTGGGGTTTCAGGGAGCCGCTTGCGTAGCGGCGGGCCATCTCCGACATCGGCACGACCTTGATGCGGGATGCGTTTCCGGCGGTGCCGAAGGCCTCGAAACGTGCCTTGCAGACCGACGACATGGCTTCCATGGCGGCTTTCAGGAATTTGCGGGGATCGAATTCGGTGCGGCTCGTGTCGGCGACGCGGCGAAAGGCAGCGGCTGCGGCAAGGCGCAGGTCGGTGTCGATATTGACTTTGCGCACGCCGAAGCGGATGCCACGGACGATCTCCTCGACGGGGACGCCGTAGGTCTCGCGCATCTGGCCGCCATGGGCGTTGAAAACGTCCTGCCATTCCTGCGGTACGGAGGAGGAGCCGTGCATGACGATATGGGTGTTCGGCAGCCGCTCATGGATCTTCTCGATCACGTCCATAGCGAGGACTTCGCCGGTCGGCTTGCGGGTAAACTTATAGGCCCCGTGCGAGGTGCCGATGGCGACGGCCAGCGCATCGACGCCGGTCTCGGCGACGAAGCGGGCGGCTTCGTCCGGATCGGTAAGCAGTTGCGAACGGTCGAGCGCGCCTTCGAAGCCGTGGCCGTCCTCGGCCTCGCCATGGCCGGTCTCGAGCGAACCGAGACAGCCGAGTTCGCCTTCGACCGAGGCGCCGACCATGTGCGCGAGGCGGCTCACCTCTGCCGTGATCGAGACGTTATAGTCGTAATCGGCAGGGGTCTTGGCATCCTCCTTCAGCGAGCCGTCCATCATCACCGAGGTGAAGCCGTGCTGGATCGCCGTGAGGCACGTCGCGACATTGTTGCCGTGATCCTGGTGGATGCAGAGCGGAATGTCCGGATACATCTCTTCCAAAGCTTCCATCATCTTGGCGAGCATGACGTCGTTCGCGTAGGAGCGGGCACCACGGGAGACTTGGAGGATCACGGGAGCGTCGCAGGCGCGCGCCGCCTCCATGATCGCAAGCCCCTGCTCCATGTTGTTGATGTTGAATGCCGGCACGCCATAGCTGCGTTCGGCGGCGTGATCGAGCAATTGGCGAAGCGTGATGCGGGCCATTGTCATGCCTCCTCGGATGATCTGACGATGTGGGCGATCGGATTGCCGGTCCGGGCACCTGCTGGCGGCGTTTCCGGGTAAGCCCGGCGGAGAAGCTCCAGGGCTTCTGCGACGACATGGTCGGCGGTGATGCCGAAATGGCGGTAGAGGTCTCCGGCCGGTGCCGAGGCACCAAAGCCCGTCATGCCGACGAAGGCACTGTCGGGGCCCATCCAACGGTCCCAGCCGAGGCGGCCCGCCGCCTCGATGGCGATGCGCGGTGCATCTCCGAGGACCTGCCTGTGATAGGCCGTGTCCTGAGCCTCGAACTTCTCCCAGCACGGCATGGAGACCACCGCCGCTGCTATGCCTTCTTCGGCCTGCAGGCGCTCCGCTGCGGCTACGGCAATCTCGACTTCGGATCCCGTGGCAAGAAGCGTGACGTCCCGGTCGCCGCGCGCTTCCCTCAGGACATAGGCTCCGAGCGCCGACAGGTTCTCGTTCCCGTCCGTCCGGCGCAGCATCGGCAGGGCCTGCCGCGAAAGGGCGAGGACGCTCGGCGTGTTCTTCTCGCCAAGCGCGATCTCCCAGCATTCTGCCGTCTCGATGATGTCGGCCGGCCGGAAGACATTGAGGTTGGGCGTGGCGCGCAGCATGGCCAGATGCTCGACCGGCTGGTGCGTCGGTCCGTCTTCGCCGAGCCCGATGGAATCATGCGTCAGCACATAGATGACGGGCAGGCCCATGAGGGCCGAAAGGCGCATCGCACCGCGAGCATAGTCGGAAAAGACCAGGAAAGTGCCCCCATAGGGGATGAAGCCGCCATGGAGCGCGATGCCGTTCATGGCGGCCGCCATGCCGTGCTCGCGGATGCCGTAATGCAGGTAGCGGCCCTTGAAATTGCCCGACGAAATGGGCTGGGTCTGCGAGGTCAGCGTCAGGTTGGAGCCGGTCAGGTCCGCCGAGCCGCCGATCGTCAACGCGGTGGCGCCGTTGATGACTTCCAGAGCCATCTGCGAGGCCTGACGCGTCGCGACCTTCGTAGCCCTTGTACGATGCGCGTCCCGGAATCTTGCAAGCAGATCGCCGACCTCGCCGTCGAGCTGCCGCCCTATGGTCTGCTCGTAGCGCTTTTTCGAGCGCGAAGAGTCGAGGCGGATTTCCCAGGCCTCGCGGGCCGAGCGGCCCCGCGCCGCCACCTTTTCCCAGGCAGCCTTGATCTCAGATGGAACGAAGAAGGGCGGATGCGGCCAGGCGAGGTTTTCGCGTGTGGCAGCGATCTCCTTTTCGCCGAGCGCCGCGCCGTGGGTCTTGTGCGAGCCTTCCATGCTGGCGGCACCTTTGCCGATGCGGGTGCGGCAGGCGATCAGCGACGGCTTTCGGGTCCGGCGCGCCCGCTCGATCGCTTTTGCCACCGCGCCGGGGTCGTGGCCGTCGACGGCTTGCGCATCCCAGCCGGCGGCGCGGAAACGCGCAAGCTGGTTCATCGAGGTGGAGAGATCGGTGGAGCCGTCGATCGATATCCGGTTGTCGTCCCACAGCACGATGAGCTTGCGCAATTTCAAATGTCCGGCAAGGTCGATCGCCTCGTGGCTGATCCCCTCCTGCAGACAGCCGTCTCCGGCGACCACGTAGGTGAAGTGGTTGCAGAGCGCACTGCCGAAGCGGGCGGCCATCATCTGTTCGGCAATCGCCATGCCGACAGCGGTCGAGATCCCCTGGCCCAGCGGTCCGGTGGTGGTCTCGATACCGAGGGCATGGCCGTATTCGGGGTGGCCGGCCGTTTTCGAGCCGAGCTGGCGGAAGGATGAAAGCTCGGCCATCGGCATATCGGCGAAGCCGATGAGGTGATGGAGCGAATAGAGCAGCATCGAGCCATGGCCGGCCGAAAGCACGAATCGGTCGCGGTCCGGCCAGTCGGGGCGTGACGGATCGATCCTGATGAAGCGGTTGAAGAGGACCGTCACCGCGTCGGCCATGCCCATCGGCATGCCGGGGTGGCCGGAGTTGGCCTTCTCGACGGCGTCCATGGAAAGAAACCGGATGGCATCGGCCATGCTGCGCTCCGAGGCGGCGGCGCGGGGTCCGATCTGCTGCGAAACATTCATGATGTCCTCCTCACGACATGCGGTGCTTGCGCTCGAGCAGCTTGTGAATGAGCGGGGTGAAGATCAGCTGCATGGCGAGATCGAGCTTGTCGCCCGGCACCACGATGGAATTGGCGCGCGACATGTAGCTGTTGTGCAGCATCGACAGCAGGTAGGGGAAATCGATGCTTTGCGGCTTGGCGAAGCGGATGACCAGGATGGATTCGGCCGGCGTCGGTATCCAGCGGGCGATGAAGGGATTGGACGTGTCGACGATCGGCACGCGCTGGAAATTGATGTCCGTCAGGGAGAACTGCGGGCAGATATAGTTCACATAGTCGGGCATGCGCCGCAGGATGGTGTCGGTCACGGCCTCGGTGGAGTAGCCGCGGGTCGCCTTGTCGCGATGAATCTTCTGGATCCATTCGAGATTGATGACGGGCACGACGCCGATCTTCAGGTCGCAATGCTGGGCGAGATTGACCGTGTCGGTGACGGCGCAGCCATGCAGCCCCTCGTAGAAGAGAAGATCGCTGTCGCGGAATTCTTCCCAGTCGGTGAACGTGCCTGGGTCCGAGCCGAATTTCGCGGCCTCGGCCTCGTCGTGCACGTAGTGACGGGTGCGCCCGACCCCGCGCCGGCCATATTCGGCAAAGACGCTTTCGAGGATCTCCAGTTCGTTCGCCTCGGCGGAGAAATGCGTGAAGTCGACGCCTCGGGCTTTCTCCTCCGCGATCTTGCTGCGCATGGTTTCCCGGTCGAAGCGATGAAAGGCATCGCCTTCGATGAAGGACGCCGAGATGTTCTCGCGCTTGAATATCTTCTCGAAAGTGTCCTTGACGGTCGTGGTGCCGGCGCCGGACGAACCTGTGATGGAGATGATGGGGTATTTGGCCGACATATTTTTTCTCCTCAGGCCCGGAACAGACCGCGCTTGCCGAAGAGCGGAGCGCGTTCGCCAATCATGTTCGGGTCGACGTGATAGCGGGTGATGCGCGCCACCTCGCGGCGGGAGCCGAAAACCAGAGGCACGCGCTGGTGCAGATTTTCCGGAACGAGATCGAGAATGCGGTCGATGGACGTGGTGGCCGCGCCGCCGGCATTCTCGATGATGAAGGCGATGGGGTTCGCCTCGTAGACCAGCCGCAGCCGGCCCTGGCTATATCCCTTCCGGCCGTCGGCGGGATAGAGAAAGATCCCGCCGCGGATGAGGATGCGATAGGTTTCCGCGACGAGCGAGGCGATCCAGCGCATGTTGAAATCCCGCTCGCGAGGCCCCTCGGAGCCTGCCAGGCAGTCGTCGACATAGAGCCGGATGGCTTCTTCCCAGTGCCGGTAGTTCGACATGTTGATGGCAAATTCGTGCGCGCGCTCCGGGATGCTGGCCGACTTGCAGGCCTCGACGAAACATCCGAGCCTGCTGGAGAAGACGAAGATCTCCGTCCCCTTGCCGAGCGACAGCACCAGAGCGGTCTGCGGCCCGTAGATGAAGAAGCCCGCCGCCAGTTGCCGGTTTCCAGGTTGCAGGAAGGACTGGGAGGGGTCCACGTCCGGCCCCTTGGCGGCGGGAAGCACCGAGAAGATCGTGCCGATGGAAACGTTGTTATCGATGTTCGAAGAGCCGTCGAGCGGGTCGATGGCAACCGCGAGGCGCGCAGCCGGGTCGAGCAGAACGGGATTTTCCAGTTCTTCCGAGGCGTAGCATGCGACGGGGGCGCCTTGCAGCGACGACAGGAACTGGTCGTCGCACAGGATGTCGAGGTCCTTCTGCAGATCGCCATCCGTGTTGCTGCTGCCGTGGGTGCCGTTGAAAGCGGTGCCGAGCGCTCCCTGGCCGACGAGCTTGCGGATGTCGAGAGCGGCCTTAGCCAGCCTCTGGATCACGGCGGCCACGTCCCGCGTAAGGTCGTCGCCGCGGGCCGTGCATGAAGCGAGGTATGCTTCGAGAGTTGCGCCTGACATGATGTCTCCTCCGCACGCTTTCGAGGGAAGGATGGCGTAAAAGGGGAGTTTGTAAAATTTATTCATTTGACTTCATAAGTTAAATTTACTTACTTTGATCCATGCGCAACGTGACCTTTCGCCAGCTCCGCACCGTCGAAGCCGTTTGCCGGTTGGGGAAGATCAACCTCGCCGCCGAAGCCTTGGGACTGACCGGACCGGCGCTCACCCTGCAGATCCAGCATCTGGAACGGGATGCGGGCATTGCGCTCTTCGACCGCACGCGTGGCGGCATGGTGCCGACGGCTTACGGCCTTGCCTTTCTCGAAGCGGCGCGGGCGATCGAGGACAGCCTCATTGCCCTCGAGGACTCGATAGATGCCATCAAGGGGCTCAGAACCGGACGGTTGCGCCTCGGCGTCGTGTCGACCGGGAAATATTTCGCGCCGCAGCTCATTGCCGCCTTTCGCGATCAGGTTCCTGCCGTGGAGATAAATCTCTTCATCGGCAACCGGGCCGAGATCATCGCCAAGCTGCGGGACCACGAGATCGACATCGCTCTGATGGGGCGGCCGCCGCGCGATTTCGAGGTGCGGGCGCAGGTGTTCGGCGATCATCCACTGGTCTTCATCGCCCCCGCCGGTCACCCGCTCGCGGGCGTGCTGGAGATTTCACGGGAGCGGATCGCCCAGGAACAGTTCCTGGTGCGCGAAAAAGGATCGGGAACGCGTATCTCCCTCGAGATCTTCCTGAGCGACACGCCGCACGAGCTCGAGGAGCTCGGCACCGAGATCGCCTCGAACGAGACGATCAAGCAGGCCGTAATCGCCGGTCTCGGAATCGCCTTCATCTCGGCCCATACGATAGAACAGGAGGTAAAGCTCGGCAGGCTCGTGATCCTCGACGTGGTCGACACGCCGATCCGCCGGCAGTGGTTTACCGTGTCGCGCCTGGATCGTGCCTCCACCCCGGCCATGCAGGCTTTCGAGCGGTTCGTGCTGGCGTCCGGAGCGCGCTATCTGCCTGTGGTCAGCAAGCCTTATCCAGCCAACGCATTCGGCTAGAGGTGAGCTTCATGTGGGCGGAAGGCGGCGGCGACCGACACCTAGGTCGTAATTGTGGGGCACCACATCGCTTGCTACTATGCGCCCCAAGAGGAGACTTTACGATGCCTAAAAGCCCGGCTACGGCGCCGCCGGGCTCTGCCGGAGCAGCGGACTGCCGTTCCGGCCCTTGACCCGGGCAGCGACTGCTATAGGTCCTGCCTGGTTTCATGCCCGCCCCGACCGCAAGGGCGCCTGCCGGAACGGGAGCGAGCACAACGACCCCACGGGCGAATGGAGGAAGTATGGCCTGGCATAAACCGAAATTCATCGAAGTCAGCTGCGCTATGGAAATCACCCGCTATGCTCCTGCGGACGGGGATGAACCGATCCTCTTCTGAAGGCCAGCTTGACGAGGATCGGTAAGGCATCAGGTATCCCGGTGAATAAAACGTCCGATCTTCGCATCATCGTCTTGGGGGCCGCCGCCGGCGGCGGTCTCCCGCAATGGAATTGCGGCTGTCGCAACTGCGCGATGGCGCGCGATCCGGCCTCCGGCCTCAGACCGCAAACGCAGTCGTCGCTCGCGGTGAGTATCGACGGTGAGAGCTGGGCCGTCTTCAACGCCTCCCCCGACATCCGCCAGCAGGTTCAAAACAATAGGCCGCTTCAGCCGCGCCGCCTTCGTCACAGCCCCATCGAGAGCGTGGTGCTGACGAATGGCGACATCGACCATCTGGCAGGACTTCTCGTCTTGCGGGAGAAGCAGGCATTCACCCTGTTTTCGACCGGCGCGGTCGGCCGGATCGTCGCCGACAATCCGGTCTTCCAGGTCCTCGATCCGGAACTGGTTTCAAGAGAAACCATTGAAATGGATGAGGCGTTCTCTCCGCTGTCGGGCCTCGATGCACGGCTCTTCGCCGTTCCGGGCAAGGTGCCGCTCTTTCTCGAGGACGGCGAGCCCGATCTGGGCATCGAGGGCGAGCACACGGTCGGTGTCGAACTGAAGGCCGGCGAGAGGCGGGTCTATTATGTTCCGGGCTGCGCCGTGATGACGGACAGCCTCGCCGCGCGCCTGCGCGATGCCGATGCCGTCTTCTTCGACGGCACGCTCTATTCCGATGACGAGATGATCCTGACCGGGACCGGCCGCAAGACAGGCCGTCGCATGGGCCACATGCCGATCGACGGGGAGGGCGGCAGTCTCGAGACGCTCGATCTCTTGAACATCGGCAGAAAGATCTATGTCCATATCAACAACACCAACCCGATCTGGCGGGCCGGCACCGAGCGCGAGCGCGTCGAGGCCCGCGGTTTCGAGATCGGCTATGACGGCATGGAGGTCCGGCTGTGACGACGGCAACTGACAGACAAGCTTTCCATGCCCGCCTGCTGGAGATCGGCAAGGAGCGCTATCATGACAAGCATCCGTTTCATGCGATGCTCCATGGCGGCGGCTGCACGACGACGCAGGTCCGCGCCTGGGTGATCAACCGCTATTATTACCAGAGCCGCATCCCCATGAAGGATGCGGCCTTTCTGTCGCGTTGCGACGACCCGGATATGCGCCGGGCCTGGCGCTCCCGCATCGAAGATCACGACGGCGGCGTCGAAGAGGGCGGCGGCATCCGGCGCTGGCTGCGTCTGGCCGAGGCCGTCGGACTCGATCCAGCCTATGTCGGCTCGGCAAGGGGCGTTCTGCCGTCGACCCGGTTTGCCGTGGACGCCTATGTTTCCTTCGTGCGTGAGAAGCCGCTCCTCGAGGCGGTGGCCTCCTCGTTGACGGAGCTTTTTGCGCCGAAGATCCACTCGGAGCGCATTGCCGGGCTGCTGGAGCACTACGCCTTCGCCGATGACGCGGCGCTCGCCTACTTCCGCCAGAGGCTGGCGGAGGCGCCCCGGGATGTCGAGTTCGGCCTTGCTTATGTCCTCGACCATGCCGACACGCGGGAAAAGCAGGACGCTGCCGCTCAGGCTCTCACCTTCAAGACGGATGTTCTTTGGGCCCAGCTCGATGCACTTTATTCCGCCTATGTCACGCCGGGGCGCATTCCGCCGGGTGCCTGGGACGGTCGGGAGGGGGTGATCCGCGAGCCGAGAGCACGGGAGGCGGCGGAATGACGGCCGACGCGCCCGAGATTTCAGGGTCGAGCGTCGTCAAGCTGGCACGAGGGGTCCGGCTGCATGAGGATCCGGTCCGCGGCCAGACGGTGCTTCTGGCTCCGGAGCGTGCCATGGCCGTGGACGACATCGCCGTCGCCATCGTTCAGGCTCTCGATGGCGAACGAAACCTTGACCGGATCGCCGCCGATTTTGCCGAGAAGTTCGACGCCCCGGTCGAAGAGATCGGGGAGGATGTCAGGACTTTCGTCCAGGAGCTCTCGGTCCGCCGCATGCTGGAGATCGTCCAATGAGCGATACCATCGCCCGACCAGCCGATATTGTGCGCGCCATCCCGCGTGTTCCCCCACCGATGGCCATGCTGGCCGAACTGACGCATCGCTGCCCGCTCGCCTGTCCCTATTGCTCCAACCCGATCGCCCTGACGCAAGCCAAGGAAGAACTGTCGACCGAGGAATGGACAGGCGTCTTCGCGCAAGCCGCCGATCTCGGCGTTCTGCATCTGCACCTGTCCGGCGGGGAGCCTGCCGCGCGCCGGGACCTCGTCGAATTGACGCAGGCGGCGAGTTCGCTGGGCCTTTACACCAACCTGATCACCTCGGGCGTGGGACTGACGGAAGCGAGAATGAACAGTCTCGCCGAGGTGGGGCTCGACCATATTCAACTTTCCATCCAGGGGGTTTCTCCCGAAAGCGCCGATCGGATCGGCGGGTACAAAGGCGGCTATGAACGGAAAATGGCGGTTGCAGGCTGGGCGACCGATGCCGCTATACCGCTGACGCTGAACGCCGTCTGCCACAGGCAGAACATGGGCGAGATCGATGAGATGATCGAGCTGGCGATCCGGCTGAAGGCGCGACGCATCGAAGTCGCCACCGTGCAGTTCCACGGCTGGGCCGAGCGCAACAAAGAGGTTCTCATGCCGACCCGCGAGCAGGTCGAGCGCGCTACGCGAACCGTCGCCGAAGCACGCGAGAAATATCAAGGCCTATTGGTGATCGACTATGTGCCCGCCGATTATTATTCGAAGTATCCGAAGGCCTGCATGGGCGGCTGGGGCCGCGTCGGCTTGAACGTCACTCCGTCGGGGCGGGTGCTTCCATGCCATGCCGCGGAAACCATTCCGAGCCTCTCCTTCGAGAACGTGCGCGAAAAATCACTTTCCAGCATCTGGTACGAGAGCAATGCGTTCAATGCCTATCGCGGCGAGGACTGGATGCCGGAGCTCTGTCGGAGCTGCGAGCGCAAGAAGGTGGATTTCGGTGGGTGCCGCTGCCAGGCGATGGCGCTTGCCGGCGACGCGAGCGCAACGGACCCGGTTTGCACCCGGTCTCCGCTTCGCGATCGCCTGACGCTTGAAGTCGAACAGCTTTCGGCGCCGTCGGTCGTCGCCATGAATTATCGCGGCCGGGCATGACCGTTAGATGTGTCGGCACGCTTCTAAAGTGAAGCGTGCCACGAGCGGCGGGGCAGATGAACCGGTTTCAGAATTGTGCCGCCTCGGCGCGCTGCCGGCGGTATTGCACCGTCGGGAGGCCACCCCAGCCCCAGTTGTCGAGATCGACCTCCTCGATAACCACATAGGTGGATTCAAGCGGTTTGTTCAGGACATCGAGCAGCACTTCGCTGACGCCCCTGATGATCGCGGCCTTCTCCTCGGCGGTGACCGAGTTGCGGCCGGGTGCGCTTCCCTCGCGGGTAACCTGTACGGTGACGATAGGCATTGCAGTCTCCTTTGCGGATCTGGTTCGTGTGTCGTCGCAGGGCGATATGCCGTTTACCAGCGTCCCGCGTTCTGACCGCCGTCGACATGAAGGATCTCGCCGGTGATGAATCCCGCATTTTCGAGATAGAGGACGGCGTCCACGACGTCGCGAATTTCGCCCATCCGGCCGACCGGGTGCAGGCCGGCGAGCGTCGAATGCGTCTCAGCCGGATGCATCGGGGTCTTGATTACCCCTGGGGAGACCGCGTTGACGCGGACGCCGCTCCTGGAAAACTCCATCGCCAGCGACCGGGTCACCGCGTTCAGGCCACCTTTGGTGAGCGACGCGAGTGCGGAGGGCATGCCGACCATCGGCTGATCGACCAGGCTGGTGGTGATGCTGACAATATGGCCCGAACCCTGCTTCAGCATTTCCGCTGCGGCACGCTGGGTGATGTGGAAGAAGCCGGCGACATTCACCCCGAGATTGTGGTCGTAATCCTCCTGGGTCATTTCGACGAACGGCTTGGCGAGGAAAACGCCGGCATTGTTCACCAGAGAGTCGATGCGGCCGAAGCGCTCGATCCCCTCGCGCACGATCCGGTCGGCGGTCTCCGGCTTGCTGATGTCGCCGCCGACGGTATGGATATCCGGATCGGCGCTCGGCTTGATGGACCGGGAGGTCGCGACGACGCGGTAGTTCCGGTCACGATAGGCGCGAACCAGTCCGGCGCCGATGCCTTGCGAGGCGCCGGTGATGACGACGACTTTCTGTTCGTTACGCATTGATGTGATCCTTTCTCGATCGCAGCGGCCGCTTCCTGCGTCCGCCCTCCGCCCTCGGCGTTGGTGCGATCGAAATTAGATCGGTGCGATCTTTGGGAGAATTGCCGGCAATTGACAGACACTCGACCGGATTTCGGCATAATCAGGTAAGCGTGCCCGCCTCCGCTGCCATGCGCGCAAATTCGGAGCGCAGACGCGGCGCCGCAAAGTCGACAAAGGCGCGGACCTTGGGGACCGACATTCGGCCCTGCGGTGCGAGCAAATGCGCCGGCAGGGGCGGATGCTCGGCGTCGGAGAGCACGATCTCCAGGCGCCCGTCCTTCACATATTCCGCGACGTGATAGGAATAAAGCCTCGTCAGGCCGCGCCCGGCAGCCGCCGAAGCGGCGGCAGCGCGCACGCTGTTGACGATGCACCTGGGCTTAAACTGGATCGTCCTGGGGAGGGATGAGCCCTTCGCCGGTGTGAAGCTCCAGGATTCCAGACCGAAATTGGTGAAGGCCAGTATCTGGTGCCTGGCGAGATCGGCCGGTTCTTCGATGCGGGGGTGATTGGCGAGGTACCGAGGCGAGGCGACCACGACGCGCCGCACATCGCCGCCGAGCCGGGTGGAGATGAGCGACGAATCTGCCAGTTGGCCGATGCGCAGCGCAATGTCGACGCCTTCGTCCACCAGGTTGACGAAGCGATCGAGGAGAAGAAGCCGGACAGAAACGGTGGGGTAGAGATCGAGGAAATCATCCAGGATGGGACGAAGTATTTCCTCCCCGAGGATTGGTGGCGACGAAATCGTCAACATCCCACGGGGTGCGGAGCGCTCGCCTCCTGCGAGCATGTCGGCTTCCTCCAGGTCGGTTAGTACCCTTCGGCAGGCAGCCGCATAGCGTTGGCCTGCTTCACTCAGTTTGAGGGTGCGGGTGGTTCGATGCAGAAGCTCGACGCCGACATGCGCTTCCAGGAAGCTCAGGGCGCGACTCACCGCCGTCGGCGAGCGCTTCAGCCGGCGGGCCGCCCCGGCCAGGCTGCCTTCGTCGATCGCGGCGACGAAAACTTTCATTGCATCGATGCGGTCCATTATTCTGCCGTTCCCCGGTACAGTGACTGCCACATAGCGAGTATTCACCCGAAGACGGCAATACGCAAATGATGGTGGCAGGGCTGTACTGGCCGGCGGTCCGCGAGAGCCTCGCCAACATACGGTCACGGCTCGAGAATAGGCTGCGTATCCGCGCGATCCTGCGCTTGGAAGCGCTTCAACGAAGGAGAATGACCATGAAGATCCTGATGGTTCTGACTTCGCATGACCGGCTCGGCAACACAGGCAAGCCGACCGGCTTCTGGCTGGAGGAGTTTGCTGCGCCCTATTACGTGTTCAAGGACGCCGGGGCGGAGGTCACGATCGCGTCGCCCAAGGGCGGCAAGCCGCCGATCGATCCCAAGAGCGATGAGCCAGCCGGCCGGACTGCAGCGATGGAGCGCTACAAGGACGACCCCGCAGCCAGGGAAGCATTGGCAAATACTCGGAAGCTCGGTGAAGTCAACCAGGAGGACTACGACGCGGTGTTCTATCCGGGCGGACACGGTCCGATGTGGGACCTCGTCAATGACAGGAATTCCATCGCCCTTATCGAAGGCTTCTACGACGCGGGCAAGCCGGTCGCCGCCGTCTGCCACGGCCCGGCCGTCCTGACGCAGGTCACGCATCGCGGCGAGCCCATCGTCAAGGGAAGGCGCGTCACGGGCTTCACCAATTCCGAAGAGGAGGCCGTTCAACTGACCGCTGTCGTGCCCTTCCTGGTCGAAGACGAATTGAAGCGCCTCGGCGGGCGCTACGAGAAGGCTGAGGATTGGGCCGACTTCACGGTTGTGGACGGCAGGCTGGTCACCGGCCAGAACCCGTCGTCGTCCACATCCGCCGCCAGAGAACTGCTGAAGCTTCTACAGTAGTCATCCTTGCCGGCTGGCATGATGCTGCAGAAGGCCCGTGAGGCTTTCTGCACTTCGATACAGATCCCCTCGCTACGAGACACAATCGGGATACCTCGCTCTGGTCCCATGCTCCGCGTGTCAAGCGCGACCGCCGCCGCGAGAGGCGCAGGTCCAATGCAGAGGGACGAAAATGATCCTTTTCACGATAGCTTATCTTGCAGGTGTGCTGACCATCCTCAGCCCCTGCATCCTCCCGGTCTTGCCCTTCGTGTTTTCGCGGGCCGGCCAGCCCTTCGCCAGGAGCGTTCTACCGATGCTCGTCGGCATGGTTCTCACATTCTCGGGCGTGGCAACACTCGCCGCGCTCGGCGGGGACTGGGCGGTGAACGCGAATGTGGCCGGGCGGTATGCGGCGATCGCAGTGCTCGCCGGTTTCGGCGTGACCCTGCTTTCGGCGCGGGCCGCGGCCCTGTTCACTCGTCCGGCCGTCGCACTCGGCAGCCGGCTCTCACAAAGGGTGGCCGGTCAGCAGCCGAGCGTCGGAGCGTCTCTCCTTCTCGGTGTTGCAACCGGACTTCTTTGGGCGCCCTGCGCAGGCCCAATTCTGGGCCTGGTGCTGACCGGCGCCGCCCTCCATGGTGCGAATGTCGAGACCACGCTTCTGCTGGCGGCCTATGCTGCCGGCGCGGCGACTTCGCTCGCCTTGGCCGTTCTTGCCGGGGGGAGAGTGTTTGCGGCGATGAAGCGCTCACTCGGCCTTGGCGAGCGGCTCCGGCAGGGCCTCGGCATTGCCGTACTTGCCGGCGTTGCCGCAATCGCGCTGGGGCTCGATACGGGGCAGCTTGCGCGCCTCTCCTATGCAAGCACCGCAGCCCTGGAGCAGTCGCTCCTCGACCGTGTACGGGACGACCCCGTCGAGGAGAGGGCGAGCGCGTCAACGGCCGCCGACGGCGAGCGACCGGCCTATCGAAGCGATTTGCCGGTGGAAGGCATGTTCCCGCCGCTGGACGGCGCCGTCGAGTGGGTCAACTCGAAGCCTTTGAGCGTGGAACAGCTGCGCGGCAAGGTCGTGCTCGTCGATTTCTGGACCTACTCCTGCATCAATTGCATCCGTACGATCCCCTATGTCCGCGCCTGGGCCGAGAAGTACCGGGACCAGGGGCTGGTGGTGATCGGCGTGCATGCGCCCGAATTCGCCTTCGAAAAGCGCATCGACAACGTCAAGAGCGCAGTGACGGATTTCGATATCCGCTATCCCGTTGCGATCGACAACGATTTCGCGATCTGGCGGGCCTTCGGTAACAGCTACTGGCCGGCGCACTATTTCATCGATGCAGAAGGGCGGATCAGACACCATCACTTCGGTGAGGGCGATTATGCGCGGTCGGAGCGCGTCATACAGGAGCTGCTCGCGGAAGCGGCAGGGAATAGCCGGAGCGACAGTGGTTTCGTGCAGCCGGATGCGAGGGGCGCCGAAGCCGCGCCCGATCTCGCCCACCTCCAGTCGGGCGAGGATTATGTCGGCTACATGCGCGCTTCGAACTTCGTGTCGCCGGAGCGTGTCGCAGCCGATGCGGCGCGCGATTATACCGCCGGCAAGCCTCGGCTCAATCAATGGAGTCTCGCCGGCAACTGGACGGTTGGTGCAGAGCAGGCGACACTCAATCGGGCCGGGGGCGCAATCACCTACAGGTTCAGCGCGCGCGATCTGCACCTTGTCCTCGGTCCTGGGAAAAACGGCGGCAGGGTGCGCTTTCAGGTGAAAGTCGACGGTGCAGCACCGGGCCCGGATCACGGTTCGGACATCAATTCCGACGGCAATGGAACGGTGGGCGAGACGCGCCTCTATCAGCTCGTAAGGCAGTCGGGAGAAGTGCGGGAACGGACGTTCGAGATACGCTTTCTCGATCCCGGCGTCGAAGCCTTCGTTTTTACATTCGGATGAAAGAAGAGAGGAGAGCGCGCGTCGGTGCCGTGAGGTCTGGCGCGCGTGAATTGTAGCCTACTGTATCGGCGGCCGTGAAACGGTACACGGGCTTTCAATTGCGGTCGGGCGGGCTCACATTCGAGATACATCACCATCGCAATTCACGGCTGTGGTTCACACTATCCGGAGAAGTTCGATGACAGGGGAATTCAATCTGCGGCGGCGGCGGTTCATGGGAGTGGCGGCACTGACCGTCGCTGCCGCGCATTTCGGCGTTGGACGCGGCGCCCTCGCAAAATCAACGAGCGAGGCTCGCATTCCGCCGACAACGCCGGGGACGAATACATCTTTCGCTAAGATCAGGCAGATCGACGCGGGTGTCCTCAACATCGGGTATGCCGAGGCGGGCGCGAGCGATGCGCCCGTGGTCATCCTGCTGCATGGCTGGCCCTATGACATCCACACCTATGTCGATGTGGCGCCGCTGCTCGCCAAGGCGGGCTACCGGGTGGTCGTTCCTTATCTGCGTGGCTACGGCACGACGCGATTTTTATCCCCCGACACACCGCGCAACGGTCAGCAGGCGGCGATCGCCGCCGACATCGTCGCCCTGATGGATGCGCTCGGCATCGAGAAGGCCGTCATCGCCGGCTGCGATTGGGGCGCACGCACCGCCAATATCGTCGCCGCACTCTGGCCGGAGCGCTGCAAGGCATTAGTTTCGGTGAGCGGCTATCTGATCGGCAGCCGTGAAACCAATAAGAAGCCTTTGCCCCCGAAGGCGGAGCTTGCCTGGTGGTACCAGTTCTACTTCGCCACGGCGCGCGGGCGCGCGGGCTACGAACAGTACCGGAAGGACTTCGCGAAGCTCATCTGGCAGCTCGCATCGCCGAAATGGGGTTTTGACGACGCCACCTTCAATCGAAGCGCTGAGGCCTTGGACAACCCGGATCATGTCGACATCACCATCAATAATTACCGCTGGCGGATCGGCCTTGCCGACGGCGAGCGCAAATATGATGGGCTGGAAGCCCGGCTTGCCGAACTGCCGGTGATAGGTGTTCCGACGATCACCCTGGAAGGCGATGCCAATGGCGCTCCGCATCCGGAGCCCGCGGCCTATGCCAAGAAGTTCTCCGGCAAGTACGAACACCGGCTGATCTCGGGCGGTATCGGTCACAACCTGCCGCAGGAAGCCCCACAGGCTTTTGCCCAGGCGGTCGTCGACATCGATCGTTTCTGATCGCTTTCGCCTGCGGAGTAATGTCCTCGTATCGAACTGTACCCGCCGGCGGTCCCGTGCGGATTGGCTTACAAATTCCGCCCCTTGCGAAACATCCCATACACGTGCGGGGCGGCATATGTGTCTCGACAGTCGGACGAGGCATGCAGCTTCCGTCCCGCATCGTCAACGGAGAAGGCACATGGCGCCTTGCGCCTCAGACAAGAGGAGAATGACATGACCATCATAATCAATAGCGAAAGAGCCCGGCCGGTCGATATGAAGCTCGAAGTTATCGTCGTGCCCGTGTCGGATGTCGATCGCGCAAAGGAATTCTACGCGAGCCTCGGCTGGAGGCTCGACGCCGACTTTGCCGGTGCCGACGACTACCGCGTGATACAGTTTACCCCGCCCGGATCGGGTGCCTCGGTCATCTTCGGAAGGCATGTGACCGATGCGGAACCGGGTTCTGCGCAGGGATTGTACCTCATCGTTTCCGACATCGAGGCCGCCCGCGAGGAGTTGCGCGGCCGCGGCGTCGATATCAGCGAGGTGTTCCATGCGGGCGACGTGAATGCCGGGAGCGACGAACCGTATCTGTTCGGAACGCATCGTGTCGACGGCCCTGATCCCGAGCGCCGCAGCTATCGCTCCTACGCTTCGTTCCGCGATCCGGACGGCAATGGCTGGCTTTTCCAGGAGGTCACCGCTCGATTGCCCGGGCGCGTCGACGCGGACGCGACGGCGTTCAGTTCGGCCGCCGATCTCGCAGCCGCGTTCCGCCGCGCCGAAGCAGCCCACGGCGAGTACGAAAAGCAGCTCGGACACCGGGACGAGGACTGGCCCATCTGGTACGCCGATTACATTGTCCGGGAGCAGTCCGGCGAGCCGCAGCCAGCCTGAGACACTGCAGCCTGAAACGATCATGTGTAACGGGGCGGTCGAGACCGCCCCGTTCCTTTGGTAAGCTGCCCGTCTCGCGGATCAGACGGGGTCGATAGCTCCTCAGGCAGCCCTTGGAGCACTTCCGGGAAGTGCGTCGTTTCAAAGGTGAGCGTTTCACTGTTTTGATGAAACAGGGAAACGCTCCAGGGAAAGCTCCGCGGCAAGGCCGCAGCCGTCGCGGTTGCGCAAGGTCAGGGAGCCGCCGATGACCGTCGCGAGCTGTTGGGCGATTGCGAGGCCGAGCCCGGTCCCGCCCGTATCCCGGCTGCGTGATTGCTCCAGGCGGAAGAAGGGCTGCAGAACCGCTTCGAGCTGGTCTTCCGGAATGCCGGGACCGCGATCGAGGACGTTTATGGTCACTGTGCCCTCGGGACGGCGCTGAACCTCGATCTCGGCGCTGCCCCCGAACTTCAGCGCATTGTCGATCAGGTTGGTGAGAATCCGTCTCAAGGCGTGCGGCCGGGTCAAGATCGCGCCGTCCGCCAATTTGCCGAAAGTGACGGCCTTGCCGGTATCCTGATAATCATAGGCCAAACTCTCGATGAACGAGGCGAGATCGATGCGGGTAGCCTTTTCGTCCTTGCCGTGGGCGCTGCGTGCATAGGCGACACCTTCCCTGACGAGACGTTCGACCTCGTCCAGATCCCTCATCAGCTTGTCTCTCTCGATGGACGCTTCGGCCATTTCCGCTCGGAGTTTCATCCGTGTGATCGGTGTTTGCAGGTCATGCGAGATCGCGGCCAATATCTGCACGCGCTCCTCCAGATACTGCGCGATGCGATCCCGCATCGCATTGAATGCCGTCGCCGCATAGGCGACTTCCCTCGGTCCGGTCTCGCTGAGGCGCGGCGTCTTGCTGTTCGGATCGAGCGTGTCGGCGGCCTTCGCCAGATCCGCGAGCGGGCGGGTGGCCTGCCGCACTGCCAACCAGCTGCACAGGACCAGGAGGGAGAGCTGAGCGACAAGAACGTAAGGCAGCCAGTCGGCAACCGGCATGACGCCCCTTGGCGTGACGTCTATCGTCAGCGGCTCGCCGTCGCTCAAGCGAAGATGTGCCTGAAGACGGCGGATGCCGCCGGGGATGGATTCGACCTCGATCGGATATTTCGCACCGATGGCAGCCCGGACCTTGTCGGCGACCTCGGCGTCGGCCTCATTGAGCACGGGACTGCCGGGCATGCCCGGCCCCAGGACGAAGCGGTAGGATCCGCGAGCGAGCCGGCCCAGCCAGGCGGCGCGTTCGCTCGCGGGCAGCCGGTCGAGAATGGCGATAGACGTCGCGACGTCGGTTTCGAGCGTATTGAACATCACCGACCTGGCGGCGATGTAGCGTTCCGAGAACAGAACCGCAAAGGACATGGCGTGGGCGACTGCCAAGCCGGTGAGAAGGATAACGAAAAGCCGCGCCCTGAGTGTGCGCGGCCACAGGTGGATACCATGGAGAATCGACCGCGCCGCCATCAGCGGGGCTCCACGATCTCGACCGGCACCGAAAAAACATAGCCTTCGCTGCGGACGGTCTTGATATAGGTCGGCTCCCGGGCATCGTCGCCGAGCCGCTGGCGAACCCGGCTGACCAGGAGATCAATAGATCGGTCGAAGAGTTCGGCCTCGCGCCCCTGTGTGAGGTTGAGGAGCTGGTCGCGGTTGAGAACGCGCTGGGGGTGATCGACGAAGACGCGCAGCAGCCGGTATTCGGCGCCGCTAAGCGCGATCGCAGTACCGTCCGCATCGATGAGATGCCTTGCCGTCGTGTCGAGCCTCCATTGGCCGAAACGCAACAGCTGACCCGCCTCCGAGACCTGCAGGTTCGCCGGCAGCATTCGCGCGCGCCGCAGGACCGCCTTGATGCGGGCGAGCAGTTCGCGCGCCGAGAACGGTTTGGCGATATAGTCGTCGGCGCCCATTTCCAGCCCGATGATGCGGTCCATCTCGTCCGAGCGGGCGGTCAGCATGACGATGGGCGTCGCCTTGTGTCTGCCGACACGCAGTTCGCGGCTCAAGACGAGGCCGTCGTCGCCCGGCATCATCAGATCGAGAACGATCAGATCGACCGTATTCGCCTCCAGGAAGGTCCGCATCTGCCGCCCGTCGGCGACGGCGGTCACCCGCAAACCGTTCTTCTTCAAGTAAGCCGACACAAGCTCGCGGATTTCCCGATCGTCATCGACGATCAGGATGTGATCGATATGCTCCATGGCAAGACACCCCTTTGACCGCCATTTCTTATCAGAACGAGAATACCGTGACAGCAGTATTCACCGGCTCATGCCTGTGCCGTAATGCGGGGGTCAACGCAAGGACCGGAAAGCGGCACGCAGCTCGGCGCTGAAGAGATCCGGCCCTTCTTACGCGGCGAAATGTCCGCCTCTATCCACGCGGTTGAGACCGGCGGGAGCACGGAGCCGCCGGTTTGTTGTCGCGCCGCGGTTCTCGGCATCCATGACGGACGCTCACTTGGCCGGAACGACAAGCGGGGAGCCTTTTTCGACGATGTATGTCGCGAGTTCCGATGCCTTGCCGCTTCCGACATTCTTCGCGAGATGAGCCACCCCGGCCGGAATGAACAGGGCATCGCCGGCATGGAGCGTGACCGGCGCTCTCCCCTCGAGCTGATATTCCAACGAGCCTTCGAGCACATAGGCCACCTCTTCGCCCGGATGGGAGTGCTTGATGGAGACGGCACCGGGATCGAAATCGACGCGCACCTGGATCGTTTCGCGGCCCGGCTGGCCGAGATCGTGCTGCAAGAGATCGGTGCGGTGAAGTCCCGCCTGTTGTGCTTTGGCCGCTTGCAATGCCAATCCGCTTCCAACGACCAGCAGCGCGGCCGCCAAGATCCGAGACGTCTTCTTCATAGAGGTCATCCTTTCCGCTTTGGCAGAGGCTCGTCCTCGATGCCAGTGCGGTTATTTGAACGACCGCGTGTATTGACGATGTGTCGGCCGGGCGGGACTTTTGTAACGGCATGTGTCTGCGGCGAGGCGTCGGCCGAGCAATTGCAGTGGAACGGTGTTCGCCTCAGCGATGCCGGCGATGGTCACGCTTATTCGCCGCCCGCCTGCATCAAATCCGATCGAGGCTCCGCCAGGGCGCCTGGCGGTCGAGGATGGTGGATCCGGGGCACCAGGTGGACGAGCGGTTCCATGGGCTCGCTTGCTGGCGCCACAGAGGACCGAACCACAGAAGCACGAGCGCCGCTCCCAGCGGGAGGGCGGGGATCGCGATGAACAATGCCGTTTGCATAAGCTTTGTCGGTCACGCGGGGGTAACCGCTCCTATCGGCCGTTGTGCGGCCTCTCGATTCTTACAACCGGATGGTCCTAAGAAAGTTCCTTGCAGTGCACATGCTCGCCGGGGCGGCTGCGAAGTCTTCGATGCGAGCAGATGGGGAACTTTTCACGCCATGAACTGTCGGGCGCGCCTTGTTCGTTGATCCCACCTCCGGTCGCTGCCGCTTTAGCCATTGATCCAGCGCCCTCCTGGACGGAAGACCGATGCACACTTTCCCGGAAGAGCCGTTCCCCTGGATGCCTGCCTCTCAAGCGATGTTGCGGTCGGTGTTGCCGGCATTCCAGCCGGGTGATCCTCCCGACGGGCGGATGCGAAGGCTGTTCTGGACTTGCTTCACGCCGGAGACGGCCTCGGCGCAGTCCTCGGCGCGGCGTTTGGCCCATTTGGAATCGACCAAACCGCTCAGTTGGACTTCGCCATTGGTGACCGAGACCGCGATATCGGAGGCGTCGAGCATTCCGTCGTCGCTCAGGCGATCGCTCACATCTTCCTGGATGCGGGTGTCCGAACGGATGTAGCCCTTAGGACCTTTGCCGCGATGCTGGTCCATCTCGCGTCTACGCTCGGCGCCCTTGTCGCCCAACCACGACGCGACTTCGTCGCTGGCGCGTTCGAGAAAGCCGCGCTCCCCGTAGCCCCTGCCGAGGCGGGGATAGTCCTCGCCATAGTCGTCGTCGCGGTAAAAGCCTCCACCGCCGAAGTGACCTGGACCGTATGCGCGTTCCCGTTCCCAGCTGTCATCGCGGCCGCGATATGTGCCGGAGCGGCCCGGCTCGTTACCGGCAAAATACTCCGAGCTCTCGTAGTCCGTAAGCCGCGGACCGGCAGTCAAGGCGCGGCGCCTCTCGTCCTCGTAGGTTTGGCCGCGCCGGCGCCGGTCCGATTCGGGATAGCTCTCGTAGACGTCGCGGCTCCAGCTCCTGTTCCTGGCCATGATCTCCTCCTTGGCTTGGTTCGTCGACGTCGGTCAAACCCGCGAGCAGACACTCGGTTCCGGCGCAATGAGCGCTGCGGCACGGGCCCGGGCATGCCGCGGAAACAGGACCGCCCGGAACCTTCGGCGGCCGACACGGTTGGCTGCATTGAGGAGATACGACGATGTTGACGAACTATTTCTGGCTTTTTGTCACCGGCGGTGGCGCCTTCATACTCGGCGCTGCGATCGCCTATGCCATCTTGAAGCAGAGGCCGCTCTCGCGCGCCGAAAAGCAGGCGCAGAAGCGCAAGGTCGAGGAACTTTACGAACAGTCGCCGGAGAACCGGCCCCGCTGATCGCCGGGCGGCGAGATGGCTGCAACGGGAGGCTTCCTGAACGAGCGAAGCACGCCAGGGGAAGGCCTGCGGCGCTTTGCAGGGAACAAGGCTCCAAATGGCTCGTTTGATTGCGTAGACGATAACGATCCCCGTTATGCATGGGAGGAATTGACAATGACCAATGACACAAGCGGCCGCGGGTCCGGCGATCCCTTGGGCAGGCCTTTGACGTCCGCGCAAGGCATCGAGCGCGTGAGCGGCGTGCAAGCCGGTGACACCCGCGGACAGGGGGGGGCGGGTGACCGCAGCCTCGAGAACGCCGTGCGTGAAGACATGAACGAGTTCAAAGAGTTCGCCAGTGAACAGACGGAACAGGCAAAGGCGGCGGTCGGCCGCGCCGTGGAGGATGAGAAAAACGTGGCAGCACGCCAGTTGAGCGGTGTTGCTGACGCACTCGAGAAGGTCGGAAACGAACTCGAACAATCGGATCAACGGGCCATCGGCCGCTATGCAAAGCAGATCGGCACGTCGCTCCAGGGCTTCGCACGCAAGGCAGAGGGCCGCAATCTCGGCGAGATCGCCGGAATGGTCGAAGATTTCGGCCGAAAGCAGCCACTCGCCTTCCTCGGCATGGCCGCGATTGCAGGACTGGCCGCAAGTCGGTTCCTCACCGCTTCGCCTCCACGCCGCGACGGACGGGATGCTTCGGGACGGACCCGTCAATCAAGCGAGAAGGAACGCTATAATGGCTAATCATCGGGACGAGCGCCCCCTGACGGAACTGATGACCGGACTGGTGGCGGATATATCCGGTCTTTTCCGGAAGGAAATCGACCTCGCGAAAGCCGAGGCATCCGAGAACCTCAATCGAGCGGTCGGCAGCCTCGAGACGCTCCTCGTCGGGCTAATCTTTGCCATAGGCGCAGTCGGCGTGCTGCTGAGTGCCGTCGTCCAGGGTCTGGGCGCCTTCCTCGTGGCTCAGGGCATGACCGAAGCGAATGCCGATGCGTTGTCGGCGGCCATCGTCGGCGTGGTTGTCGCCTTGCTTGCCTGGGTGATGATTTCGCGCGGCCTCTCGGCGCTCAAGGGCAGCAGCATCCAGTTCGATCGGACGGCCGCCTCCCTGCAGCGCGACGCGAACGTGGTGAAGGAGAGACTGCAATGAACGATTCCGCACACACCCACTCCGCTGCCGAACTGCAGCGCGAAATAGAGGCCGATCGCCAGCGAATCGAGGAAAAGCTCCACGAAATTCAGGAGCGCATGTCGCCGGGAGAACTAATGGACGAACTGCTCGAATATGCAAAAACGAGCGGCGGATCCGAATATCTGAGCAATCTCGGCGTGGCGCTCAAGTCAAACCCGATCCCGGTTGCCCTGATGGGGGTAAGCCTCGCCTGGCTGATCGCCAACCCCGCCTCGCGCGCGCCGCGACACGGGGAGGGGAATGACGATGCGGATGATTACCCGCTTGCACCCGTAAGGGGCTCCGTCCGGAGAGTGGGGCCGGTGGAGGCGAGCTTCGGCGAGCGCTACAGTCACTTCACGGATGAAAGCGGCAGCCGCTTCCGCGCCCTGACGGACGATGCCGGCCGGCGGGCCGGCCACTTCGTCGACCCGGCCGGGAAGATCTATCGCGGCTTTACCGACGCGGCAGGCAAGCAGATCGAAGATATCAGGGACGAGACCGGCGCCCTGTTCGACGAAGCGTCCGGCTGGGCGTCCCGGACGTGGAGACAGGTGAGCGCCGCAGCGGGCCGTATGTCCGATTCGGTGACGGGAGCCGGCAGGTCTCTCGCCGGCAGCATGCAGGGTGCCGGCCGGTCACTCGAAGAACAGGGCGCGCAGCTCAACGCCGCTATCTTGAGGCATTTCCGCGACCAGCCGCTTGTCGGCGGAGCGCTCGCCTTTGCCGTCGGTGCGGCAATCGGGGCGGCGCTGCCCCACAGCGAGGCCGAGGACGAGGCACTAGGCGAAATGGCGGAAGATGTGCGGTCCAATCTCGCGGCCAGGGCGAATGCCGGCGTGGCGCAAGCCATGGAGGCCGGGCAGGAAATCCTCGACAAGGCCGGTGATGCGGCGCTGGAAGTGCATGACGCGGCCAAGGATCGCCTGCAGCAGTCGGTCCGGGAGTAACCTCCCGGGGGAGTTCCGCGCTTCGTTGAAAGCGGAACTTCCCCAGCCAAGCGTCGAAAGGATTACGCCGGCGCTTCAGCGACCGAGGCGCGTTCGACGATTTCCGTTTGCAGAACGACCCGGCGGGCTTCCATGTCGTTCCCGCTGAGGCGTTCAACAAGCAATTGGGCGGCCCTTTCGCCCAATCGGTAAACCGGTTGCCTAACCACCGTGACAGGCGGCGATGTCACGGACGTCCAGTCAGCGTCATGAAACGAGACGAGCGACAGGTCGCTGGGAATAGCAAGGCCGATCGCGCGGCTTGCCTTGAAGACCTCGAGTCCGATCAAGCTATCGGAGGCTATGATCGCAGTCGGACGCATGCTCGCCCGCAAAATGTCGGTGGCGATACGGTGCGTATGCGCCGGCGAGGACGCGCCGACATGCACCCACCTTTCCATCTCGGCCAGGCTCGCCTCTCGGCAAACAGCCAGAAATCCTTCGATACGTCGGCGTACCGAGCCCGTATTGATATCGGCCGGCGTGCGGAATAGATGATCGGGCGTGTCGCAGGCGGTGAGATAGGCGATGCGTCGGTGGCCGAGCGCAAGAAGCCTACGCGTGACGCCCTCGGCAGCGTCTCTGTCGTCGGCGATAACGGTATCGACGTCGAGTGCCTCGCTGCCGCGGTCGAGTAGCGCCAGCGGCCGCCCCGAGCGGGCCACTTCCTGCAGGTGGTCAAGTTCACTTTCCTTGGCGGGTGAGACGATCAGGCCGTCCACCCGTTTGGCAAGCAGCGTACGGATCGCCGCCTTCTCCGCGACGACGTCCTCGCCCGAATTTATTAGGATGACGGTAAAGCCCGCTTGCCGGGCGACGTCGGTGATGCCCCGCACGGCCAGGCTGAAGAACGGGTTTTCGATGTCGCCGACCACGACGCCGATCGTGCCCGATCGGCCCGTCGTCATGCTTCGGGCAAGCTCGTTTGGCCGGTAATCGAGCGAACGGGCGGCGGCGGTCACGGCTTCGCGCACCCGATCGCTAACCGTTCCGTAGCCGCCCAGAACGCGTGCTGCCGTCGCCTTCGAGACGCCGGCCCGACGCGCGACGTCGGCAACGGTGACGGAGGTGGGTCGGGACGGATTCTGGTCCATAATTGCTAGCCTTACAAGACATATTGACGACTGGCAAACACGAAGATAACAATTGCAACAAGAAATGAGACCGGTCTCAACGGGGGTGAGACCGGTCTCCAAGAACCAAAGCTTCTAATAGGGGCATGCGATGGCATGCTACCGGACGCGCGGGTGATCCGGCCGACCGGGGAGGGCCTTGTCCTTTCAACATTGCAAAAACACCACCAGAGGAGAAAAACCGATGAACTCATTCCAAGTCTTGCATGTGCCGCTCGCCAGATTGGGCGCGGCCATCGCTGCAATAGTCTTTGGCCTTGCGGCAGGTGCCCTGGCACCGGCCGCCGCTCAGGACAATCCCTTTGGTCTGATCGACCCCACAACCATCAGCGTCGGTACGATGGGTGATGCCAAGCCATACGCGTTCTCAACTGCTGACGGCAATTTCACCGGCTTCGACATCGAACTCCTGCTCGACGTGGCCAAGCGGATCGGCTTCGAGAGGGAACAGGTGATCTTCACCGGGCAGGATTTCTCGGCCCTCATGCCCTCGGTCGCCAACGGCCGATTCGACGTGGCGGCGGCCGCGATCGGAACGACAGAGAAGCGCAAGGAAACAGTCGACTTTTCCGACGGCTATCTTGCAGGCTACCTTTCCGTGCTCACCGCGGACGCGGATATCACCGGCGCCGAAGGCTTAAAGGGCAAGCGGCTTGGGGTCGTGCAAGGCACCCTCCAGGAAATTTATGCACAGAAGAACTTCACGGGCACCGATCTCGTCAAATTCCCGGACAATAACTCTGCCGTATCCGGACTGAACAACGGCACGATCGATGCGCATTTCCTCGATTACGAGGCGGCAAAAGACTATGCCGGCCGGTATGAGGACCTGAAAGTGGCGGTGAACATTCCGAGCTTCGACGCGCCGGCCGGTTTCGTCATCCGCAAGGGCAACGATGCCCTGCGGGAGGCCCTGAACAAGGCTTTGCAGGCCGCCATGCAGGATGGAACCTGGAAGACCCTGCACGAAAAATGGTTCCCCGGCACGCCGATGCCAGCCGATTATCTCCCGAAGCCCTAAATCCCGCTTTCCGGTCCGATCGTCGTGGGTCGGACCGGCCTTTCCTTCAGGGGGCCGCCTGATGAACTGGCTTGAAAACCTTCGCCGCAGCTTCCTCGATTGGGGCGCGATGGCCGAAGTCCTGCCGACCATGATCACGGTCGGTCTGAAAAACACGTTGATCCTGGCGGCCGCCTCGACAGTACTCGGCATCGTCATCGGCATGGTGCTCGCCATCATGGGCATTTCGCGGTCGCCCTGGCTGCGTATCCCGGCCCGCATCTATACGGACATCTTCCGCGGTCTGCCGGCCATCGTCACCATCCTGCTGATCGGTCAGGGCTTTGCGCGCATCGGCCGCGAACTGTTCGGCCCGTCGCCCTATCCTCTCGGCGTTCTCGCGCTCAGCCTCATAGCGGGCGCCTATATCGGCGAGATCTTCCGTTCAGGCATCCAGAGCGTCGAACGCGGCCAGATGGAGGCGTGCCGGGCGCTCAGTATGAGCTACGGCCAGGGCATGCGCCTTATCGTCGTGCCGCAGGGCGTGCGTAGGGTCCTCCCGGCACTGGTAAACCAGTTCATCGGCAATGTGAAAGATTCGAGCCTCGTCTATTTCCTCGGCCTGCTGGCTTCCGAACGCGAGATTTTCCGCGTTGGCCAGGATCAGGCCGTGGTGACCGGCAATCTCTCGCCGCTCCTTCTCGCGGGCGTCTTCTATCTCTTCGTCACGGTGCCGCTCACGCATTTCGTCAACGCCATCGACAGCCGTCTCAGGCTTGGCAAGCAGCAATCGGCGGCCATTACAAGCGGGCTGGAGGAGGTTAGCGAACTCGATCGCGCCGATCACGCCTCGCAGATCGCCTTCAAGGGCGGCAGTTTGGAAGTCCGCGATCTCGGCATGGCCTATGGCGAGCTCGACGTGCTGAAGGGCGTCGACCTCTCGGTGAGGCCCGGCAGCGTCACCTGCATTATCGGCCCTTCCGGTTCGGGTAAGTCGACACTTCTGCGCTGCCTCAACCGTCTGGTGGAGCCGAAGTGCGGCGACATCCTGCTCGACGGCGACAGCATTCTCACAATGAAGCCGGAGCGGCTCCGCCGCCGGGTGGGTATGGTCTTCCAGCACTTCAACCTCTTTCCGGATCACACGGCTCTCGAAAACGTCATGCTGTCGCTGACGAAGATAAAGGGTCTGCCGAGGGCCGAAGCGGAACGCATCGCAAAGGTGCGGCTTGCCGATGTCGGTCTCGCCAGCCGCCAGCATCATCGCCCCGGTGGTCTCTCCGGCGGACAGCAGCAGCGCGTCGCGATAGCCCGCGCGCTGGCCATGGAACCCGAAGTCATCCTATTCGACGAGGTGACGAGCGCGCTGGACCCCGAGCTCGTTAAGGGTGTGCTCAACCTCATGGCCGATCTCGGTAAAGGCGGCATGACCATGGTCGTCGTCACGCACGAGATGGGCTTTGCCCGACGTGTCGCCGACCAGGTCGTTTTCATGGACGAGGGGCGCATCGTCGAGGCAGGCACGCCCGAGGCGATCTTCGACTATCCGCAGAGCCCACGCCTTCAGCGTTTCCTCGCCGAAGTGCTCTGAAGGCAAGGGGAGAAGACGACGATGAGGGCCCATCCTCGCATCACCTGACCTGTCCAACCGATCGAAAGACAATTGACCATGACGGATAACATCATCACTTCGGCGGTCATCATCGGCGCCGGCATTTTCGGCGTCTCAACGGGCGTGCAGCTTGCCCGGCGGGGCATTCGCGTGACCATCCTGAACGATGGCCCGCCGGCCGGCGGCGCTTCCGGCCGCTCGCTCTCCTGGTTGAACTCGTCGCGTATTCGCTCCGAACCCTATCACCGGCTGCGCATGGCGGGCATCGATCGCTACCGCACGCTCTCGGCGCGCTTCCCCGATGCGGACTGGCTTCGCTTCGACGGTGGCCTGACCTGGGATGCCGATGACTCGAGCAACGGCATCGACGCAGCCTATCGCCATGAAGTCTCGCTCGGCTATGATGCAAAGCGCCTCGCGCCGGGCGAAGTCGCGGCAGTGACGCCGGGTCTCAACGCGCGCGCGATCACGCCTCAGGGCGCGATCTTCAATCCGGGTGAAGGGTGGGTCGATCTGCCGATCCTGATCAACCTGCTTATCGAAGAGTTTGCCAAGCTCGGCGGCACGCTCGTGACCGATGAGGGTGCGGCAAGGGTCGTTGTCGAAGGCGGTAGGGCGGTTGGCACCGAAACGGCCGCGGGCAATCGCTTCCTGGGGGATGCCGTCCTGCTGGCCACCGGCTCAGCCGTGCCGAAGATGGTGGAGCAAGCCGGCGAGACCATCGACGATGCAACGCCGGTCGCGCTTCTGGTGCGAACGAAGCCGCTTGCCCATCCTTTGCGCGCCGTCTTGAACACGCCGCGTGTCGCCGTCCGCCCCGCGCCGGGCGGCACCTTCTCGCTGGATGCCGATTGGGCGGCGGATGAAGGCGTGAAGATGCATGAGGACGGTTGTCGCGACATCGATGCGGCCGTCGTAGATGCGCTCCTAACCGAGGCGTCAAAGGTAATGGAGGGCAATCCGAAGCTCGAGATCGCCTCCATCGGCGTCGGCGGCAAACCCATTCCAGGAGACGGCGAACCGGTGTTGGGAGCGCTCAAGGCCATTCCCGGCTACTACGTCGCCTTCAGCCACAGCGGTGCGACGCTTGGCCTTATCGTTGGTGAGCTTCTGGCTTATGAGATCGCAACGGGTGTTGAGCATCCGATGCTCGCCACATTTCGTCCGGAACGCTTCACATCGCCGTAGCGGAAGGCGACGATCACGTCAGCCCCGACGCCGCGGAGGAGCAGGGAACAAATATCCTGAAAGCCGGTTGAGTCGCGAAGCGGAAAGGAGCGACCATGTCCAAGCCGGCAAGCAATTCTGCGCAGGTGCGCGGCGACATCCAGCATGGAAGGACGGGCGACAAGAGGCGCGGCTTCGACCCCGCGGCGGCGCCGCTCGAGACCGATGACGAAGCAGGCGGTATGCCGCCCGGCAGTGAAGCGGTCCGAAACGCCAGGGCCGGGCAGGCCGCGGGGAGGCCGGCCGATACCTCTACCGAGTACAACGACGCGATGCGGCCGCTTGCAGCGGCGGAAACCGCCGCACCGACCAGGCAACGGCTGGGGCTGAGCCTGGCCATCATAGCCATGGCCGTCGTGATAGGCGCCTTGATCTACGCCGGCGGGCTTCTCTCGCCGTGAAAGCGGTTCTTCAAACAAGCGAATCGAAGGAGTCTCCAAATGCCTGACCGTCGACGCCCATCGAAAGATCCTCTATCGGAACTGGCCGCTCGCGAGGAAGCCATGTATTTGCGGCGCTCGTCGACGCGCTTTCTCGAATGTGCGATTCATCTCTGCGTGACGCACATGACGCTTCAGGAAGTCGCCGACCTGCTCGAGAAGGAAGCTGCGCAGCTTCGCCGCTTCGGATGAGGTCCGTGAGCGACGGACCGTCAACGCCAAGGCGACGGTGAATTGCCCCTCTGGCCTGCAGGCCGGAGGTTCGCCGCAGCCACTAGTTCCCGATATCTTCTGAATTTCCGAGGATCCTCAAGGTGGGCTCGTCCAGATACGGGCGCTCGCCGCGCCGCAGGAGATAGACTTCCCGCTCGGGATTGGCTTCGATGACGAAGCCGGCGCTTCGCAGCATCGCTTCGACGCCGGCGCGGTTGGGGATGAACCAGTTGGTGGGGTCATCCGCGAAGCGGTGTTCGACGAAGAACAGCTTCGGATAGTCGGGCCGGTCGAAGATCTCCCATTCCCGGAAATCGTAATCACCCTTGAGAGTTGCCACGGATTCCGACCCGCGCTGCATACACTGGAAGAGCATCTGGTCGCCGACGACATGCTCGTAGAGGAGGTCGAGTGCCAGCAGCGGATGGCGCAGGTGATAGAGAACGCCCATGAAGATGACCAGATCGAACCTCTCGCGCAGCCGTGCCGCGTCGTAGACCGACATCAGCCTGTACTCGATGTCGACCCCCGCCTGCTCCGCGGCAAACTTCGCCTGCCGCAGATAGTGCGGGTCCGAGTCGATGCCGAGTACACGTCCGGCATTGCGGCGTTTCATCTCCTGCGCGTAGAACCCTGCATTGCAGCCGATGTCGAGGACGCTCCTTCCTTCGAGGTCCTCCGGCACCACATGCCTGAAGGCCTTCCATTTCACCGCGGGATAGTCGCCGAGGAAGTGACCGGGTGCCGTCTCGATGCCTCCGATCCGCATGTTGTGGAACCAGGGACCGAGCGCCGCAATCTCTTGCGCGATGACCGTTCGGTCTTTCGTCTGCTGAACCATGATCACAGATCCTGAGTGACGACGGAAAGTTGCGGCTGGCGCCGGGTGCGGCCGGACCGGCGTTCAGCGCGGCTTTCGGCAAGTGCGCTCTGGAACCAGGCGATCGTATGGGCCAACCCGTCCTCCAGAGGAACTTTCGGCTCCCAGCCGAGAAGCTTCCTGGCGCGCGCGATATCGGGACGGCGACGCTGCGGATCGTCCGCCGGCAGCGGCTCATGGACGATCGTCGAGGCCGTCTCGATCCTGGAGAGGACCAGCTCCGCAAGTTCGATGACGGTGAATTCTCCGGGATTGCCGAGGTTCACCGGCACGGCAGGGTTCTCCTCGCGGTTCATCAGCCGGATCAGTCCGTCCACGAGATCGGATACGTAGCAGAAGGAGCGCGTCTGCTCGCCACTGCCGTAAACGGTGAGCGGCTCGTTTCTCAGCGCCTGGACGATGAAGTTCGACACGATGCGGCCGTCATTGGGGCGCATATGCGGACCGTAGGTGTTGAAGATGCGGGCGACCCGCGTGTCGACGCTTCCCGCCCTCAGACTGTCGAAGCACAGGGCTTCCGCCGCGCGTTTGCCTTCGTCGTAGCAGGCCCGCGGCCCGGTGCAATTGACGTGGCCCCAGTAGTTCTCCTGCTGCGGATGCTCCTCGGGATCGCCGTAGATCTCGCTTGTGGAGGCCTGCAGCAGCGTGGCCCCGTGCCTTTCGGCAAGCCGGAGGAGGTTTCCCGTCCCGGTCACGCTTGTCATCATCGTGTGAATGGGATCGGCCTGGTAGGAGGGCGGCGAGGCGGGGCAGGCCAGATTGTAGATCTGGTCGAGCGGTTCATCGATGTCGATCTCGTCGCAGACGTCCTGTTCCACCATTGCGAAATAGGGGTCGTCCTGCAGACCGACGAGATTGGCAGGGGAGCCGGTGAGATAGCTGTCGAGGCAGATCACCCGGTTGCCGGAGCCTAGAAGTGCTGTACAGAGGTGCGACCCGACAAAGCCGGCGCCGCCGGCAACCAGGATGATCTTTCCTCGGCTTGCTTTGTTTCTTTTAGCCATCGGCCGTTCTCCTTTCGGGTTAAACCGGAAGCCGCCGCTCGGAACGCCTTGTGGCGAGACCGGTCCTGGCGGCGACGCTTTCGATTGCCTCGACAAAGGTCCGTGCGCGCGCCGCGGAACTGTGCGCGGCGGCGACGCGTCGATAGGCGCAATCGGCAAGTGCTTTGCGTTGTTCTTCGTCGAGCCGGGTCAATGCCGTGACGACATCGCTGCTGTTTCGCGCGATGATCACGGCCTCGCCGGCCGGGAAGAAGCTTTCGATTCCCTCCCACCAGTCGCTGATGAGCGGCGTGCGGCACGCGGCGGCCTCGAAGAGGCGAACGCTCGGGGACCAGCCGGCGGCCACCATGTCGGCCCGTGTTACGTTCAGGGTGAATCGCTGGCGGCTGTAGAATTCGGCATGTTGGCCGGGCGGCAGATGTTCGATGCGCGCGACGTTTTCCGGCCAGTCGATGTCCTCAGGATAGCTCGGTCCGGCCACGACGAAGCGCATGTGCGGCAAGCGCCGCGCCGGCTCGATCAACAGGCGTTCGAGCGCGGGTTGCCTGTCGGGGCTGAAGGTGCCGAGATAGCCGAGGTCCCACTCGGTGGCCGCACCGGTATCGCGATAGGCGTCGAGGTCGACGGCGCAATAGAGGGGCACCGGCCGCCGCGCCGAGAACTCGTCCCGGAGCCGGTCGAGCGTTCTGCCGCCGGAGAAGGAAAAATAAATGTCGAAGTCCGCAACCTGTCTTCGCGCGAGAAACTCCTCGTCGCCGCGCTCGAGCTTGGCGAGCGTCACGGGCGTGTCGATGTCGTAGAAGCACAGGCGTTTCGGTGCGAGATCCGCGACCGCGTCGATGACCTCCACGCCATCAGGCACGTAGGAGCCGATGACGACGGCATCCGCGCCGGCCAGCCTGTGCGCATGCCTGGAGACGAGTTCGTCCGGGTTCGCGTAGAACAGGAGGTCGCAGAAATCCGGCGCGGCCAGATCGCGGTTGCTCGCATACCAGGGCACGTCCCGTTCCAGGAACGTCACCTTGTGCCCGGCAGCGTCGAGCGCGCGAAGCAAAGCGCGATAGGTGGTCGCATGACCGTTGCCCCACGAGGAGGACAGCGAGAGACCGAGAATGACGATGTCGAGCGGTCGCTTCATTCGGCAGCCTCCATGCGGCGCGCCTGCCGCAGGACGCGGTCCACCTCCTCGGCACGGTGCGCATAGGTATGCTCGGCGAGAACGCGGCGGAGCGCCCGCTCGCCGATCTCCCGGGCGCCGGCCGCCGTCAGCTGCTGCATCAGTTCGGCGACGTCGCGGCCGTCTCTGGCGACCAGCACTTCTTCTCCGGGTTTCAGGAAGAGCTCGATGCCCTCCCAGTAGTCGGTGATCAGGCAGGCGCCGGCGCCCGCGGCCTCGAAGACGCGGGTTGCCGGCGAGAAGCCGTTTTCGGCCATGCTGGCGCGTGAAATATTCAGGACGGCATTCGGCGTCGTGTTGAAGGCATTGTGGTCGGCGGTCGGGACGTGCCCGATATAGGCGACATTCGGGGACAGAGACTTGTCTTGCCACCCGGATCCGCCGAGCAGGAAACGCCGTTGCCAGAGCTTTTGCGCCGGCTCGAGGAAGAAGGCCTCCACGCGCTCCTCCCGGTCCGGCAGGCGGTTGCCGAGGAAGGCGAGATCGGCGGCAAAGTGCGGATCCGGCGGCACCGGATGGTGCGTCTCGGGATCGACGGCATTGTAGATCGGAACGCAATCGCGGGCGCCAAGCGCGCGATAGGCTTCGACCACGGGATCGCCGCCGCCATAGGTCAGCACGAGATCCAGGGAGGAAAGCGCGTGGCGAAGTGGGTGGTCGGGCGCGGCCCTGAGCTCGGCCAGAGTGGCGGGTGCATCGACATCCCAGAAGGTTTTCAGCGCCGCCGGGCCTGCCGCGGCCATCACCTCGGCGAGCAGCAGTTCGTCCTCGAAGCCGACGCCGCTCGCCTTGACGACGATGTCCGCTTTGGCTGCTTCCCGCGCCACTCGCTTCAACGCCTCGACGGTCCCGTCATAGACGACGACCCTGCACCAGGAGGGCGGATCGATATCGCGGTGCTTTTGCCGATCGTAGACATCGGGCTCGTAGAACGTGATTTGATATCCCCGTTCGGCAAGTGCCCGGAGCAGGCCGCGATAGTAGGTGGCCGCGCCGTTCCAGTAGGCCGAAACGAGACTCGATCCGTAAAATGCCAGCCTCATACCTCGACCTCCTCCGAAATGATCTGTCGCGCGCCGGAGCGTGGCCTGTAGGAGGCCACGATGGCGAGAAGCTCGTCGACGCGATGGCTGCATGTGTGGCGCGCCCGGATCGTCTCCAACCCGGAGGCGGTCATCTCCGCGGCGAAGTCCGGTTCGGCGAGCAACTGGCGCAGAAGGCGCGTCATTTCCTTGCCGTCCTTGACCAGGCAAAAATCCCTGCCCGGCCGGAAGAGCCCTTCGGCATCGGTCCAAGGCGCCGAAATCAGCGGAATGCCGCAGGCAAGCGCCTCGAAGACGCGGATCGTCGGTATTCCCGGAAGGGCCTCGACATAAGGCCGGCGCGGAATGTGCACGGTGACCCGATGCTCGGCGAAAGCCCGCGGAACAGCGGCATTGGCGAGCCAGCCGCCATAGTCGATTTTCGCGGACCGTAAAGCCCTGAGCGCGGTCTCGGGATATCGCACGCCGCGGACGGTGGTCCTGAGCTTCAGCTTTTTCGCCGGTTCGACCAGGAAAGACATGATCTCGCTGCTGCGCTCGTCGTCGCCCCAATTGCCGATCCAGATGAGTTCGCCTCGCTTTTCCACGTCCGGCATCGGGTGGAACAGCGAAGTATCCGCAGCCTCGTGCCAGGTATGGACATGCCTTCCCCAGCCCGCCTGCAGATAACGCTCCCGCAGCGCCTCACCGAAGGCCAGAACGAAGTCGTATCCGGAAAGGTCGAGCCGGGCGATGTCCCGCTCGGCGCTGACGGCGCGGTGATGGGTATCGTGGAAAGCGAGCGTGAAGCGGCCGCCCTTCAGGCGAATACGGCCGAGCTCGGCCACGAGAGCGGGATCGGTCCACTCATGCACGATAACCATATCGGCCTCGCGGGCCGCCGCTTCATGCTCGAAATCGGTCCCGTAGATCCCGACCCTCAAATCGGGGAAGGTCTTGCGGAAGGCAGCGACCGCTCCGTTACCCTGATCTGCGACGAGATTGCGCCGGCTCCAGGAATCGCCGGGCTCGAGCGCTACTGCCTCGTGGCCGCGCCGGATGAGTTCGCGCATGACGCCGCGCAGAAAATGCGCATTGCCGTGGTTCCAGTCGGACACCAATGAGTGGGTGTAGAAGAGAAATCGCATCCGCTCACTCCGCTGCCGTCAATCGATCGGACCCGCTCATCACCCGCCGGTAGGCGGCGAGCACCGCGTCGCGTTGAGCCTCGACCGTGAAATCGGCTGAGCGCAGCTGCGCCCGCCGGCCAAGGTCGGCCCTGAGCCTTTCATCCTGCGTCAGCCGGTTGACGGCTTCGGCAAAGGCGGCGGGATCACCGGGGTCGGCGAAAAGGGCGGCGCCCTCCCAGAGCTCGCGATAGGTCTCGATGTCGGCGAGGACCAGTGCAGCGCCTGCACGCGCGGCTTCCAGCGCCACCAGCCCGAAGGGTTCATAGACCGATGGAGAGACGACGATCCCGGCCTTCGACATCAGCGTCATCGTCCGGTCGTGGCTGAGTTCGCCTTCGTGATCGGCATGCATGATCGCCAGGTGCTGCCCGTTAGGGCCTTCGCAGGCGCCGGCCATCACGACCGGCCAGCCTATGTCGGCGGCGGCCCTGTCGAGCACGGCGCCGTTCTTGCCTTCGTCCCACCAGCGACCGGCGGCAAAGACGAAGTTTTCCTTGGCGCTGACGGAGCATGCGTTCCGGCTCGTATTGTAGACGACTGCGAGATCGTGGATTGCACCGTAAGTGCGCGTCAGGGTCGCGGCATGGCTTCGGCTCGGCGCGAGCACCAGGTCGGCGCGGTCGAATCCCAACCGGTTCAATCGCTTCTGCCAGGCCCAGGCTTCCGGCAAACCGGACCCGCGCACCGCAGCGAACCAGGAGGCGACGCAGGAATGCGACATGGTGACGAGCGGTAGTTCCGCCGTCATTCGCGCCGCCTGGGACGGCAGGTTGAAATGGAGGAGATCGACGGAATGCCTGAGCGCGAGTTCGGACAGGAGGTGCGGCACGCGGTCGAGCTCGCTCTCGTCTTTGACCATCCAGTCGAGCGGCTGAGCCGTCCATTCGAGCCCGCCGATGCTGTTTGCCTCGCGCCGTTGCTCCGCGGAAGGTTGCGGGCCGAGGCCGACGATCAGCGTCTCCACGCCGCAATCGCGCATGGCCGCAGCGAGATCCATCGCATAGCGCCAGACGCCGCCCACGGCATCGACCGTCATCAACACCCGCCGCGGCAGTGGGCCCGGGGCACTGCGGCGGCCGTCAAATCGTGCGGCGGAAACGGCGGGAAGGCTCATGCGGTGACCCTCCGCGGTTGGCGCCGGATCCTGCTGACCGCGCCCCGATCCTCGTGAAGCCAGGCGTAGAGGTCGCGCAAGCCCTCGCGCCAGGGCATTGCGGCCTTCCAGCCAAGCGCATCGGCGATCGCGCGCGTATCGGCGACGAAGTACAATTGGTCGCCTGCGCGCCAATCGCTTTTTGCCTTCGAGAGCGTGCGGCCGGTCAAAAGCTCGATTTCGCTCAGCACGTCCATAATGCTGACGGCATTGGCGGGTCCGCCTCCAAGATTGAAAGCGCGCCCCTTCAGGCGGTCGATCGAATTCAGGAGCGCCCTATAGGCCGCGACCGCATCGGTGACATGAAGAATGTCGCGGACCTGCTTGCCGTCGCCATAGATCGAAACAGGCTCGCCGGCGAGGGCGCGAATGAGGAAATGGGCGACCCAGCCCTGGTCCTCGGTGCCGAACTGCCTCGGCCCATAGACGCAGCTCATCCTGAGCACGGCCGTCGGCAAGCCAAAGGAGCGGGCATAATCCAGCACATACTGGTCGGCGACACCCTTCGAGCAGCCGTAGGGCGTACAGAAATCCAGCGGTTGGGCCTCACCGACGCCATGCTCGCGTGTCGCCTCGTCGGCCGGCATGTAACGGCCCCGCGTGTCCTGCATCGCCATGTGCCCGAGGGCGCCATAGACCTTGTTTGTGCTGGCGAAGATGACGGGCGCACGGCGCCCGGCCAGGCGTGCGGCTTCGAGCACGTTGAGCGTGCCGCGGGCATTCGTCTCGAAATCGTCCGTCGGCTGCTCGAGGCTGGTGGTAACCGCCGTCTGGGCCGCAAAGTGAAACACTGCCTTGGCTTCTCTGAAGGCGGGTCCGATCGCGCCGAGGTCGCGGATATCTGCGATCAATGCCTCGACGGCACGGCCGTGGCCGTCCACCAGCCATTCGAGGTTTCGCTCGACGCCGGGACGGCTGAGATTGTCGAGAACGATCACGTGCTCGCCGTCGCGCAGAAAGCTGTCGGCCAGATTGCTGCCGAGAAAGCCGCTGCCGCCAACGACCAGGATCGGCGCCGTCTTGCCGGAAAGAGCGGGCGCCGCCAGATGCCGGTCCGTACCGACCGTCCGGCCGCTCATAGGACCAGCCCCCGTGCTTCCAGATGGCGTTTCATCTCGGCGCCGCGGTCGATCGCGCCGGCCCTGCGGACCCACTGGGCGAAGTCCGCAAGCGAATCCTCGAGCCGGTGGGCCGGTTCGAAGCCGAGAAGGTCGCGTGCCTTGGCGATATCGGCAAAGCAATTGCGGATATCGCCCGAGCGGGCCTTGTTCATGATCTCCGGCTCGATCTCCGGTACACCCATCGCTTCGGCAAGCAGCGAGGCGATGTCCGCAATGGCGTAGGCGTTGCCGCTGCCTATATTGATGACGTGGCCGGCGGCGTGCGGCTGTTCGAGCGCCAGCCGGAAGGCACGCGCCACGTCGCGGACATGCACGAAGTCACGTTTCTGCCGGCCGTCCTCGAAGACCATCGGCGATTGCCCGTTGGCAAGGCGGGAGGCGAAGTTGGCAAGCACGCCCGTATAAGGGTTGGAAAGCGCCTGGCCGGCGCCGTAGACGTTGAAGAGCCGCAGCGCCACCGCGTCCGTCCCATAGGCTTCCCCGAATATGAGGACCTGACGCTCCTGAGCATATTTGGTGAGCGCGTAGATGGAAGCGAGGTCGACCGGCTTGTTCTCGTCGGTGGCGATCGGCCTCAGGCGTTCGCCGTCAGGACCGGACGGGTTCCAGGCGCCGGCTTTGATCTCGGCGGGGGATCGCCGGATATGCGCACGACGATCGCCGGCCGTCGTCTCGTACAAGCCTTCGCCGTAAACGCTCATGGAAGAGGCGACGACGATCCGCCGGATCGGCATGCCGATCATCGCCTCGAGCAAAACGGCGGTGCCCAGGTCGTTGACGCCGACATAGCGGGAAATCTCGTACATCGATTGGCCGACGCCGACTTCCGCGGCGAGATGAATGACGTGATCGACGTCCTTCAGCGCGCTTTTCACCGCGTCTGCGTCGCATATGTCGGCGCGCCGCATGTCTACTTCCGGTGGCAGCGTGACCTGCGCATCCGCATGGACCTGATCGTTCAACGCATCGAGGACGCGCAGGTCGTAGTTCCTTGAAAGAAGCTCTTCGACAACATGCCGCCCTATGAAGCCGCAGCCGCCGGTAACAAGTACTTTTGTCATAATGCACCTGATGATGACCAATCAGAGATAGAGACAAACCTCCAACAAACGTGCGTCGCAAATGTTCCTTCTTCTTTGACTTCTTCTTCTTTGATGTTCTTCTTTGATCCCCCGGGGGCGTCGCCCCGTGCCAAGGTACAAACCTCTCTTTCGCGGGAGTGTTCCACGCGAACTGCGGGCATCAGGAACAAAAGCTGCAACATCAAGTTAAGGGCGGGAGGCTCTTGAACATTGCTCGGAGCTTTCTTTGGCCGGGGCAGGGGCGGGTCCGGCGGACCTCGCGACACCCTTTTCGTGCTGCCGGACAGGTCGCCACGAGGGAAGGAGCTGACATGAACATCAGCATATCTCAGCGGACGGACACGATGTCCGCCGCTATCGTCACCGGGCCGGGCGCGGTGCGCATAGAGACGTTGCCGTTGCCGCAACCGGGTCGCGGCCAGGTGCGGATAAGGCTCGAAGGCTGCGGCGTCTGCGCCTCAAATCTCGTTCCCTGGGCGGGTCCGGAATGGATGCAGTTTCCGACGGAACCCGGCGCGCTCGGACACGAGGGCTGGGGCATTGTCGACGCGGTCGGCGAGGGCGTGCAGGGTTTCGCGCCGGGCGATCGCGTGGCGGCACTTTCCTACCATGCCTATGCCACGCACGACATCGCCGATCAGAGCGCGATCGCGCCCTTGCCGGCGTCTCTTGCAGATCAGCCCTTTCCCGGCGAACCGCTCGGCTGTGCCTTCAACATCTTCCGGCGCAGCGCGATCAGTCCGGGAGAGACTGTGGCGATCGTCGGTATCGGTTTTCTCGGGATTCTGCTGACCGAGCTCGCAAGCGCTGCCGGCGCGCGGGTGATAGCGATATCGCGCAGGCCGTCTTCGCTCGCCGCGGCCAAGCAGGCCGGTTCGAGCGAAGTGATTCCCATGGACGATCACTGGCGGATCATCGAAGAGGTAAAGCAACTGACCGACGGGCGTTTCTGCGATTGCGTCATCGAGGCGGTCGGCAAGCAATGGCCGCTCGATCTTGCCGGCGAACTGACGAAGGAGCGCGGCAGGCTCGTCGTCGCGGGCTACCACCAGGACGGCCCCCGACAGGTGAACATGCAGCTCTGGAACTGGCGCGGCCTGGACGTGATCAATGCGCATGAACGCGATCCTGCCGTTTATATGCGCGGCATGAACGAGGCCATCGAAGCGACGGCAGCGGGTGGTTTTTCTCCCTCGCGGCTCTACACCCATCGGTTTCCGCTCGAAGAACTCGGCGCCGCGCTCGACATGACGCGCGACCGGCCGGAAGGTTTCATCAAAGCGCTGGTGATCTGCCATGAGTGACGCAATGCAGCTTTCAACGAGCCCGAAGGCCGTCATCCGCCCCCGCGTCGGCTTTCTCGGCGTCGGAAGAATCGGCTTCCACCGGATGAAGGCGGTGGTCGAAACCGGATCCGTCGAAACCGTCGCGATCTTTGATCCTTCGCCGGAAATGGCGGCGGCGGCCCGCGAGCTGACCCCCGAGGCCTCCGTCGTGAACTCGCTCGAGGCACTGCTCGACCAGGAGCTCGACGGCATCGTGATCGCCTCGCCGAGCGCGCTCCACGCCGCCCAATCGATCGTGGCACTGGAGCAGGGCGTGGCGGTTTTCTGCCAGAAGCCGCTCGGCCGCACGCGCGACGAGACCGCGGCGGTGGTCGAAACCGCCCGGCATGTCGACAGGCTTTTGAGCGTCGATCTCTCCTATCGCTACACCGACGGCATGCGGCAGATTCGCGACCTGATCGCGTCGGGGGAACTCGGCACCGTGTTCGCCGTGGACCTCACCTTCCACAATGCCTACGGGCCGAGCAAGCCGTGGTTCTACGACAAGGCGCTTTCCGGCGGCGGCTGCGTCATAGATCTCGGCGTGCACCTGGTCGACCTCCTTCTCTGGGTCCTCGGGTTCCCGGACGTCGCCCGCGTGGAAAGCAGGCTCTTCGCCAAAGGTCTGCCCATCCGCCGCGACGGCGACGAGGTCGAGGATTACGCCGTCGCTACGGTCGAACTGGCGAACGGCGCTCTCGCCAGGATGGCATGCTCATGGCATTTGCAGGCCGGATGCGATGCGGTGATCAGCGCCGACTTCTATGGCACCGAAGGCGGCGCCAGCCTGAGAAACGTCAACGGGTCTTATCTGGACTTCACGGCCGAACGGTATCTCGGCACGCAGCGCGAGGTGCTTGCGGTTCCCCCCGACGCCTGGGGCGGACGCGCTGCGGCCGGCTGGGCCGAGAGGCTGGCCGCAGGCGCGCGCTTCGATCCCGACAACGAATATCTGGTCACAGTGGCGGATGTGCTGGACAGGATTTATGGGCGGTAGGGCGGCGTGCCGTCCGCAGCGGCTCCTATCCTAATCCTCGATCCGGCGCCGAAGGAACCTCGCATAGCGCGCGGCTGCGGCCTCCAGCCGGGGGACTTCCTCGGGGGCAGCCACGGACTTTGCCGACATCCACAGGCCCAGCTGGAAGGCGAGATAGGAGAGTTCGAAGAGCTCCAGCAGCCCGGCATCTGGAATGCGCGAGCAGCCTTCGGATACGGCCGCGCGCAGCGCCGCCCGCTCCTCCCGGGTGAGGTCGAATTCTATGCTCGCTCCCGCAATGTCCCAGCCGATATCCTGACAGCCGACGAGGTCATGGGCGCTGCTGTGGTCGAACGCATCGGTCTTGAGAATGTGTCGCTCTCCTGCGACCAGCCATTCCCACCGGTGAAGCCGGTTGTCCGTATCGACCGGCACGATCGTCGAATCGTATCGTTCCGCATCGCCGAGGCGGCTCTTCAGCCGCGACGCTGCCGCTCTGCCCAATGCCTCTTCGGTGTTGATCACTGCCATCTCGCAAAGTTTGGCCATGGATGCCCCTTGCGCCGCAGGCGGCGGCAGGCTGTGCGCCCGGAAGGACAGATAGCGGCCGAGATGGGCGATGAAGGCCGGCCGGCGGAATTCCGGCGGCGCCATCGGCTTCGCCGAAACCCATTTCTGAACCAGAAAGCCATGGCATAATCCGGCGACCGGTGGCGTGAAGCCTGCCTCGGCAAGAAGACGCGCCTTGACGAGCTTGCGCTGCCCGGCTTCGCCGAGTCCTGCAAACTTGACGAGCCACGGACCGTCGGCGGTGTGCGCCAGGAATTTCCGGCGTTCGAACCTGCCGTCTGCGGGAGGCCAGCGATCGCCGGGAAGCTTCTTGCGCCATAGGCCGGCTGAGACGTCTTCGAGCGGCTTCTCGAGCGGGCCGACGAGATGGGCGACCCAATCGGCGAGGTGGCGGGCAGAATGCGACGGCTTGATCAGGAGATCGTCCACGTCGATGACATGGCGCGGCCTTTCCGCCCAGCGCTGGCGATGACGGCCGCAGGATTGCGGCCCAAGTCCTCCCTTGTGGCCGGGGAAGAAGTGAATGCGGTTGGCGCGGACGCCGTGATCCTCCAGCCAATCCGCGACGCATCCGAACGAGCTGCCGGAAAGGCCGGGTCCTTCGTCCACGATCGCGAAATCCGCCGCCCGGTCGCTCAGCAGCCGTTCCGCAAGTTGCGGCGCGACTGCAAGCCGCCTTCGGAACGGATCGCCGATCGGCCGCAGTGTGACCGGAGGCGCGGCACCGATGGAAGCCGCGACAAGTGCCGAGAGCGTGGTGCCGATGCTGCGCAGGCCGATCACCACCGTGTCGGCAGGAAGCCCGGAACCTGCCGCGGCCTCGAGATAGCTCTCCGGGTAAAGAGCATAGAAGGCATAGCCTTCCGGCTCGCGAATGCTGAGGGAAAGCGGTGCCTGGCTTTCCGCCAGCGACCTTGCGACACGGGCCGGCACGACCACCGGGCCGGCGAAGCCCTGGCGCCAGGACCGGGCGACGAGCCCGGCAAGGTCGAGGAGGAGGCACTCGCCGGTCTGGCGCGATGCGGAGATGTCGTCGGCTCCCATCCGCACCAGTTCCAGGTCGGCAAGCCCCTGCACCAGTTCCCCGGCCCTGAGCAGGATGGCGACGAGCTCGGTGTGGCGGGCGATGCCCGGCGGCTGGTGTTGGGCCCTATGCAGGCGCGAGGCGATCTCGGCGCATAGCGTGTCGGCGCGCTCCAGGCGCTTTGCGTCACCGTATACGAGCATGAAGTCTCGCTCACTTTCCTGTCCGCCCCTTCAACGCGCTGCGGCCGAATTCGATCCGCGATGCGCGAGAAACGGGAGAAAGAAGAAGGAACCAATCGGTTGCGCGCGGGTTTGGCAAGCATTGTAGATACTGCGCAGGAGTAGTGGTGAGATGCGATCGAACTCCATTCGGGTCGGGCTGGTCGGTGTCGGCAATTGCGCGTCCTCCCTCGTCCAAGGGCTGACATTCTATCGCGACGCGAAGGAGGACGAGCCGGTTCCGGGGCTGATGCATACCAGTCTCGGCGGATACCACGTCGGTGATATCGAGCTCTCAGCGGCTTTCGACGTCGCCGCTTCGAAGGTCGGGCGCGATGTCGCGGAGGCCATCTACGCCGCTCCCAACAACACGTTCCGCTTTGCGGAGGTTCCCGCCACCGGCGTGCTCGTCGAGCGCGGCAGGACGCTCGACGGCATCGGCCGCTATCTGCGCGAGGAGATCGAGGAATCCGATGCGCCCGCCGCCGACGTCGCGGAGGTCCTGCGCCGGACCGAGACGGACGTGCTCGTCTCCTATCTTCCGGTCGGTTCCGAAGTCGCCACGCGGTGGTATGCGGAGCAGGCGCTTGCCGCTGGCTGCGGTTTCGTCAACTGCATTCCCGTTTTCATCGCTTCGGACAAGTCGTGGCAGCGCAAATTCGCCGAGCGCGGCCTGCCGCTCATCGGCGACGACATAAAGAGCCAGGTCGGCGCGACCATCGTGCACCGGTTGCTTGCCAACCTCTTTCGCGACCGGGGGGTGCGCATAGATCGGACCTACCAGCTCAATTTCGGCGGCAATACCGACTTTCTCAACATGCTCGAGCGGGAACGGCTCGAATCGAAGAAGATTTCCAAGACCCAATCGGTCGTCAGCCAGATGGATATTCCGCTCGCGGCCGGCGACATCCACGTGGGCCCGAGCGATCACGTCCCTTGGCTTGCCGACCGCAAGTTCGCCTATATTCGCGTCGAGGGCACGACATTCGGCAACGTTCCCCTCAACGTGGAACTGAAGCTCGAAGTCTGGGACTCGCCGAATTCCGCAGGAGTCGTCATCGATGCGGTTCGCTGCGCCAAACTCGCAATCGACCGCGGCATCGCCGGTCCGCTGATTGCCCCTTCGAGCTACTTCATGAAGTCGCCGCCGCAGCAGTTCACCGATGCCGAAGCGCGCAGACGCCTCGAGGAATTCATCGCCGGCGATACCGACGCACTCCTGGGGGCGGCCGAGTGACGACCACTTTCCTTCTGGTACGGCATGCCGCCCATGACAGGGTCGGCTGCTTTCTTGCCGGGCGGACCGGCGACGTGCCGCTCGGCACCGCGGGCCGCGAGCAGGCTCAGCGGCTCGCGGCGCGTCTGGCCGGCGAAGGCATAGGCTCGATCTATGCGAGCCCGCGCAAACGCACGCAGGAAACGGCCGCGGCGATCGCCGCGGCGTCGGAAGTTGCGGAAGTCGTGACCACGGAAGCGCTGGACGAGGTGGATTTCGGCGACTGGTCGGGCAAGACTTTCGACGTCCTCGATACGGACCCCCTCTGGCGGCGATGGAACGCGATGCGAAGCCTCGTGCGTGCCCCCGGCGGGGAGACGATGCTGGACGTGCAATGCCGGGCGGTGGGACTTGTGGCGGCGCTTGCGCAGCGCCACGGCCAGGAGAAGGTCGCCCTGGTCAGCCACGCGGACGTCATCAAAACCCTGGTCTGTCATGTCCTAGGCCTTTCCGCCGACGCCTGGCCGCGCTTCGAAATCACGCCTGCCTCCGTCTCGGTGCTGGTGATGGGCGATTGGGGCGCGAAAATCCTGACATTGAATGAAAACGCGTCGTAGCCGGCCGGCTGCGCCCGCCGGTGCCGCAAATGCGGGGGGCCGGCCGGCGTTTCCGGCAATTCGGAGGTACTCATGATCGAAGCCGCCATGATCTGGAACGAGCCGAACAACAAGTCGCATTGGGATCCGGAGATCGATCCGGACTGGAGCCGCTTTGCCCATATGGCGAAGCTGGCGGCGGCTGCGATCCGGGAGGTCAATCCCGGGCTCACGCGCGTGCTCGGCGGAATTTCGCCGATCGATCCGAACTTCCTCGCTCTGATGAAATCGGAAGGAGTGCTCGACCATGTCGACGCCGTCGCGGCCCATGGTTTCCCGCTCGACTGGAACCTCTGGCAGATCCATGAATGGCCGCAGAAGCTCGATGAACTGAAGAGCGTCACCGAACTGCCGGTCTGGGTAAGCGAGGTCGGCGTCTCCACCTTCGGCGCCGAGGAAGTGCAGCTTTGGGGACTGAAGCGAACCGCCGAACTCCTGAAGGGCCGGGCGGATCGGATTCAATGGTACAGCCTTTACGACCTGCCGCGGGCCTGGCCGGCGACGACGCGGCATCGGGAGGCCGAGGGTTCGTCCTACTACCGGCATTTCTACATGGGTCTTCTGCGCGAGGACGGAACGCCGAAACTGGCGTTCGAGGAGTTTGCCCGCCACACGCCGGAGATCGGGCTCGTACAATGGTTCCATTTCGAGGACCCGCGCCTCGACGATGCCGTCGCCTGGATGAAGCGCCTAGGCGTGACATATCTGCGCACCGGGCTCTCCTGGGCCGACCGCTTCCGGCCGAATGCGCTCGACTGGTTCGATCGCCAGATGGAGGCGCTCGAGGATTTCGACGTCACCGTCACCTATTGCTTCACGCCCGAGCACCGGGGGCTTGCTCCGCACCACACGAGCGCGCCCCTCGTACCGGAGGAGTTTGCCGAATTCTGTGCCGAAATGACGGCGCGCTATGCGCCCGCCCCGTCGTCCTTCGAGCCCTTGCGCCAAGGCGTCGCGATGGCATCGGCGAGCTTGCCGATCCAGCCGCGTGAATAGGTCACGCCCTGGTAGAGAGCGAGCATCGCCGACGCCCAGCGGAGATAGGCGGCCGGCATGTTCAGGGCTCTGGCAAGCCAGAAGACACGGTGGCTGTTTGCGCTGATCGCGCTGCGCAGCCAGTAAACCAGCATCCTCCGTGCAGGCAAGCCCCTCCACTTCGGCGCAACGCGTTTCCTCGGTCGAATGCCGGAACGCGGCCAGGCCAGCCGGAAGGCCAGCCCCTCCCGTCTTTGCCTGAAACCGGCAGCCTGCGTCTCCACGACGAAGGCACTGTCGACCGCGCTCAGGTCGAGCTTTCCCGCGTCGATCGCCTCGGCCACGAGCGTCTGCAGCAGGGGCGAGCGAACGACGACCACATTCGTTCCGCGGCCGTCGGACGAATAGGGTTCGACCCAGGCGTCGCCGAAGGAGATGTCGGCCGTTTCGGCAACCACGTCATCGCAGAAATTGCAGGCGGAATTCTGGAAGAACCCGGCTCCCCAGTCGCCGTCGACCAGATGCCACCAATCCTTGCTTCTCGTGCTTCCGTCCCTGAGCCGCAGATGGGCCGTGTACCAGTTTGCCGGTCTTGCGGAATCCTTCAGGCGGTAGTCCACGCCCGCTACGGCGTTCATTTCCGTGTCCATCTGCCAAGCGAAACTTTCCACGAAGCGGGTGCTCTTCATGTGTCCGCAGAACAGGCCGAGGGTGAAGGCAAGGCGCTCCTCAAGCACCGGGTCGTTGAGGCAGAGGAGATGGATCGCCTTGATGAAACAGGGTATCCCGACGACTGCGTAGCGGCCGGGATGCCGCTTCATTTCGGCGATGACGCCGGAGAGCTCCACCGGATAATAGCGCGACTTGGCGCCCTTGCGCAGGTCATCCGCGGACCGCGAGACCTGATACCGGAACAGACGTTCGCCGGCGCCCGAACAGGGAACCACATGCGCAACCGCGTCGACCAGGTTCCTCTTGAGAAGCTCCGCGGCGGTCCAACTGGCCATGCCGCCGGAGCTGCCATCCGCTCGAAAGCTGCCCTCGCTGACATGGCCGACATAGGCTGCCTCGAAGCGGCCGATCCGCGGGTCGTAAAATCGCGCCGATCCGAAGCGTGCCTCGGCGATCTGGTCTTCGCTTCGGGCGTGGGGCGAAAAGGGGCACAGCTCGGCGAACCCGTCGGGGCGATGTGTAGCGGCCGGTTTGAGCTGGCCATAGCGGTCGAAACGCATCGCGGCGCTGCCGCCCGATTGCGCCATGCACGCGCCGCAACCGATGCAGAGCCCGGATTTCGCCATCTGCCCCGGCGAGAGCGAGGCGCTGGCCAAGGCGGGTGCGGGTCGCTCAGGCGAGGACATCTGTCAGATAGGTCCGTGATTGCCGGCGGAGTTCGGCGAGCCTTCTCGCGATAGCCGGGCTCGGGGATTGCGCGAGAAGTGTTTCGTAGTCGGCTTGCGGCGTCTCCTGCGATACCACGTGCCGTTCCGCGCCGGCGGTGCGCGCGAGATCGGCGATCTTGTTGGAACGATAGTCGGAAAGGACCGTGACGAATGGCTTGGCGTTGAGGAGGGAGAAGATGCAGCCGTGAAAGAAATTCGTCGCGACGGCCTCGGCACCCTCCATGCAGGCGGCGAACTCGTAGGGCCCGGCATCGAGCCACTGCTCGTCCGCCCATTCGTTGCGATAGCCTATGCTGACGAGAGGCAGCGAGCGCGTCGTCGCCCAGTGGCGGATCGTGTGCTGAAACCACGACGGGAACGAATGTCCGTAGACGGCTATGTAGGGGCGTGAAGCCAGAGCGTTCGGGCCGAAGGAAATCGTCTCGGGGAACTGCAGGCACGGGTCGAGAACGAGCGTCGCCTCGCGTCCCACATCTTTTTCGATGATCGCCCTCGAATTGTCGTCGCGGACGGAAATTGCATCGAATTTGCGCAGCCTTTCAGCCCAGTATGGTTCGAGGCCATCGGCCGCGGGGTGGTTTCCGAACGTCGCCGCGTAGGAAACGGTTCTCTTGGCGGAGAGACCCTCCCCGTAGAAAAGCGAGCAACCGCCGTACCAGGCGTGCCGCAAGTTCCAAACCTCATCGCTGCCCACGACGACGATATCGCATTCTTCGGCGCCGGCCGGATCGTCCAGTGCGAAGGGGGCACTCATCGGCACCGAAGCCAGGGCGCTCTGAAATTTTCTGATCTTGGAAGCGTAGAGCGGAATGTCGGCGCGCGGGGTCCTCTCCGGCAGAAGCGGCTGCATCGCGCAGCGCCACTCGGCCCGGGTGACGCGGGCGGAATGATGATCGAGGACAATGGGGTCGGTGCCGAGCGAACGAAGACCGTGGACAAGAGATCGCGCCTGCCAGAACGATCCATAATTGATGCAGCGGTGGAAGGTCAAAACGCCGAGTTTCGCCAACGGCCTCTATCTCCTGATCGTGGAAGCAGATCGCCGGGTTCAACCGGTTTCAATCGAAGATGGTTCCTTTGGCGCCCTCATATTCGCGCGCAAGCTCCTCGATCGCCGCCGATGCCTCCTCGAACGTCCAACCGGCCGCCTCGGCCCGATGGGCGAGCGCCAGCAGATCGTCGGTCAACTCCCCGCCCATCGCCGCCACGATGCTTTCCTGGGATGTCGCCGCCAGGTCCGAAACGGCCGGCCGCAGAGCGGCGATGCAGTCCATCCGGCGACCGGAATAGTCGGAAGCGCGTTGCGGACGGGAAATGGCTTGTGACTCCTCCATCTTGGACTCCTTTTGTTGTCAGTCGTCAAATGACGGGCCCGGCCGATTGTTCCTGCGGCAAATGGGCGTGGTTCTAATCGCCCGACCGGACCTTCTGGTCCTCGAGCCGATTGAGGACCTCTTCCGGCGTGATCTCCTCGGTGAGTTCACGGATGTCCTCTTCACCGTCCACCTTCACGCCCAGCCGGCCGGCTATCTCACGAAGAAGCGCGAGCAGTTGCGTCGCCTCCTGCTCGGCAAGGAGCGAAATCTGCAGATTGAGGTCGGAGCGCTCGTCGTCCTTCTCGGCCATCCGGTTCTGGCTGATCAGAACGAAAGTGGAAATGAAGATCGCCTCCACCGAAGCAACCATGGCGAGGACCGCGAAGGTCGGGTCGAACACCGGTATGCCGGGAACCAGACCGAGGTTTAGAGCGATCCAGGCGCCGAACGCCAGGACGTGCAAGCCGACAAAAGTCATGGAGCCTGCGAAGTTCGTGATCGCCTGCGCGACCCTGTCGTGCGCCCTCCGTCCGCGCTCGTCTTCCTCGCGCCGCTTCAGAATGGCGTTTATGTTGCGCTCGAGCCTCGGCATGGTTCGAGCGGCGGACGATCTTTCCTCGGTTCTGTTCCTTCTCGATCCCATTCGAACACTCGCGACACCTTGTGGGCCGCCTTGTTGCCGGCGGCTACGGCAAACACGTCAGGCACCGCAAAGTTCCGCGCGAGAAGGACGAGGCGGAAGCTCCCAGGTCAGCGGTCGGGGCCGAGGCTCACCCGGTACGGCCGTGCCACGGGTCAGGCCCCGGGTCGCGTCCCGCGGCAACTTCCGAAAGCCGATCGAGATAGTGGGCCCAACCTTCGGCATGACCGGCACATTGCTCGGCATTGGGCAGGCCCGAATGGGTCAGTCGCACCAGCGTTCCATCCGGCTGCTCGATCAGGTCGATCTCGACCAGGCTCGAGCCCGGCGGCACGACATCGCTGTCGTCCCAGCCGAAGCTGTAAGCCAGGCGGTGCACCGGCACCACCTCGCGAAAGGAGCCGCGGGCGAAGCGGGCCCCGGTAACATTGACGAGATAAAGCCCCTCGGGCTTCGGCTCGACATCAGCCTCCGTTCCCATCCAGCGCAGGATCTTCTCCGGGTCGGTGAGTAGGGCGAACACTGCCGCTGGCGGTGCCGAGACATGCGTTTCGCGGCGGACGACGAGAGCTTCTTGCATCGCACTCCCCTTCGGTTGCCGTCGAGCGCCGGCGAGAAAGAAGGCCGCGCGCCGGATCCGGACGGGAACGATCATATCCCGAGGGGAGCGCCCGCGCCACTGCCTGCGGAGCCGGGGCGATTTTCGGATCAGTGCCGCGAGGCCAGATCGGTTCACACATTTCCTGCAACTGCTCTATGATCAACGCATGGACCTGCCCGCACCCCTCGCATGGCTTCTGGATGAGGCCGGTACCTCGTCCGGCCCCGATCCCTTCCTGGCAGAGCTCGGAACCCGGCTCCGCGCAGACGGCCTTCCGCTGGCCGGCGGTGCCCTGACGCTGGCGGTGCCGCATCCGATCATCGCGCGGCGCACCTGGCTTTGGCGGGCGGAGGACGGCGCGGTCATCGAGGCGCTCGGCTTTGCCGAAGGGCCGGTCGACCACGCCGGTCGCGACTGGCTGGCGGGGTTCGGTCCGGTGCAGGAGGACGGGGTCGGCCAGACGGAAGAGAAGGTGGTGCTGGGCTGGGCCGGGACGAGGCAGTTCGATCCGGCCGAGGTCGCGCGGTTGCGCCAGGCCGCCCGCTTCGCGGCGGCGCCCTTGGCCGTCCTGGCGGAGCGGGCGACGCGCGCGGCGCTGCTCGAGGCCTATCTGGGCCGCCGCAGTGCTGCCCGTGTGCAGGCCGGGGCGCTGAGCCGCGGCACCGGAGAGAGCATCCGTGCGGCGCTGCTCTATGCCGACCTGCGCAACTTCACCGGCCTTTCCGAGGAACATGAGCCGGCCCGCGTGATCGCGGCGCTCAACGACTGGTTCGACCGGCTTGCCGGAGCGATACACGCCTTCGGCGGCGAGGTGCTCAAGTTCATCGGCGACGGGGTGCTGGCGATCTTCCCGGTCAACGCTTTGCCGGCGGAGGCCTGCGACCGGGCCCTGCGCGCGGTCGTTGCCGCCCGCGCGGGCATGGCGCATCTCGAGGCTCTGCGCCACGAACAGGAACTGCCGCCGTTGCGCTTCGGGGCGGCGCTGCATCTTGGCGAGATACTGTGGGGCAATGTCGGATCGATCGATCGGCTGGACTTCACCGCCATCGGTCCGGCCGTCAATCTGGTGAGCCGGCTGGAGGGCCTGTGCCGGCCGCTCGGGCGATCCGTGCTGATTTCGGGCGCGCTTGCCGCCGAGACCAGAACCCCGCTGGTGCCGCTGGGCGAACACGCGCTGCGCGGCATCGCGGCGCCCTGCGCCGTCTTTACCCTGCCGGAGACCTGAAAGATTATCGGTAAAACGGCCTGAAATCCGCGAAACATGCGGGCAAGCCCGTTGATCCAATCGTCGCGGAGAAGTATTTCTTTTGTCGACAAGAAGGAGACCGCATGACCAACAAGGATACGGACACCAATTCAGCTCCCGAACGCAAGCGCGGTTCCGGCGTGAAGATGGTCTATGACCTCTTGCGGGACGAAATCCTCGATCTGGTTCTGCCGCCGGGTTGTCCGATCGACGAGGTGCAGCTTGCCGAACGGTTCAAGATGTCGCGCACGCCGATCCGCGAAGCGCTGGTGCGGCTGGCGGGAGAGGGGCTGATCGCTACGCTGCCCAACAGATCGACGATGGTGTCGAATATCGATTTCCTGAACCTGCACACTTTCTTCGACGCGCTGGTGCTGATGTATCGCGTCACGACGCGCCTGGCGGCCGAACATCACCGCCCGGAGGATCTCGAGGTGATCCGCGCCCGTCAGGCGGAATTCGCCGCAGCGGTCCAGGCGCAGGATGCGCTGGCGATGATCGCCACCAATGCCGCCTTCCATTCGGCCATCGCCGAGGCCGGCCGCAATCCCTATTTCATCGGCCTGTTCAACCGGCTTCTCGACGAGGGCCGGCGGATCCTCCGGCTCTATTATCAGTCCTATGACGACCGGCTGCCGCAGCGCTTCGTCGACGAGCACGAGGACATGATCGCCGTTATCGCCGCACGTGATGTCGAGGCGGCCGATCGGCTGGCCCGCACACATGCCGAGCAGATCGTCCAGCAAATTCAAAAGCTTTTCGCCCGCAACGACCGACTTGAAATTGCCCTGTGAGCCGAGCACGATTTCTGTCGACAAATAAAATACAAATGGTATTTTCATATCGAAGCACAGGCAATCGCCGCGATGGCGTCCTGTCTCTGCCATCCGTCAGGCCAATAGGAGTTTGAAATGAAGGCCAAGATTTTTTCGGGCGTGATCCCCGCCCTGATGACCCCTTGCAGGGAAGACCGCACGCCCGACTTCGATGCCCTCGTCCGCAAGGGCAAGGCGTTGATTGCAGACGGCATGTCGGCGGTCGTCTATTGCGGTTCGATGGGCGACTGGCCGCTTCTGACCGATGCGCAGCGCATGGAAGGCGTTGAGCGCCTGGTCAAGGCGGGCGTCCCCGTGATCGTCGGCACCGGTGCCGTCAACACCGCCTCGGCCGTCGCGCATGCAGCGCATGCCCAGAAGGTCGGAGCGCAGGGCCTGATGGTAATCCCGCGGGTGCTGTCGCGCGGTCCCTCAATCGTGGCGCAGAAGGCGCATTTCAAGGCGATCCTGGCTGCCGCCCCGGACCTGCCGTCCGTGATCTACAACAGCCCCTATTACGGGTTCGCCACTCGCGCCGACCTCTTCTTCGCGCTGCGCGCGGAGCATCCGAACCTCGTCGGCTTCAAGGAATTCGGCGGCAATGCCGATATGCGCTACGCGGCCGAGCACATCACCAGCCGTGACGACGGCGTCTCGCTGATGATCGGCGTCGATACGGCCGTCTTCCACGGCTTCGTGAACTGCGGCGCGACCGGCGCCATCACCGGTATCGGCAACGTGCTGCCGAAGGAAGTGATCCACCTCTGCAACCTGTCCCAGGCAGCTGCTGCCGGCGATGTCGACGCACGCCAGCGTGCACAGGAACTGGAGCAGGCGCTTGCCGTGCTTTCCTCCTTCGATGAAGGGCCGGACCTCGTCCTGTATTTCAAGCACATGATGGTGCTGAAGGGAGACAAGGAATACACGCTCCACTTCAACGAGACCGACGCGCTGACCGAAAGCCAGCGCGGCTATGTCGAGGCGCAGTTCAAGCTCTTCAACACCTGGTATGCCGAGTGGAGCAAGCTCCCGGGCGCCGTCGAAAAATACAAGGCCTGATCGGGCCGGAGACGGAGGAGGCTCTCCATCAGGAGGGCCTCTTTCTTTTACCGCGCGGCGGCAGGGGGGCCGAGCGCCGCCCAAAAGAGCAGAACTGCCAGCAGAAGCCATATTGAAACGACGGCCACCAGCCCGGCCCGGCTCACCGGCTGCGCGGTGTGTTTCATTGCGGTGGCGCGCAGATCCGCAAGGACATCGACCGGGATGAGCTTCAGCACGACGATGATGCCGACGGGAACGATGATCAGGTCGTCGAGATAGCCGAGGACCGGGATGAAGTCGGGTATCAGGTCGATCGGCGACAATGCATAGGCCGCGACCGCGCCTGCCGCCAGCTTCGCATACCAGGGCACACGGCGGTCGCGCGCCGCGAGCCACAGGACGACGACGTCTCGCTTGATGCCCCTTGCCCATCGGCGTACCCGTTCCAGCCACGTCATGTCTGAATTCCCCGAGATCCCTCCGGTGCCCGCATTCCTCCTGTGCCCGAATCCCTCCTATGCTTGCCACAGGAGGGTGGAAGAGTGCCCGCCGGGGATCACGCCACGGCGTCGAGTCCGAGCGCAAGCAGCCGGTCGAGCTGCTCGATCTCGGCCGCGCTCAGCGTGATGCCCTCGGCCTCTGACTTCGCTCGGGCGGCAAAGCGGCGCTGCGAAGGCAGGCGGGCGCCCTGGCCGACGATCGCTTCGAACAGCAGCTCGGCCCGGGCGAAGGGGTCGCCTGGACGGCCGGCGGCGAAAGCCTCCGGGGAGAAGGCGACGATGAGTTCGCCATGGAAGGGCGCGAGCGTCGTGGTGCCGAGATAGTCGAGCACTTCGGGGCTGGTCAGGTCGCCGATCATGATGCCCGCCAGCAGTTCGATCATCGTGCCGATGGCCGAGCCCTTGTGTCCGCCGAAGGGCAACATGGCGCCCGCGAGCGCAGCCTCCGGGTCGGTCGTCGGATTGCCTTGCGCATCGAGGGCCCAGCCTTCCGGCAGCGGTTTACCCGCCCTGCGGTGCAACTCGATCTCGCCCCGGGCCGCGACCGAAGTCGCGAAGTCGAAGACGTAGGGCGGCTTGCCCGCGCGCGGCCAGCCGAAGGCGAAGGGGTTGGTGCCGAGCAACGGCTTGTTGCCGCCGGTCGGCGCGACCGTGGCATAGCTCGGGCACATGACCAGCCCGGCAAGCCCTTCTCCCGTGAGCGCCTCCGCTTCCGGCCAGAGCGCCGAAAAATGCGTGCAGTCGTTGATGGCGAGTGCGGCGATGCCGTGCTTGCGGGCACGCTCGGCAAGCACCGGCAGACCGAGTTCGAAGGCGGGATTGGCAAAACCGCCCCTGGCATTCACCTTGACGATCGCCGAGGCTTCCTGCGCGACGATTTCCGGCTCGGCGTCCGGCTTGACCTTGCCGGCCTTGACCGTGCGCAGCGCGCCCTCGATCCGGTAGATGCCGTGCGACTTGCAGGCATCGCGTTCGCCGGCGACGATCACCCGGGCGAGAGCGCCCGCCTGGACCACGTTAAGGCCGCCCTTGCGGAAGATCGCCTCGACGCGCTCCTGAAGCGCGGTGGTCGTCAGGGTGGTTGTCTCGCTCATGTCGTCTCTCTCATGCTAGGCCTGATTCAGGGGCAGGCGGTTGATGTTCTGCATACATAGAGTATACAAACCCTCGGCAAGTGCAATTCGTCTGTTCGCCGGAAGGTAACGGTTCCGCAACGGGCGTGGAGAGTGTATGCGAATTTCCGCCGGCAATCCCGTTTCGTTACGGGAATCGACGCGTTTTATGATCTTGTGCCGAATCGACCAGGGTCATCGTGATCCAGAGAAAGGAAAGTCAGATGATTTTCACCCCCAAAGGAAAACACCTCGTCGCGGGCGAATGGCTCGATGGGGAAGGCACCTTCCCCTCGGCTCCGGCGCATGGCCCGGCGCATGATTTTGCCGTCGGCACCGTAGAGCTGGTGAACCGGGCCTGCGAGGCGACTGAGGAAGCCTTCTGGACCTATGGCTATTCCTCGCGCAAGGAGCGCGCCGCCTTCCTGCGCGCCATCGCCGACGAGATCGAGGCCCGGGCGGAGGCGATTACCGAGATCGGCAGCCAGGAAACCGGTCTGCCCGAGGCGCGGCTCAACGGCGAACGCGGCCGCACGACCGGCCAGCTCAGGCTCTTTGCCGATCATATCGAAAAGGGTGATTATCTCGACCGGCGCGTCGATGCGGCGCTGCCCGAGCGTCAGCCGGCGCCCCGTCAGGAGATACGGCTGGTCCAGCGCCCCGTCGGTCCGGTCGCCGTCTTCGGCGCCTCGAATTTCCCGCTCGCCTTTTCGACCGCCGGCGGCGATACGGCCGCGGCGCTCGCGGCGGGCTGCCCCGTAGTGGTAAAGGGCCATTCGGCGCATCCCGGCACCGGCGAGATCGTCGCCGAGGCCGTCGACGCAGCGATCCGCAAGACGGGTGTTCATCCCGGCGTATTCTCGCTGATCCAGGGCGGCAGCCGCGACGTCGGTCATGCGCTGGTGCAGCATCCCAACATCAAAGCCGTCGGCTTCACCGGTTCGCTTGCCGGCGGACGTGCCCTGTTCGATCTTTGCGCAGCACGCCCCGAACCGATCCCGTTCTTCGGCGAGCTCGGCTCCGTCAACCCGATGTTCCTGCTGCCGGAAGCATTGAAGGCACGGGCGGAAACGCTTGGGCAGGGATGGGCGGGTTCGCTCACCATGGGCGCCGGGCAGTTCTGCACCAATCCCGGCATCGCCGTCGTCACCGAAGGTGCGGATGCCGACCGCTTCACCACCGCCGCCGTCGAGGCGCTTGCCAAGGTGGCACCGCAAACCATGCTGACGGACGGTATCGCCAAGGCCTACCGCGACGGTCAGGCGCGCTTTGCGACGCGCAACGCCGTGAAACCGCTGCTTGCGACCGAGTCGTCCGGCCGTGACGCATCTCCCAATCTCTTCGAAACGACGGGCGCGCAATTCCTGGCCGATCATGCGCTCGGCGAAGAGGTATTCGGTCCGCTTGGACTCGTGGTTCGAGTGGGATCGGCGGTCGAAATGGAAAAACTCGCGCGCGGCTTTCAGGGCCAGCTGACCGCAACCATCCACATGGATGCGGGCGACCTGGAGACGGCGCGCCGTCTGCGTCCGGTGCTCGAGCGCAAGGCGGGCCGGGTGCTGGTCAACGGCTTCCCGACCGGGGTCGAAGTCGTCGATTCGATGGTGCACGGGGGCCCCTATCCGGCCTCGACCAATTTCGGCGCAACCAGCGTCGGCACCATGTCGATTCGACGTTTCCTGCGTCCCGTGGCTTACCAGAACATGCCGGAAGACCTGCTGCCCGAGGACTTCCTCGGCTGATCCAGTCCATCGACCGCGCAATGAAAGGGGCTTTTCCACAAGGGAAAGCCCCTTTTCATTGCAAAACGCGTCCGGTTATATACTTTTTGTATACTAATTGTATTTTTAAATTGATTTGTGCTCTCCGACGCGGAATAGTGCGCGCGCCGTCACACCGATCGGCCAACTCAAGGGAGAGAACAAGAATGAAGACCTCGGTCCTCGCCTTCGGCCTCGTTGCCGCCACCGCTCTGACGAGCCCCGCCCATGCCGACAAGCTGGACGACATCATCGCTTCGGGAACGCTGCGCTGCGCCGTGGTGCTCGACTTCCCGCCGATGGGCTCGCGCGACGAGAACAACGAACCGATCGGCTTCGACGTGGATTACTGCAACGATCTGGCCAAGGCGCTCGGCGTCACCGCCGAGATCGTGGAGACGCCGTTTCCCGAGCGCATCCCGGCGCTGATGTCCGGCCGTGTCGATGTGGGTGTCGCCTCCACCTCCGATACGCTCGAGCGCGCCAAGACCGTCGGGATGACGGTGCCCTACTTTGCCTTCGAAATGGCGGTAACCGCCAACGAGAAGTCCGGCATCAAGTCCTTCGAAGACATGAAGGGCAAGGTGGTGGGCGCCACCGCCGGCACCTATGAGGCAATCGCACTCGAAAACCAGGTCAAGGCCTGGGGCGAGGGCGAGTTCCGCCCCTACCAGACGCAGGCCGACGTCTTCCTGGCGCTGAGCCAGGGCCAGCTCGACGCCACCGTCTCTACCTCGACGGTCGCGCAGTCCAACGTCAAGGGCGGCAAGTTCCCCGGCATTTCCGTCGTCGACAAGGCGCCCTTCGACATCGACTACGTGGCCCTCTTCACCAACCGCGAGGAATACGGCTTCCTCAACTACCTCAACCTGTTCGTCAATCAGCAGGTCCGCACCGGCCGCTATGCCGAACTCTACGAGAAGTGGGTCGGTGGCGAGGCTCCGTCCCTGTCGGTGAACGGCGTTTACCGCTGATCCGAGGATCTGACGGTGCGGGGCAACCCGCGCCGTCGCTGCATTCCGAGGGGTGAGACGGGAATGTTCAACTACACCTTCCACTGGAATCAGGCGCTGAGGGCGCTGCCGCAGATGCTGGATGGCGCGGTGGTCACGCTGCAGGTCGCGGTGCTTTCGATGGTCATCGGCGTCGCCTGCGCGATCGCGCTCACCGTGTTCCGCCTGTCCGGCAGCCGTATCCTTGGCGGCATCGCCACGACCTGGGTCGAGGTCGCGCGAAACACGCCGGCGCTGTTCCAGATCTACATGGCCCATTTCGGCCTCGGCAATTTCGGGATCCACCTGAGCCCCTATACGGCGCTTCTGGTCGGGATCGCCTTCAACAATGCGGGTTATCTTGCCGAGAACTTCCGCGGCGCGCTCAAGGCCATTCCGGATACGCAGGCCCGGGCGGGCCGGTCGCTCGGCATGACCTCGCTGCAGGCGTTCCGGCTGATCGTTCTGCCGCAGATGCTGCGCGTGGCCTTCCTGCCCGCGACCAACCAGATGGTCTGGGCCATCCTGATGACGTCGCTGGGCGTCACCGTCGGCATGAACACCGACCTCGCCGGCATCACGCAGGAGCTGAATGCCCGCTCCTTCCGCACATTCGAATTCTTCGCGCTCGCTGCGGTGATCTACTACCTGATCGCCAAAGCGGTCACGCTTGCAGCCCGGGCCTTCGCCTGGCGCATGTTCCGCTACTGAGAGGGGTGAGAGATGTTTGATACTGCCCTCACCTGGAACGATCTCTCCTTTCTTGCGCAAGGCGCCGGAATGACGCTGGCGGTCACCGCCGTCGCCGTCACCGCCGGCACCGTTCTCGGCATCCTGTTCGGAGTGATCCGGTTCCAGATCGGACCCTATTGGTCGGCACCGCTCACCTTGCTGCTCGACGTGTTCCGCTCGGTACCGCTCCTGATCCAGCTCGTGCTCGGCAATGCCTTCCAGTCGATCGCCAAGCTCGGATGGGGCGCCTTCACCACCTCCGGCGTGGTGCTTTCGCTCTACACGGCGGCGTTCTGCGCGGAGATCGTGCGCGGCGGAATTTCCTCGGTGCCGGTGACGACCCGCCGTGCGGCGCGCTCCCTCGGCATGACCTGGTGGCAGGACATGCGCTACATCGTGGCGCCGCTTGCCACCCGGGTCTCGCTTCCGTCGTGGATAGGCCTGACGCTCGGCGTGATGAAGGACTCCGCACTGGTGCTCTGGCTCGGCCTGGTCGAGCTCTTGCGTGCCTCGCAGATACTGGTCACGCGTCTGCAGGAGCCGCTCTTCATTCTGCTGATCTGCGGCGCCATCTACTTCCTCCTCAGCTTCCCCGTCGCCCGGCTTGGCGGGTATCTCGAAAAACGGTGGTCCCCCAATGATTGAGATCGAAAACGTCCGCAAATCCTTCAGCTCGCTGGAGGTTCTCAAGGGCATCGACCTGACCGTCGAAAAGGGCGAGGTGGTCACCATCATCGGCGGCTCCGGCTCCGGCAAGTCGACGCTGCTCACCTGCATCAACGGGCTCGAGCCGATCGACTCCGGCCGGATCGTGATCGACGGCACCGATGTCCATGCCAAGGGCACCGATCTCAACAGGCTGCGCCGCAAGGTGGGGATCGTGTTCCAGCAATGGAATGCCTTCCCGCATCTGACCGTGCTGGAAAACGTCATGCTCGCCCCGCGCAAGGTGCTCGGCCTCTCTAAGGACAAGGCCGAGGAGATTGCGGTGAAGCAGTTGACCCACGTCGGTCTCGGCGAGAAGCTCAAGGTCTATCCGAACCGCATGTCGGGCGGCCAGCAGCAGCGCATGGCGATCGCCCGGGCGCTTGCCATGTCGCCGGAATACATGCTGTTCGACGAGGTGACTTCGGCGCTCGATCCGATGCTGGTCGGCGAGGTGCTCGACACGCTGAAGATGCTGGCGGAAGAGGGAATGACGATGATCTGCGTTACCCACGAAATGACCTTTGCCCGCGACGTGTCGGATCGCGTGGCCTTCTTCCATCAGGGGATCATGGCCGAGATCGGCTCGCCCGATCAGATTTTCGCCTCGCCGCAGAACCCCGAGACGCAGAAGTTCCTGGCGAGCGTACGATAAATGGCCGAACCGGACGTCATCGTGATCGGCGCGGGGGTCGTCGGCCTATCGGCTGCGATTGCCGCCGTGGCCAGCGGCCTGTCGGTCACCGTTCTGGACCGCGAGGGGCCGGCGGCCGGCGCTTCCGCCGGCAATGCCGGGGCATTCGCCTTCACCGATATCCTTCCGCTTGCCTCGCCCGGCATCCTCAAGAAGGCGCCGAAATGGCTCCTGGATCCGCTCGGACCGCTTACCGTGCCGCCCGCCTATGCGCTGAAGATCGCGCCATGGATGTTCCGCTTCTGGCGCGCTTGTCAGCCGGCCCGCGTGGCGCATTCGACCGCGGCCCAGACCGCGCTGATGGACCTGTCGAAAGCGGAGCTCGAGCCGTTCCTCGGAGCAACCGGCACGGCGCACATGCTGCGCAAGGAAGGCAACCTCCAGGTCTATGAGGGAGAGGCGGAATTCAAGGCGTCGCTTGCCGGCTGGAAGGCGCGCGCGGATCACGGGATCGAGTTCCGCCATCTCGATGCCGCAGGCATTGCCGAGATCCAGCCGGGCCTGGCGGCGCGCTTCATCCACGCCACCTTCACGCCCGGCTGGTACTCGATCGCCGATCCGAAGCTCTATACGCTTGCCCTTGCCGACCATTTCCGCACGATCGGCGGGGTGATCGAGCGCGCGGAGGTCATTGCGCTGAAGCCCGTCGACGGGGCGGTTGAAGTCCTGAGCGCCGACGGCAGGGCCCGGCGTGCGTCACAGGTGGTTCTCTCGGCAGGCGCTTTCTCGCACCGGGTTGCGCGCACGCTCGGCGAAAGCATTCCGCTCGAAACCGAGCGCGGCTACAATACGACGCTTCCCGCCCACGCGTTCGACCTGCGCACGCAGATCACCTTCGGCGGCCATGGCTTCGTCGTGACACGGCTGTCGACCGGTATCCGGGTCGGCGGCGCGGTCGAACTCGGCGGGCTCGATCTGCCGCCGAACTTCCGCCGCTCGGAAGCGATGCTGAAGAAGGCGCAGGCCTTCCTGCCCGGCTTGAAACCGGAAGGCGGGGTGCAGTGGATGGGCTTCCGGCCGTCGCTGCCCGACAGCCTGCCGGCCATCGGCCGCGCCCGCGCGACGCCGCGGGTGATCTTCGCCTTCGGTCACGGCCATCTCGGGCTCACCCAATCGGCGGGGACGGCCAGGATCGTCGCCGATCTCTTGACGGGCCGGACTCCGGCCATCGACATTGCACCCTTTTCGCCGCAAAGATTCTGACAGAGGTTTCGACCATGGCCACCCACACCTTCTCCTGCATCGACGGCCACACCTGCGGAAATCCCGTCCGCCTCGTTTCGGGCGGGGGCCCGCGTCTCGAAGGCGCGAACATGCTGGAAAAGCGCGCGCATTTCCTGAGGGAGTTCGACTGGATCCGAACCGGCCTCATGTTCGAGCCGCGCGGCCACGACATGATGTCGGGTTCGATCCTCTACCCGCCGACCCGGCCCGACTGCGACGTGGCGGTGCTCTTCATCGAGACCTCCGGCTGTCTGCCGATGTGCGGTCACGGCACCATCGGCACCATCACCATGGGCATCGAGAACGGCCTGATCACCCCGCGCGAGCCGGGAAAGCTGTCGATCGATGCCCCCGCGGGCAAGGTGGACATCACCTACCGCCAGGAGGGCCGCTTCGTCGAGGAGGTGCGCCTTACCAACGTGCCGAGCTTCCTTTATGCGGAAGGCCTGACGGCGGAGGTCGAGGGGCTGGGCGAGATCGTGGTCGACGTCGCCTATGGCGGCAATTTCTACGCCATCGTCGAGCCGCAGAAGAACTTCCGCGACATGGCCGACCATACGGCGGGAGAACTGGTCGGCTGGAGCCCCAAGCTCAGGGCCGCACTGAATGCCAAATATGAGTTCGTCCATCCCGAACACCCGGAGATCCGGGGCTTGAGCCACATCCAGTGGACGGGCAGGCCGACACAGCCCGAGGCCCATGCCCGCAACGCGGTGTTCTACGGCGAGAAGGCCATCGACCGCTCGCCCTGCGGCACCGGCACCTCGGCCCGGATCGCGCAGCTTGCCGCCAAGGGCAAGCTGAATGTCGGCGACGAGTTCGTCCACGAGTCGATCATCGGCTCGCTTTTCAAGGGTCGCGTCGAAGCGGCCGCGAAGGTCGCCGACCGCGATGCGATCATCCCGTCGATCGCCGGCTGGGCGCGGATGACCGGCATCAACACCATCTTCATCGATGACCGCGATCCCTTCGCCCACGGCTTCGTCGTAAAATGAGCGGCCTCGATCCCGCCCGCAGCATCCTTCAGGGGTGGGCCGAAGGCCCGGTCATCGCGACCGGGGAGGCGCTGAGTTTCTGGGGCGGGGTCGATCCCGCGACGGGCTGCGTGATCGACGTGCACCACCCGCTGCATGGCGTCCCGCTCACCGGCTGCATCCTGATGATGCCGTCGAGCCGCGGTTCCTGTACGGGCTCGGGTGTGCTGCTCGACCTCGTGCTGACCGGTCGGAGCCCGGCTGCACTCATATTTTCCGAACCGGAAGATGTGCTGACCCTCGGCGCGCTGATCGCTTCCGAGATGTTCGCCAGCCCGCTGCCGGTGCTGCGTCTTGCGCCGGAAGCCTTTGCGGCGCTCGCTCGTGCGAAGACGGCGCGGATCGGTGACAGGACGATTGAAGCCGAGGGGCTGACGATTCCCGTCGTTCCGCCGGCGACGGCCGCGCTCGACCTGAACGATGGCGACCGTGCCATGCTCGACGGAGAGGAAGGCGTCGCGGTTGCGCAGGCCATGCGCATCATTACGGCCATGGCGGCGCAGCAGGGGGCACAGGGCCTCGTGGATGTGACGCAGGCGCATATCGACGGCTGCATCTATGCCAGCCCCGCGAACCTGACCTTTGCCGAGAAGATGGCGGAGATGGGCGCGAAGGTGCGGATCCCGGCGACGATGAACGCCATCTCCGTGGACCATGCCAATTGGCAGAGGCAAGGCGTGCCGCCGTCCTTCGGCGACCCTGCGGCTAGGCTCGCCGACGCCTATGTCCGCATGGGCTGCCGTCCGACCTTCACCTGTTCGCCCTATCTGCTCGACAGCGCGCCTGGAACCGGCGAAGCCGTCGCCTGGGCGGAGTCCAATGCCGTGATCTTCGCCAACAGCGTCCTCGGTGCGCGGACGGCGAAGCACCCGGATTTCCTCGACCTTTGCATCGCGCTTACCGGACGGGCGCCGCTCTCCGGCGTCTATCTCGACGAACACCGCAAGGCACGGCGGATCATAGACGTCGAACTGCCCTCGGGCGCCGACGACGCATTCTGGCCGTTGATCGGCTATCTCGCCGGGCGGGCGGCGCCAGATCGCATTCCGCTCATCCGCGGGCTTGCTCCGGCGGAGCCTTCGCGCGACGACTTGAAGGCGCTTTGCGCCGCCTTCGGCACCACCTCGGCCGCGCCGATGCTGCATGTGGAGGGCGTGACGCCGGAGGCCGGCGGTGCTGCGGCTGAGGACGCGGATCATGCGACCATCACCCGCGACGAATTGACGGCTGCGTGGTCCGCCCTGAACGAGGGTCCGGATGAAATCGAACTCGTGGCGATCGGCAGCCCGCACGCGTCCCTTGCCGAGTGCCGGGCGCTGGCCGAGGCGCTCGACGGCCGCAAGCGGCATCCGGACGTGGCGGTGATCGTCACGGCCGGCCATGAGGTCATTGCGGAGGCGCGCCGCGAGGGAATTCTCGCGCGGCTTCAGGAGAGCGGCGTCCAGGTGCTGCCGGACCTCTGTTGGTGCTCAATCTCCGAGCCCGTGTTCCCGACGCGTACCCGGGCGGTCATGACCAACTCCGGCAAATACGCCCATTACGGTCCCGGTCTTTCCGGGCGCGCAGTGCGCTTCGGCAGCCTTGCCGATTGCGTCGCCGCGGCCTTGACGGGGCGCGTCCCGGCCCGGATGCCGGGCTGGCTTCCCTGAAGCGCGGCGGACGTTCGTAACCGCGCTGGCTTTTGAAACGAGGAGTTCGCGATGCGCAGCACCAAGACCATTCATGTCATTTCCGCCCATGCCGAGGGCGAAGTGGGCGACGTGATCGTCGGCGGTGTCGCGCCTCCGCCGGGCGACACGATCTGGGAACAGAGCCGCTGGATCGCCCGCGATCAGACCCTGCGCAACTTCGTCCTGAACGAGCCGCGCGGCGGCGTCTTCCGCCATGTCAATCTCCTGGTGCCGCCGAAGCATCCGGACGCGGATGCCGCCTTCGTCATCATGGAGCCGGAAGATACGCCGCCCATGTCCGGCTCCAACTCGATCTGCGTCTCCACCGTGCTGCTCGACAGCGGCATCCTGCCGATGAAGGAGCCGGTGACGGAGATCACGCTCGAAGCGCCCGGCGGCCTCGTTCGCGTGCGCGCGGAGTGCCGTGACGGCAAGGCCGAACGCATCTTCGTCGAGAACCTGCCGAGCTTTGCCGAGCGGCTGGACGCGAAGCTGGAGGTCGAGGGGCTCGGGACCCTTACAGTCGACACCGCCTATGGCGGCGACAGCTTCGTAATCGTGGATGCCGCCGCAATGGGCTTCGCCTTGAAGCCGGACGAGGCGCACGACATCGCCCGGCTCGGCGTCAGGATCACCAATGCGGCAAATGCCCAGTTCGGTTTCCATCATCCGGAAAACCCCGACTGGCGGCATTTCTCCTTCTGCCTCTTTGCCGGCCCCGTGGAACGCACGGCGGAAGGCCTGCGGGCGGGTGCTGCGGTGGCGATCCAGCCGGGCAAGGTCGACCGCTCTCCAACCGGCACGGCGCTCTCGGCACGCATGGCCGTGCTGCATGCCCGAGGCCAGATGGGGCTCTCGGACCGGCTGACGGCCGTTTCGCTGATCGGCTCCACCTTCTCCGGCCGCATCCTTGGCACCACCGAAGTCGGCGGCCGGCCGGCCGTGCTGCCGGAAATCTCGGGCCGCGCCTGGATTACCGGCACCCATCAGCACATGCTCGACCCATCGGACCCATGGCCCGAGGGCTACCGGCTGACCGACACCTGGGGTGCGCGCTGAGCGGATTGGCGGGTGGGTGGAAATCGGCAGCGTTTTGCGTCATTGAAACGATGATGAACGCATCGCGACAGGAAGGAGAATCGGATGAAGGCACGCATCAAATGGGTCGAAGGCAGGACCTTCGTCGGAGAATCCGGAAGCGGCCACAAGGTCGTGCTCGGCACGGCCGCCGGCCCGGATAGCCCGACACCGGGGCCGAGCCCCATGGAAATGGTGCTTATCGGCACCGGCGGCTGCTCGGCTTTCGATGTCGTCCACATCCTCGAGAAGGGCCGCGAGGCCGTCGAAGATTGCGTGGTCGAGATGGATGCCGATCGGGCGGATCAGGACCCGCGCGTATTCACCCGCATCCACATGCATTTCATCGTCAAGGGCCGTGGTCTGGCCGCCAAGAAGGTCGAGCGCGCGGTGGCCCTCTCCATCGAAAAATATTGCTCCGCATCCGCGATGCTCGCAAAGACGGCGACCATCACGCATGATTTCGAGGTCGTCGACACGTCGAACACGGTGGACTGATCCGGCGCCTCCGCCCCTCGTCCGCCTGCCGGCACCTTCTCCCCGGAGAAGGAACAAGCGGGCCGCTCCTCGCATCCTCATCGGTCTTGAACCTTGCCGCGAGTCCCTTCGCCCCGCTTGCGGGGAGAGGGGGCTTCGGGAATTCCGCTGAGCGCCACATGGTTCAACCGCATCCAGCGCAATGCAGCCTGAAAATTTTCCACCCCCATGTCGGCGCCGTTAGGCGCCGTTCGTCCTATCGTATGCGCGGCACAGCCGCGAACGGGAGAATGCCCTTGATTTGATCGGCAATCCGGGCGTGGACTGACAATGAATGCCGCGCCGGATTGCCCTGAGCGGAGACACGAGAATGATCGATGCGCATTATCGATGGGTGATCGTTGCTGCCGGCGGCCTGCTCGGCTGCATTGCAATCGGTGCCATGTTTTCATTGCCGGTTTTCCTTGTGCCCATCTCGCGGGATACCGGATGGTCCGTGACCGGCATATCGAGTGCCATGACGGTGGGTTTCATCGCAATGGCCCTGGCAAGTATGGTCTGGGGGAGCGCTTCGGACCGCTGGGGCCCGCGCCCGGTCGTGCTGGTCGGTTCCGCGCTCCTTGCGGCGAGCCTTGCGCTTTCCAGCCTTGCGCCAACGCTGATCGCATTCCAACTCCTCTTCGGGGTGATCGTCGGAGGTGCCTGCGCGGCGATATTCGCGCCGATGATGGCTTGCGTGACAGGCTGGTTCGATACGCATCGCAGCCTTGCCGTATCTCTGGTATCGGCCGGCATGGGAATGGCGCCCATGACCATGTCGCCGTTGGCCGGGTGGCTGGTTACGATCTACGACTGGCGGACATCGCTGCAGATCATAGCCGCCCTTGCCGCCGTCACGATGATTCCGGCTGCGTTGCTCCTGCGCCGCCCGCCTGTCCTCGAAGGTCGCAATGCCGTCTCTGCAAGTGACGGGCAGCCGGACATGTCCCTTGGACAGGCGCTGAGGTCGCCGCAATTCGTCATATTGCTGCTGACGAACTTCTTTTGCTGCGCCACCCATTCGGGGCCGATTTTTCACACCGTGAGCTACGCCGTGAGCTGCGGGATCCCGATGATGGCCGCTGTTTCCATCTACAGCCTCGAGGGTCTGGCGGGAATGGGCGGCCGTGTCGCCTTCGGCATCCTCGGAGACCGCTATGGCGCCAAGCGCATTCTGGTATCGGGACTGCTGCTGCAGGCCTTCGGTGCGCTCGCCTATTTCTTCGTACGCGACCTCGGCGCCTTCTACGCGGTGGCTGCAGTGTTCGGCTTCATCTATGCAGGCGTCATGCCGCTTTACGCCGTGATCGCCCGCGAGAATTTCCCGCTGCGCATGATGGGCACCGTCATCGGCGGCACGGCAATGGCCGGCAGTCTCGGCATGGCGATCGGCCCGGTTGCCGGGGGGGTGATCTACGACGTTTTTGCCAGCTACGGCTGGCTCTATATCGGCGCCTGGGGTCTCGGCATCGGTGCTTTCCTGATCGCACTGACCTTCAAGCCCTTCCCCAGGGAACGGCCGGAACTGGCTGCCGCCTGAGGCAATCGCGAGGAAAATCGTGCCACGGTTTTCCTCGTCGCTCTGTTGGAATGAGCCGATCGGCTTCAGGCTTCACTGCGTACCGGGACGGTCAAGCTGCAGCGAAAGCTGCACGCCGCGCTTGAGGGGCGGGAGCGGTATACCGACCTGAATCCGTCCGAAGGTTTTTCTGCGCCACTCCTGTTCGCGCTCCCGCCGGCTTCTTGCCTGGGCGACGGCGGCCATAGCGCGCTCGATCACTTCCTCTGCATGGGTCATGAGAGACTCTCCAGAATGTTCACGGTATGTTCTCATCGCCATTTCTGAATGTCAAGCCTCACCGGGGAAGCACGTCGGTCCGAGGCGGCTTTTCGTCGGGCGGATTCTGCGTGTCGTCCTCGGGCCCCTTATCGGGCTGGGGCTCGTTCGGCGGCGGATCGGGAATGCCGAGTGGCGGAACCGGGTTCGGCGGAATTATTCCCGGCCCGGGGCCGGGACCGATAGGATCGGGCGTCATTGAAGGTCTCCCTCTCATTGAGGTGACGGCGCGTCGGCGATCGGCGGTGTGTAGACGACCGTTTCGGTTTCACCTTCCAGCATGGCGCCGCCGATCGCCAGATAGGCGAAGATGGCGCATATCGCGAGCAGTATGAGACCTATCGGAAATGCCGCTGTGGCGCGCCTTTCGGGCATGTTGCGATCTTCATGGGTCAACATGGTGCACTCCAATACGGCTGCATGCTTCCGTAAATCCGGCGATCAGGATGAAAGCAAGCAGCACTCCAAGTGTTACAGGCGCCCTTGCGCGCCGGATAAGGCGCGAGGCGCTGTCATCATGGGAGAACGAAACCGGCGTTCACCGGTTCCAAAAGGCGAGCGACGGAAAATGGGCGCGCGTCAGCCTTTCGGCATACCCGCAGAACCGATACGGGTAAGCATCTGTGCGAGCGCCGGCCCCTGGAGTAACGGGACCGACAGCGGGAGCAGCGCAGCCGCAACCGTGCGGACGAGGTCGGCGTTGGAGCCGGCGGCGGTTCCTTCCGGAAGCCAGAGATTGTTTTCGAAGCCGACGCGGACATGGCCGCCGAGGAGCGCTGCGGCTGTGACGCAGGCCGCCTCGTGGCGTCCGAAGGCGCAGACGCTCCAATGGGAGTAGGCGGGCATGCCCCGCGCCAGAAAGGGCAGCAGATCACTGGGGAGGGACCTTTGCCCCGGCGTATACCGGCCGAGTACGTAAAGCACGGGAATGTCGTCGCGGGAAAGCAGACCTCGTCGCCGCATTCCGTCCAATCGCACCGCCTCCTTCGGATCGTAGAGGATGATCTGCGGCGAAACCTTCTCCCGGGCAGCCCACGACAGGAGATCCGCGAAGGCAGCCTCGTGCGTTTCGTCCGGGACCAGTTCTCTGAGCGCCAGAGACACGGCCTCGGGCCGGACCGCCTTGACGACTGCGATCTGCTCGGCCGGCGAGTAGATGCCCAGCGCCTCGCTGGTGATCTGAATCACCATGCGATCGCCTACGGCAGCCCGGATCGCTGCGATCGCGGCGCGGTAGGCGTCGGCATCGAGAAGATGGCTTCCGTCCTCCTTGCGCACGTGGACGTGGATCATCGCCGCGCCGGCATCGAGGCAGTCGCGTGCGGTAAGCGCGAGTTCTTTCGGGGTCAGGGGTAAGGCGGGATGGTCGGCCTTCGTCCGGCGCCCGCCATTCGGCGCGACCGCGATCGAAATCCCCTGCAAAGCATCGCCAGCGTTCATGTGGGCACCATCGAGCTATGATTTTCAGAAATCATAAAATTGCACACTGAAACATTCGTTGCAATGGTCACGGGATCGTTGTTAAATGAAGCATGGACAAGGGGCCGCTCAGCGACGCGATCATCACTGCATTCGACGGCCTTTCGTCGCAATTGCGGACGGCGGCCCGCTATATCGTCGACCATCCTCGCGACGTCGCTCTTCTCTCCATGCGCGAGCAGGCGCGCCAGGCGGGGGTGCAGCCCGCGACGATGACCCGCCTTGCCAAGCAGCTCGGCTTCGATGGTTACGATGCCATTCGCGAACGCTATGCCGAGGCGCTGCGGGAGGGTGATGCAGGATTTGCCGGAAAGGCCGGCGAGCAGGCCCGAAGCCAGAAGCTCAGGGGTGACCATGCGCTCGCAGCCGATATGTTGCGCACCATCGGGACGCAGGTTTCGCGGCTCGCAGAACCGGCGGTGCTCGATCGCATCGTTGCAGCGGCAACGCGGATTGCCGATGCCCGGCGGGTCTATTGCCTCGGGCTGCGCTCGAGCCACGCGGTCGCCTGGCAGTTCCACTATATCCTCTCGCTGGTCGGCGAAAAATCCGTGATGCTGGAGGGCATCGGCGGCACCGGCGCGGATGCCGTCGCCCGTGCCACGAGTGCAGACGTGCTGCTCGTGGCCAGCGTTCTTCCCTATACACGGGCGACGATCGAACTTGCCGAATATGCTCGGGACAACGGCGTACCGGTCGTCGCGGTGACCGACAGCGAAGTGGCGCCGCTTGCGCAGATCGCCGAGACGATCATCGTGGTGCCGACCGAAAGTCCTTCCTTCCTGCACGCCATGTCGCCGGCCTTCGCCGTCGCCGAAGTGCTCGGCGCGCTCATCGCAGGCCGGGGCGGCGAAGCCACGCTCGCGGCTCTGAAGCGCTTCGACGGACAGCTCGCGGCGCTGAACACCCATCTCCAATCCCGCAACTCCAAGAGAGCGCCATGACCCATCTTCTCCACCGCGCCATTCATGCGAAACTGCCGGTCGCCGTGCGCGGCGAAGGCATCCGGCTCTTCGATGCCGAGGGCAAGGCCTATATCGACGCCTCCGGGGGGGCCGCCGTCTCCTGCCTCGGTCACGCTCATCCGGATGTGCTCGCCGCCCTCCATGCGCAGCTCGACCGTATGGCCTATGCCCATACCGGCTTCTTCACCACCGAGGCCGCGGAACGGCTTGCCGACCGGCTTGTTGCCGATGCACCTGACGGGCTCGATCACGTCTACCTGGTGAGCGGCGGATCGGAAGCCGTCGAGGCGGCGCTGAAGATGGCTCGGCAATACTTCGTGGAGAAGGGCGAGCCGCAACGCCGCCACATCATCGCCCGGCGTCAAAGCTATCACGGCAATACGCTTGGCGCATTGGCGGCCGGGGGCAACGAGTGGCGGCGCGCTCAATTCCGGCCGTTGCTCGTCGAAACCCACCACATCGATCCATGCTTCGCCTACCGGCTGCAGCAAGCCGGCGAGAGCGATACGGACTATGCCGCGCGTGCCGCGGCCCAACTCGAGGCCAAGATCCTCGACCTGGGCTCCGATCAGGTGATCGCCTTCGTCGCCGAGACGGTGGTGGGCGCCACGGCCGGTGCGGTGCCGCCCGTCGCGGACTATTTGAAGCGCGTTCGGGCGATCTGCGACAAATACGGAGTGCTGCTGATCCTCGACGAAGTGATGTGCGGCATGGGCCGAACCGGGACTCTGCATGCCTGCGAACAGGACGGCGTCATCCCGGATCTCATGACCATCGCCAAGGGGCTCGGCGGCGGCTATCAGCCGGTCGGCGCGGTTCTGCTGTCCTCCGCAATCTTCCGGGCATTTGCCGAGGGGTCGGGCTTCTTCCAGCACGGCCATACCTATATGGGCCATCCGATGGCCGCGGCGGCCGGCCTTGCCGTGCAGGACGTCATCCGCCGCGACGGGCTGCTCGAGAACGTCGTATCGATGGGCGACTATCTCGAAAGATGCCTGGTCGAGCGGCTCGGCAATCACCATCACGTCGGCGACATTCGCGGCCGCGGCCTCTTCCGTGCCGTCGAGCTTGTCGCAGACAGGACGACGAAGTCCCCTTTCGATCCCGGCCTGAAGCTCAATGCCCGGATCAAGAAGGAAGCCATGGCACGGGGCCTGATGGTCTATCCGATGGGCGGCACGATCGACGGGCAACGCGGCGATCATGTCCTCCTGGCGCCCCCCTTCATCCTTGGACGGGAAGACGTCGACCAGATCGTGGCGCGCCTGGGCGATGCCGTGGATGCGGCCATTGCCTCGCTCACTGAAGCTGCCGGTTAGGGCAAGCGGACCAAAGCTATAGATTAATGCGCCCTCTGGTCGGCAGGCCAGAGGGGCACTGCTTTCGCAGACCTCGCAACAGGCCACTATTCGCTGCATTCTTTCAGCCCTGACGCTAAACAGATCCGGATGGTGCAAATTTTCATGGCGACAAAGCATCAAAAGCATTTTATATTTGCACACTGGCGCCGGCGGCAAAACGCTGATGCCCGAATGCAAAAACAGGGGAACGCCACCATGAGAAACAGACTTCGCCATTTCTTCGCGGGCTTTTTCGCCGCGGCACTCTCGCTCTCCGGCCCGGCAGCTGCCGAGGACCTGGTCGTAGCCACCGACACGGCCTTCGTGCCTTTCGAGTTCAAGCAGGGCGAGAAATATGTCGGTTTCGACATCGATCTCTGGGACGCGATCGCGAGCGAGATCGGGGTTACCTACACGCTGCAGCCGATGGACTTCAACGGCATCATCCCGGCGCTGCAGACGAAGCAGGTCGATGCCGCCCTCGCCGGCATCACCATCAAGGACGAACGCAAGAAGGTGATCGACTTCTCTGATGGCTATTATGACAGCGGCTTCATGCTGATGGTGCCCGCCGACAGCGCCATTGCCGGTTCGTCGGACCTCAAGGGTAAGACGCTGGCCGTGAAGACCGGCACGTCGGCCACCGACTATGCAAAGGAGAACTTCACGGAGACCGAGCTTCGCCAGTTCCCGAACATCGACAACGCCTATCTCGAACTGCAGACCGGCCGCGTCGACGCCGCGATGCACGACACGCCGAACGTCCTCTATTACGTGGCGACTGCCGGCGGCGGCAAGGTCAAGGCGGTGGGCGAACAGATGATGGCGCACCAATACGGCATCGGCTTCCCGAAAGGCAGCGAACTCGTCGCCAAGGTCAATGAGGCGCTCGCCAAGTTGAAGGCCGATGGCCGTTACGCCGAAATCTACAAGAAATGGTTCGGCGTCGAGCCGAAGAGCTGAGTTTCGCATCGAGGCGGGCCGGAACGATCCAGCCCGCCCGCAGGAATGGCGAGAGCATTTCCACGAAGCCGCGGCGGCTGCCACTGCAGCCGTCCATAACCTCTATCGGTAGCGTCGCCATCGCCGCAGGGGCAGATCGCGACGCAGCGGAGCAATTCAATGGAATTCGATTGGTCTGTGGTCGTAGAGGCCATGCCCGCTCTCCTGGGCGGTGCACGGCTGACCATTCTGATAGCACTGGCGGGCCTCGTCGGCGGCCTGGTCGTCGGTGTCGTCGCCGGCTTCATGCGTGCCTATGGCAACGCTATCCTGAACGCCGTCGCCTTTACCTATGTCGAGGTGATCAGGGGCACGCCGATCGTCGTGCAGGTGATGTTCATCTACTTCGCCCTGCCGCTGCTCGCGGATTTTCGCGTCAATCCGATGACCGCGGCGGTGACGGCGATCGTTGTCAATGCGGGCGCCTATATTGCCGAGATCGTTCGCGGCTCGCTGCTCTCGGTGAACAAGGGACTGAAGGAAGCGGGGCTGGCGCTCGGCTTACCGGTCTGGAAGGTGCTCGCCTACATTGTCGGCCCGATCGCCTTCCGGCGAATGATCCCGCCGCTTGGCAACCAGTTCATCGTCAGCCTCAAGGACACATCGCTATTCATCGTCATCGGTGTCGGCGAGCTGACCCGCCAGGGCCAGGAAATCATGGCGGCGAATTTCCGCGCAGTCGAGATCTGGTCCGCCGTCGCCGTTCTCTACCTCATCATGACGAGCACGCTGACCCTGATCCTGCGCGTGACGGAAAAGAGGATGCGCATCCTATGAGCATTGTGGAATTCAGGAACGTCACCAAGGCATTCGGCAACGTAACCGTGCTCAAGGAAGTCGACCTCAACATCGAGGCCGGTGAGGTGGTGGTGCTCATCGGCCCTTCGGGCTCAGGCAAGTCGACCCTTCTGCGCTGCATCAATGCACTCGAGGAGATCGACGGGGGCGACCTCGTGGTCGACGGCATCAGCGTGCGCGAAGGGCGCTCCAAGGTGAGACTCATCCGGCAGGAGGCCGGTATGGTATTTCAGCAATTCAACCTTTTTCCACAGATGACGGCGCTCGCGAACGTCGCTTTCGGGCCGCGGCGCGTGCGTGGCGTCGGCAAGGCCGAGGCGATCGGGCAAGCCCGCGAGCTGCTTGCCAAAGTAGGATTGGCCGACCGCGGCCATCACTATCCTTCCGAGCTCTCCGGGGGCCAGCAGCAGCGCGTCGCCATCGCCCGAGCGCTGGCCGTCAAGCCGAAACTCATGCTCTTCGACGAGCCGACCTCCGCGCTCGACCCCGAACTGCGCCATGAGGTTCTGCGGGTGATGCAATCGCTTGCGGAGGAGGGCATGACGATGATCGTCGTCACGCATGAGATCGCCTTTGCACGCCAGGTAGGCTCCCGGCTGATCTTCATGGAGGGCGGCAAGATTTCCGTCGACGGCGATCCGACCGAACTTCTCGATAATCCCGAAAATCCGCGTCTTCGTGAGTTTCTCCAGCATGTCCATTGAGGTTTCAAGCAGCCTGCCCCTGGTCGAGATCGACGGGTCGCCCTTCGAGGCCGGCGTTGCGCTTGGCCGCCATGGCCGCGACATCGTCCACCACCATCTGATCAGGACACACGGCTGGGCGAGTGTGATCGCCTTCGCCGGCCATGAACGCATTGTCGCGGCGAGGGCACTGGTCGAAGCACACTTTCCCCGCTATTTCGAGGAACTGCACGGTCTCGCAAAAGGCCTCGAACTGCCCTTTGACGAGGTCTTTGCTTGGAACTGCCGCGGCGATATCCGGGCGATCGCCCCCGATGGATGCACCACCGTCATGCTGCCCGACCAGAGGCTCACGCTGGCGCATAACGAAGACGGAGATCCGGGCCTTCGTCCGGGCTGCGCCATTGTCCGTATCGCTTCCGCAGGCGGCCGCGCCTTCTTCGGCTTCGTCTATCCCGGTTCGCTTCCGGGGCATACATTCGCGCTCAACGATGCCGGGCTCGCCATGGCCGTCAACAATATCCGCTCGCGCCAGACAGGACCAGGAATGCCGCGCATGGTCCTATGCCGCGCCGTGCTCGATTGCGGCACGGTCCGCGAGGCACTCGACATGCTGCGCAGTTCGCAGCGCGCCGCCGCCTTCCATATTTCCCTGGCCCAGCCCGGAAATCGGGGCATCGCCAGCGTCGAGTTTACCCATTCGGCCTGTTCGATCCGGCAGGTCGATGCGCCCGAAGTGCACGCCAACCATCTGATTCACGACGGTACGCGCGAGGAGCGCCAGCGCGTCACCGCCTCTTCCCGCTCCAGACAGGAACGTGGAGAGGAAATTCTGGCCGGCGGCGTGACCGGCGTCGAACCTCTTGCGGTCCTTTGGGACCGGCAGCGGACGGCCTTGCCGATCTATCGCGAACAGCCCGACGATCCGGACGGCGAGAATACGCTGGCGACGGCGGTCTTTCGCATCGACATGGACAGAATCGCCTGCGAAATCTACGACAGGGCGCATGCCGCACCGCTCTTTCGCTTCGAGGAAAGGCGGTCGCTGCTCGATTGAGGTTCACGATGGCACCGCCCACCGATCCCCCTGCATCCGCCCGGCCAGGCACGATCGAGGAACTGCGCGACCTGACGCTCAGGATCAGGCGCAAGGAAATCGACCTCGCTCTCGGCAGCAAGGCGCTCGACGTGCTGGCACGCCTGGTCGATACGCCCGAACAGACGGCGGTGCGCAGCATATCCGAGCTCGCCGACGGCCAGGGCGTTAACGCCTCGACCCTTACCAGGCTTGCCAAGCGGCTCGGCTATGCCGGCTTCAGCGATTTCCAGAGCGTCTTCCGCCAGGCGATCGCCGATGACGAGCGCTACTTCTACAGCCGCCAGGCTGGCCGTCTGATGTCGGTCACGCGCGGCGAGCGGGAAGAGGTCCATGTCCTCGAACGCATCGGCCAGGAGACGAAGGCGAATATCGACGGCTTTCTCGGCCAGACGGATGCCGAAACGCTGAAGCGGGCGGCGGCGTTGCTCGCGACCGCGCCGCGTGTGCGCGTGCACGGGGTACGCCAGTTCCATGCTTTCGCGAGCTTTATGGTCTACGGCCTCGGAATGTTGCGCAGCGACGTCGCTTTGCTGGACGCACCGCGTCTCGGCGAGGCGGAGGCGCTGTCGCAGCTTTCTCCCGGAGACCTGGTTCTGGTCGCGAGCTGCGCGCCCTATACCCGCAGCGTGGCGGAAGTGGCCGCGGTGGCAGAAAAAGCCGGACTGGAGGTGATCGCAGTAACGGACAGCCGTTCTTCGCCGCTCGTTCCCCCCGCCCGGCACGCCTTCTTCATCCCGCACGCCAGCAGTTTCTTCAGCAACAGCATGGGAGCCTATATCGTCTTTTGCGAAGGGCTACTCAATCTCGTGGCTCGCGAATTGGGCGAACGCGCCATCGCTGCCCTTGCCGCGCGGGAGAGGCTGATCGGAGAAATGGGCATCGAAACCGGTTGATTCGGAACGAAGGCCGGCGCTGAAGGCCTCTACGTTACGCAACGCCCAACGTCTCACTCCTTCAGATGCGGTTCGCCGAGCGTATGCATCAGGCGGTTCGCCCAGCCGAAGATTGCGATCGAATGGATCAGGTCGAGGATCTCCAGATCGTCGAGCCCGATCTCGCGCAGGTGGTAGAACTGGTAGACGCCGACATTGTCCGGGTGCGCCGTCAGATCCACGCCGAAATTGAAGAGCGCCTGCTCGAAATCCGGCAGGTCGGCGTCGAGGCCGCTTCTGTAGATTTCGTCCACCACCTCCGGCCGCTTTTCCAGCTGGATGTAGCGGTTGGCATGCACCGAGGCGCAGTAGATGCAGCGGTTGACGAAGGAAGCTGCCAGCGCGCCGATTTCGCGCCCGCCGCGCGGGAGCCCGCCTTCGCTGTACATGATGTCGTTGAAGAGCGGCGTACGTTCGGCGAGCATCTCGGCATCGTTGGCCAGAACCAGGACATAGTTCGAAACCTTGGTGTTCGAGGGCGTCACTTTCAGAGCGTCGAGCTGCTCCGGCGTCGCCTCGTCGAGCTTCACTGGCTTGACGTAGGGCTGCCAATCGAGCGGCTCCAGGGTGAATTCGTGTACGGCTTCCGACATGTCAGTTGTCCCTCAGCATCTTGAGGCCGGCCACGACCAGCACCTGATAGTTCACGAAGGCGATGAGACCTGCGAGGGTTACGATATCGCGGTCGTCGAGACCGACGGCGTAGAGCGCTTCGATATTCGCGCGCGTCGCTTCCTTCGGCTTGAGCGTCACCAGATCGACATGAGCAAGCATCGTTGCGAGCCGCTTGTCGCCCTCGGGCCTGAAGGACGGATCGGCGATCGATCGAAGGTCGGCTGTCGATCCCTTCTCCTCGAGCTGCGCCTTGTAATGGGCCTGGAGCTCTGCCGCTTTCCAGAGGCCGGCGATGCGCGCCGCGAGAGCCGCCCTCATGGCGTAGGAGAAATTACCTGGTTCGGCGGGGAGAAGCGCCGCGTCATGACTGGTTTGCGTGAAATGCTTGAGCTTTTCGCGCCGCTCGCGCAGCGCCTGAACGGGCGAGGAGGGATCCAGGCCGAGCACGGCGTCGATCACATCTGTTTTCGGGGAAACGGTCATCGTAATCCTTCAGCTTGGGCAATCGTCATCGAGAAATTCAAGCAGTTTTGTGTGCCGGCTGCGGCGCGTCCGCGTCGGTCCATTCGGAGCCGTCGAGTTCGGGCTTCTCATAGGCGAGCAGGGCTTTCCAGTGGTAGTCGATATCGCGGATGAAGAGCGAGGCGGCGACCCCGCGTGCCAGCCAGAGCGCGCCCTCGCTGATTGCCGGAATGTCGCCGCTCACCTTGCCGATGCTGATCGAGGCACCATAGTTGAAGCAGTGGATGTTCTTGAGCCATGACGCGGTGCCGGGCTCCTTCTCGGTGAAGGAGAAATCGTCATCGAGCCAGGGGAAACGGCCAAGGTCTGAATTCTCTTCTCCGGCCGGCGGCGTGTAGCGGTCCTCCCAGCAGGCGATCCGGTCCTGATAGGGCGCGAACTCGTCGCGGCTGAGCGGATCGACCGTGAAACCGGTTCCGAGGATGACGAAATCGGTCCGGAAGACGCGGCCCTTCGTGGTGGTGATCAGCACTTCGCCGCCTTCCTCCCGCATCGAGCCGATGGCGCAATCGAAGTGGAAGAAGGCGTTGGGATGGCGGCTGACGCGCAGCGTCGAATTGTGCGGCGCCGGCGTCTGCTGCTTGACGGAATAGTCCATGATCCGCCAGCGCCACTCCGGATCGATTTTGGCAAACCCCGCCGTTACCCCGTAGGAGCCGATGCCCATCAGCTTATTGACGGTCGGCATCTCCTTGCGGCGCGCGAGCAGGCGGACCTCGCCCGCGCCGGACTCCAGCGCCTCGGCCGCATTGTCGACAGCGGATGCGCCGACACCGATGACGACGACGCGCTTTCCCTTGAGTGCCTCGAAATCGACGTCGTCGGCGGAGTGAGCCCAGGACGCGTGGCGCTTCATGCCTTTGACGAAAGCCGGAACGACCGGCTCACCAAGGCCTTCGCGGCCCGTGGCCAGAACCAGCTTGCGCGTGACGACGGAAGGCTTGCCGCCGCCGGCGATCTCCAGCTCCAGGAGACCGTCCTCGCGAGGGCGGACGCGAGTGACATGCGTGTCGTTCTCGACGGGAATGGACAGAACCCCGCGGTACCATTTCAGATAGTCCATCCACATCGGGCGGGGAATGCGGAACAGCGTTTCCCACGCTGCTTCACCGAAGCACGCGGTGTACCAGGCGCGGAAGGTGAGCGAGGCCATGCCGAGCGCCGGGCCCAGCAGGTTCTTCGGCGAGCGCAGGGTTTCCATGCGGGCAAAGGTGACCCAAGGACCCTCCTGCCCCTTGGGGGCACGGTCGAGGATGCGCAGATTGGCGATGCCTGCCCGGGTCAGGGCAAGCCAGGCGACCATGCCGCACATGCCGCCGCCGATGATGACGACATCGCTCACCGGCTGTCCGTCAGCCGTCGTGACCGGCTTCGACCAGTTGGCAGGCGGGTAATTGAGATAGTCCAGGTCCTGTTTGACCCTCGCATTCAGTTCCGCGAGCCGCCCATGCTGTTCATTCGTCATAATAGCCTTTGCTCCTGAAATCCGCTTTCGGGGCCGCCGCTGCCGGGGCCCCCTGAAAAGACTGCGCCAGTCAGGCGCGTCAGTCGGCAAGAACGACCGCGTCGCGCTCGCGCCAGCCGAGCCACACCTCGTCCGTCCCGATGTGCGAAAGCGCTACCGGATCGAGCTGCAAGGCCAGCTCCGCGCCATTTTCGAGTTGCACGGTCAGGGACGTGTGGGCGCCCTTGAAGACGCGCTGAACGATGCGGCCCTTCAGGGCGAACCGGTCCTTCGGCTGTTCCGCCACGCAGTAGAGGGCCTCGGGACGAAGCGCGACGGTCGCGCCGGTGCCGGCCGCCAGCTTCGTCCCGTTGAGGTCGGCGTGGATGATGCTTCCGTTCCAGTCGATGGCCGCGGTCGCGCCGTCGTCGGAAAGCAGCTTGCCTTCGAGGAAATTGCTCTGGCCGATGAAGTTGGCGACGAAGCGGCTGCGCGGCCGGGAATAGAGCTCGTTCGGGCCGCCCATCTGCTCGATCCTGCCTTTGTTCATCACCACGATCACGTCGGACATGGTCAGCGCCTCCTCCTGATCGTGGGTGACGAAGATGAAGGTCTTGCCGGTGGTCCGCTGGATGGTTTTCAGCTCGATCTGCATCTGCTGGCGCAGCTTGGCATCGAGCGCCGAAAGGGGCTCGTCGAGCAGAAGCACGTTCGGGTCGGGGGCGAGCGCGCGCATCAGCGCGACGCGCTGGCGCTGGCCGCCCGAAAGCTGGTCGGGCATGCGGTCCGCGAAATCCTGAAGCTTGACGAGGGCCAGCAGTTCCATGGTCCGTTTGTGGATCGCGTCCGAAGACAGTCCTTTCAATTCCAGTCCGAAGGCGATGTTGCGGCCGACGTTGAGGTGCGGAAAGAGCGCATAGTCCTGAAAGACGATGTTGACGTTGCGTCTGTTCGGCGGCAGATGCGAGATCGGCTCACCTTCGAGATAGATCTCCCCCGACGAGGGTTGCTCGAAGCCGCCGAGCATCCTGAGCGTCGTAGACTTGCCGCAACCGGAAGGGCCGAGCAGCGTCACGAATTGTCCCGGCTCTACGGCGAGGTCCAGGCCATCGACCGCAGGCAATCCGCCGTAATATTTGTTGACGTTTTTGAAGTGGACCACAGGCTGCATCGTCAGTTCCTTGAACGGCGGGTGAGGTGCTCGGCGTAAACGCCGACAGCGGCTGTGACGACCAGCACGATCGTCGCCATGGCGTTGATCTCCGGCGACATGCCGCCCTGTACCTTCGCGAAGATGAGCATCGGGAGCGTGGGCTTGTAGCCGCCGAGGAAGAAGGTGCGGACGAAGTCGTCGATACTGGTGAGCACGCAGAAGATCATGCCGCCGAGAAGTGCCGGCATCAGGTACGGGATCGTGACCCTGAGGAAGGCCACGAACCGATCGGCGCCGAGATCGCGGGCCGCGTCGACCAGATTGGCCGGCATGGAACGCAGGCGCGTGAGCACCATGATCACCACGAAGGGCACGGCATGGACTGCATGCGACAGGATGATCGCCGCCGTGCCGGTCGGGATGTCGACGGTGCGGATGAATATCCGCATGGAGATTGCGTTGATGAGGCCCGGGACGACCGCCGGCAGGCAGGCGAGTGCGAAGATGATGGCCCTGCCCCAGATGCCTTCGGTGGAGACCAGAAGAGCGATCCACACGCCGATGACGGTCGCCGCGGCGGTGGTCGCCAGCGCGATCCCGATCGAATAGAGCGAGGCTTCGATGAATTGCTTGTCCTGCAGCACCTGGGCGTACCAGTTGAGCGTCCAGTCCGTGATCGGAAAGGCGACGAAGCTCGCATCCTTGAAGCTCATGGCCGTCATCAGCGCCAGCGGCAGCAGGAGATAGACCGCAAACAGCCAGTAGGCGGCACCGAGGGCGGTTTTCGGGAGATCGGTGAAGTATGGTCGCATCGTGGCCTCCCTACATCAGCCGGACGGAACGGCCGCCGATCACCCGCATGAACAGGCCGACCGTCGACAGCGAAACCGCGAGCAGCAGCATGGCGAAGGCGGCGCCTTCGGGCCATTTGTCGTTCGAGGAGTGGAAGAGCGTCGCGATCACCTCGGGGAAGATGACCGTATTCGGGCCGCCGAGCAGGAGCGGTGCCGCGAAGACCCCTACGGAGGTGAGATAGACGAGGCTGCAGCCGGAGACGATGCCGTCCTTCGACAAGGGCAGGATCACGCGGCGGAAGCGCTGGAGCGGGCCGGCACCGAGGTCGGCCGCCGCATGAATGAGCGGTGTCGGTATCTTCTCGATGGCCGAATAGAGCGGCAGCAACATATAGAGCGCCAGCAGATAGATGACGCCGAAGCTCAGCGAGAACGACGTGTAGAGCATTGGGATCGGCCGATCGATGAAGCCGAGTTCGCGTAGCGCTACGTTGACCGCGCCGCGATTGGCGAGAAGCATGATGACCGAAAAGGTGCGGATCAGTTCTCCAGCCCAAAAGGGGATGAGCAGGAGCAGCAACGCGCGCATGCGGTTCTTCGGCTGAACGATCTTCGCGACGTAGTAAGCGACCGGATAAACGATCACCAGGGTCGAGATCGTGACGACGGCCGCGAAGATGAGGCTGCGGATGAAGGGCATGAAATAGAGCTGGTCGGAGAAGAACAGCTCGTAATTGGCCAGCGTATAGGCGGGGCCTCCGTCCGGTGCCTGCGGGTAATCCGTCATGAAGCTGATCCGCCCCATTTGGAAGATCGGGCCGATGTGCAGCGCCGCGATCCAGAAGAGAGGGACGCCGGCAAGCAGCGCCAGGCGGGCACGGCGGCTGTCCGCAAGGCGTCCGACGGTGTGGCGATAAAGACCCGAACCGACGGCCTTGCCGATCCATCCGGCATAACGGGGCACCCGTAGAGAACCGGCGGATCGGGCTTGCATTGTGGTCGTATCTACCATTGTCGTCGTTCCAGGCTCAGGAAATGCTCTTTCTCGCGGCCGATCCCATGGGGACCGGCCGCGTCGGAAGGGCCTCGGCGATCGATCAGGCGGCCTTGATCTCGGCGACCGCCTTGTCGACCATCTCGTTTTTCATGTCGCGGTTGACGGAGCTGAAGAACTGGATGCGCTCGGTCTGCTCCTGCGGCAGGGTCATCGCAGCACGCTCCTTGTCGTTCAGCACCTTGTCCACGCCGTCGAATGCGGAGGCGAAGCCCGACTGCCGGCTCATCGCTGCGCCGATCTCCGGAGACGAGAGGATGGCGTCGAGGAAGGTATAGGCCGCATCCGTATTCGGACCGTTCTGCACCACGTTGAAGGAGTAGAGGAAACCATAGGTCCCCTCCTTCGGAACCGATATTTCGATCGGATGTCCGTCCATGATCAGCTTCGACGCAGGGCCGGACCAGCTATGGGCGACATAGATGTCCTCGTTGACGAACATCTGCTGAACTTCGGAGCCGGCGTCGTAGTATTTGCGAACCATGTCCTTGTTCTGAATCAGGTAGTCGCGCGCCTTGTTGGTTGCGGCCTGCGCCTCCTCCGGCTTGCCTTCATAGGCGACGAAGTCGCCGTCATTGCCCTGATAGCGCATGGTAATCTGGAGGAAGTCGGAAATGATGTAGGACGTCAGGCCCTTGTATTCCTGATCGAACATGATGGCCCAGCTGTCGGAGGCCTTGGTATAATCCGTGTTGCGGGCGAGGCCCTCGAAGCCGGCCAAAAGCGGCACCCCGTAGACGGAACCGTCGACGGTAAGCTGCGGTGCGCCCTTGTAGGCGGAGGCGAGCTTGTCCCAGTTCTTCAGCCGGCCGGTGTCGAGCGGCGTGAGCAGCTTGGATCCGATGAATTGCGGCAGACGATGGCCGGTGACCGTGACGATATCCGTCGTGGGCGTCTCGCCTTCGGCCGACAGCACGTTGTACTGCTTGCCCTGGTCGTCTGTCAGGCGAATGCGCACTTCAATGCCCGTATCCTTCTGAAACTGGTCGATAAAGGATTGCGGAACGAACTTGTCATAGGTGGTGATGTTCACAACCTTGGACTGGGCAAATGCCGGGCGAATGATCGCCGGTGCCGCGAGGACGCCCGTGCCGGCGGCCAGAAGCTTCAGCGTGGAGCGGCGGGTTGCGGTGAAGTCTTTCATGTCATTCTCCTCTTTTGGTTCTTAGTTTCGTTGTTATGAATTGAATACTTCCTGGCATTTGGAAGGGCGGTTTCGCGGGCTAGCGTGCGTCGGTCTGGTCTCCTCCCAAGATCATATCGGCGACGCGATTGACGTTGCGCGGGTCGTGAGCGGTAAATCCCGGGATGTGGGCGGAAGCAATCTGTATGATCGCCTGGATCAGTTCGCGCGAGCTGTCGGATAACGGACGCGCGGCGGCCGAAAAGATCGCCCACGGGAAAGGAATGTCGACGTCGAGCGGACGGACCGCGACATTGGCCAGCTTCAAGCCGTAGGCTGTCGCAGGCTCGATGATTGCCACGCCGAGCCCCGTCGATGCGATCTGTACCGCATTGACCGAAACACTGGTCGCGATGATCCTGGCCGGGCGGATATTCGCTGCCTCCAACGCTATGTCCACGCGGTGGCGCAGGCGGAACGGATTGGCCATCGTGATAATGTTGCGTCCGGCAAGATCTGCGATCGAAATCACCTCGCAGGCGGCAAGAGGATCACCTTCCGCCACGGCGGCAACGCAAGGTCCCTGAAACACCCCGTGCACTTCCAGTCCCGGCTGGTCGGCCGGCAGAGACGTTACGCAGAAATCTGCCGTGCGGGCCAAGACCGATTGCACCGCCGCCTCCGCCGGCAGGCTGCGCAGATGGATTTTTCGCGGCAGCAGCCTTTCCGGCAACGCCGCGAGCGCCAAGGGGATGATGCCGCTGGCGAAGGCCGGGATTGCCACGATCTCGATCGGCTGCGGCTCCTTTTCCGCGATCGTCCTTGCCCGCTCCCGCAAATGGCCGATGCCGCTCAGGAAGCGCTCGGCTTCCGCGTGGAAGGCGATCCCCTTTTCGCTGGGTGCGATCTTCGGACCGTTGCGGTCGAAGAGCGCGAAGCCGACGGAGGTTTCGAGGTCCTGGATGAGGCGCGTGACCTGGGACTGGGAGCGATCGAGCAGCCGGGCGGCGGCGGTGATGCTGCCGGTGGACATCACCGCAAGAAAGGCCTCGAGTTCCCGTATCTCCATCACGATCATGCGCCCAGTGCATTATAGCTGTCTCATACTGCATAAAACGTATCTTAAGCGCCAGTGACAAAGGACAATTTTTCTTTTCGGTGCTATCCAGTGAAAAATCTCCGGTTTCGCTGGATGCTTCGCGAAGAGCGGTGTTGGGCGACCTTGAAGGGCAAGGCGGCAAAGCACGTCGCCATTTGAGAAAGGATGACAGAACCACGATGCGTATTGGTATTCTCGGCGCCGGGGCGATCGCCTTCGGCATGGCGGCTTTCCTGGCAAAAGCCCGTCATCACCCCGTTCTGTGGTCTCCTTCGGGGGCGCGCACGCGCAAACTGGCGGAAGGGGAGCCGCTGACGGCGACAGGCGCCGTCGAGTTTTCCGGTCCGGTGGCGGTTGCCCGTGACGCAAGCGAGGCGGTCGCCGACGTCGACGCGGTCATCGTTGCGCTGCCCGCCAATGGTCACCGCGTGGCGTTCGATGCGGCGCTGCCGCACCTGAAGTCCGGCCAGCCCCTGATCGTCAGCTCGCACAGCTCCTTCGGCGCGCTCTATCTTTCGAAGCGGCTGGCCGAACGGGGCGTTTCCCTGCCCATCATCGTCTGGGGCACGACCCTTCTGACCGGCCGCCAGCAGCCGGACGGCGCAAGCGTTTCCGTCAATACCGTCCGCCAGAAAATCGACGTCGCCACTTTGCCGAAGGCTGCCGCAGCCGAGGGAAAGGCGCTGTGCACTGAGCTTTTCGGAGACCGCTTCGTCGAGCGCGACGGGCTTCTGGCCATCTCGCTTTCCAACCTCAACCCGCAGAACCATCTGGGCATCGCGCTTCTCAACCTGACCCGCATGGAGAAGGGCGAGAAATGGGGACAGGGCGAGCATGTGACGCCGGCTGTCGGACAATTGATCGAAGCGCTCGACGCGGAGCGGCTGAAGATTGCCGAAACCTTCGGTCTGTCGGTCAGAACCGTACGCGAACATTTCTCCCTGTCTTTCCATGTGCCGATGGGCACGGTCTCGGACATGAACCAGCAGATGCACACCGAAGGACGGGGCGGTTTCGGCCCGGCGACAGCCGACAGCCGGTACATCTACGAGGACGTGCCCTTCGGGCTCGTCCCCACCAGTCTGCTTGGAAGGATCGCCGGCCGGCCCGCTGTTCTGCACGAAGCGGGAACGAGCCTGTTTTCCGCTGCCATGAACCGCAACCTCGCGGCCGATAACGACCTGTTGCCGGAGCTTGCGCTCGACAGTTTCTCGCCCGCCGCTCTCAGAGAGCTTTGCGACCAGGGTTTCACGGCCTGACGCCGAGCAGGGCGTGCGCCTATCTCAGGATCAGAAAAGCCCCGCTGGCCAGCGCGAAGGTAAGCACGCCCAAGCGCAGGCCGCGGCCGCGAATATGGTCGTGCGTCAGCCGCGACAGAGCGCTTCCGAGGAGAACTGCCGGTGCGAGGTAGAGCGCAGCCAGTAGCTGGTCCGCTCCGAGACGGCCTGCAAACGCGAGTATGACGAGCGACATGATTTCGCCCACGAAGAAGCACACCGCCACGGTTGCTCTGAGTATCGGCCCCTGGGCGTGCTGGTAAAGGAGAGCGAGCGGCGGGCCGCCAATACCGGTCGCCGTTTCGGTCACACCGGTGAACAGTCCGACGCCGAGCGCGCTCGGGCGGCCCGGTTCGAAGGGTGGCGCGAAGAGCGCGGCGGCGGCGGCGATGACCGTGAACCAGCCGACGGCCAGATCCAGCTGCTGCGTCGAGAGCGCGGCGAGCAGCCACACGCCGGCAAAGGTGCCGGCGAACCTGCCGAGCGTGATCCACTTCGCGCCGGACCAATCGACCGCCGACCGTTCCCGCCAGGCGACGTGGAAATTGAGCGGCAGCATCAGAAGAAGCAGCGTCACCGGCAGGAGATCGGGCTTCAGGATGCCTACGAGGGGCGCCACGATCAGTGCGAAGCCGATGCCGAGCGCACCCTGGATGAAGGACGAGACGAGCGTAACGGCGCTCAGGATCGCAAAAAGGCCGAGGGTCATGCGAAATGCCCCAGCGCCCGATGCTCGGACGACGGCTTGTGGACGCGTTGGATCGGCGCCCTTGCGATGGCCTCGGCCGTGACCTCGCGCACCTCGGCAAGAAGAGCGCGTGCATCCCATCCGACCGGCCAGCCCTGCCATAGACGGAGTTGCCCGGCGGTGAAGACTGCGTCGATCTGGTCGCGATTGCCGTAGCGCACGAGCTCCCACATGAGATCGTGGGAGGGGGTGAATTCAGGACGATCCAGGTCGACCAGAAGGAAATCGGCGGCAAGCCCCTCGCGGATCGCACCGGTCACTCCGGCGAGACCTGCGGCGTCCGCAGCCCGAGCTGTTGCCCGCTCGACCCAGAGCCAGCCGCCGCCGCAGGAGGAGTCGCCTGTCGCAAGGCCGAAGCCGGCGCGTTGCAGGCCTTCGGCGGCATCCATCAGACGGAAGCCGTCGGCGCGCGTTCCGTCCGTTCCCAGCCCGAAGCGAATGCCGAGTGCGGCCATCTGCAAGGCGGGCGCGATGGCATTGCCCTTCCAGAGGCTGGCGACCGGATTGTAGGCGACGGCCGTGCCGCTGTCGCGCAACAGGTTCAGCTCGTGAGGCGTCACCAGCGTGGAATGGGCGATCAGCACATGCTGGCCGAGGGCGCCCAGATGGGCGAGGTGCTCCAGCGGACGACGGCCGTTTGCGACCAGCGAGCGCTCGACGGCGACGAGGTGTTCGTTGACATGGGTCTGGAATATCGCTCCCGATTCACGGGCCATCCGGGAAACGTCGGCCAGCATATGGTCGCTGGCAGCCTCCGGAATGGAAATGGCGAGCGAGGCATGAACGAGAGGGTCGCCCTCGAATGCGGCCAGGTGCCTGGCCGCATTCTTGAGGATCGTCGTGCGTTCGGGGACGACGGCGGCTCCGCCGAGGTCGTTGCAGATCAGGCCTAGGACGCTGCGCAGGCCGGTTTGCCGCGCCGCCCGTATCAGCGCATCGATATGGCCGGCTGAACGCGTGCCCGCATCGACGGCGGCGGTAAAGCCGCCGCGCAGGCACTCGAGCGCCGCAAGCTTTGCGGAAAGATAGACCATCCGTTCGTCGAGACTGCCTTCGAGCGGCACCCATATCCGGCGAAAGATCTCGGAAGGCTCGCCGAAGACAAGCGATTTGCCGAGCGACTGGGTCAGATGGGTATGTGTATCGATGAAGCCGGGCATCACCAGATGATGCGGCAGCTCGATCGGTGTCAGATCCGGGTTCCGGCTGCCGACAAGCCTTGCGGCCCCGATGTCAGTGAAGCGCCCGTCGCGGACCACTACCCCCATTCCGGATCGAGGCCCGTCCGGCAGGAGAACCTTGCCGGGGTGAAGCAGGAATTCACCGCTGCCCTGTAACTTGTCGCGCAATTCCGTCACTTTTGTATTCCTTTGAATTTCAGCTTCGACGCTGCTGACTGCTGCCTTTTCGGCGTCCAGAGCATTCCCGCTTTGAACCGCGGAAATGCTCTGATCCTTGTTTTGCCGCTACTCCGGACGGAAAACGGCTGCGCACTTTGCCTGGAATTGCTCCAGAGGCAGGTGTTGAAAAAAAGCGTTCACAATCACCGCCGTGATTGTTCCGGCGGCAAGTCCGTTGGCCAGGATCATCTGGCTCCATTGCGGGAACTGGCTGTAGACGCCCGGGACCAGGATCGGCAGAAGCCCCATGGAAAGCGCCGCCGCGAGCGTGAACATCGGGCCGTGCTCGCGCAGATCGACGCGACGCAGAAGATCGATCCCGATCACGCCGATGATCGAGAACACGATCACAGCCGTTCCACCGACGACGGGGCCGGGCAGGGCATTCGCCAGACGACCGATCGGCGCAAACAGGGCGATGAGGACGAGGATTACGCCGGCCGTTGCGGTGACGTAGCGGGATTTGACGTTGGTTGCCCGGACGATACCCACATTTTCACCGCTGGTAATGATAAGCGAGGTTCCGAACAGACCGCCGACGAGCGAGGCGACGGCGTCGCCGCGGATGGTCGCGGGCACGATCGCGTGAGCGTCGCCCCGACGCCCGACGATCTCGGCGGTGGCAATGGTCTGCCCGGTCGCTTCGGCCATCGATATGATCGAGAACACGATCAGCGGAAGGGCGGCGAAAAAGTCGAACTTCGGCATACCGAACGGAAGAAGCTGGGGCACGGCAATCACCGGTCCGTCGAAGATGCCGGAAAGGTCCATATACCCGGCTCCCATGGCGATCGCCGAACCCGCGATGAGGCCGAGCATCACCGAGATACGCTGAAGCGTGCCCGTGAAGACTCTTGCGAAGATTATCGTCAGCGCGATCGTCGCAAGGGCAAGCCCGACATTCATCGGATCGGCGAAGCCTTCGCTCCCCTGCTTTCCGGTAATCGTGCCGCCGTAGATGCGCACGAGGTTCACCGATACGAGAAGGAGCATGGTCCCGACCACGATGGGCGGAAAATAGCGGAGCAGCCGGCGGAATACCGGCAGCGCAAGGAAATAGAAGACTGCGGTGAGGATCACCGCGCCGACGGCCGTCTGCACGTCCGTCTGCTGGGCGATGGCCAGAAAGATCGCGATCGGCGCGCCACCCGGCACCATGATGAACGGCAGCCGCGCGCCGAAGCCCGCCGGCCCGAAGCTCTGCAGGATTGTGCCCAGGCCGCAGATCAGAAACGTCGCGCTGATCAGCGAGACGGTCAGCGCATCGGAAAAGCCGAGCGCCTTGCTTACAAGAAACACCGCGGTGATCGGCGAAGCAGCCATCACCAGCACATGCTGAAGACCGAACAGCGCCAGGCTGCGCGGCGGCAGCACTTCGTCCGTCGGGTCGATAGAATCGATTTTGTTCCCGGTCATTTGATCTCCTCCACGCCAGCCTCTCTCCCGCTGGCTATGCAAATCGTTTTGCATAGTGTGTAATAGCACATTCTTTCTCTCTGGCAAATCGATTTGTAAAAGCCGCGCCGCAATGCCATCATCCGGGCCGGTTCATGGACGGGGTGTTCGGATGGCAAGATCGACGATCGTGGAATTGGCGAAGGCGGCGGGCGTATCGCCGACGACGGTTTCCCACGCCTTCAGCGGACGGCGCTATGTCGACCCCGAGACGAAAGCCAGGATTGTGGCGCTAGCGGACAAGATGGGTTACCGGGCCAATCCCCGGGCCCGCAGGCTCAGAACGGGCGGCGCGGGGATCATCGCCCTGGCATCGTCAATGCCCTTTGCGGTGGCTGCAGGCCCTGCGAGGCTGGGCTTCCTGATGGAGATCGCTGCCGCCGCTGCCGTTACGGCTCTTTCGCGGCATCTCGCCCTCTGCCTGGTGCCGCCTTTGGAGCCCGACTCCAACCTCGACGCGCTGGAAGTCGACGGCGCGATAATCGTCGAACCCATGGTCGAAGACCGGTTACTGGATTTCTTCTCTGCCCGCGGCGTACCCGTTGTCTCGATCGGGCGGGCGCCGGGGAGAGACGACATTCCGTCGGTGGATATTCAGAGCACTGCGACAGCCCGGCTGATGCTGGAGCACCTTGGCGCGAACAGTCGCCGGGTCGGCCTGATTACCGGCGAGCAGCGGCGCAATTCCTACATCGAGACCGAGGCCGTCTATGCGGCTTACGCCGCGGAGAGAGGATTTTCACCGGTTGCCTTGCGCATCGACGAAAGCGGCGGGGAATCGGAGGCTGCCGCGGCTGCCGAGAGGCTCCTGCGAAGCAATCCGGATATCGACGCTTTATGCGTGCCTGTCGACGCTTTCGCCAGGGGCGTGCTCGATGCCGCCCGGTTGCTCGACCGCCCCGTTCCGCATGGTCTACGACTGGCGACGCGATACGACGGAATGCGGGCAAAACTCGCCATGCCGCAATTGACGGCTGTCAACCTGCATCTGGATCAGGTCGCGGAAGCGGCGATCGACGTGCTGATCGCAGCGATGGAGGGCAAGGAGCCCCAACGGCACGCGATCGCCCCGCCACTGCTGGTCGTGCGGGAATCCTCGGCGGCATGACTGTCGCTTATTTGCGCGCGGCGCCCGTCAGACCGGCTCCGCTGCGATCGGCCTTTTTGCGCCCGAACTGCAAGCCGGCAATTCCCGCGGTCACAGCCAGCGCGATACCCACCGGGATGGCGGCTGACGGTTGCTCGGCTTTTCTCAGCACTGCGACGATGTCAAAGCCGACATCGAGGCCGATGCGCTTGGCATAGGAGCCGAAGTCGACATTGCTGATCATCAGACTGTCGCCCGCCGGTGTGACCGTGAGCCCGATCGATTGCAGCCGTTGAAGCGGCTCGCCGGGCTCGCCGAGCGGCACGTTGACGGTTTTGCGAACCTCGTCGCCCATCAGGTCGAAGCCTTGGACCACGAAGTTGATCCGGCCTTTTGCCGGAGCCTCCCCGACGGACCGCAGGAATTCTGAGGCGGGCAGTTCCTCATAGGGTGGCGAAATCTGGTTGAGCCACCAATCGGGACGGAACAGCGTGAAGCAGACGAGCAGCAGGACCGCGCTCTCCCACAGCCGGCTTTTCGTCACGAACCAGTTCATCGTCGCGGCCGAGAAGAGGAGGATGGCGGCAAGCGAGACGAAGGCGACCCAAAGTGTATGCGCCCAGGTGTCGACGCCGATCAGCAGTATCGCCGGATTGAATATGAAAACGAAAGGCAGGATCGCGGTGCGCAGCGAATAGAGTGCACCCTGAAAGCCCGTGGCGATCGGGTCTTCCTTGGAAATCGCCGCCGCGGCGAAGGAGGCCAGTCCGACGGGCGGTGTGATGTCGGCCATGATGCCGAAATAGAAGACGAAGAGATGAACGGCAATCAAGGGGATGGCGAGGCCCGCCTGCGAACCGAGCTCGACGACGACCGGCGCCATCAGTGTGGCGACCAGGATGTAATTGGCGGTAGTCGGGATCCCCATGCCGAGCACAAGGCTGATCGCCGCGATGAGAACGAGCATCATGATGACGTTGCCGCCCGAGATGAATTCGACGAGTTCCGTCATCATCAGGCCCAGACCCGTAAGCGTGATCGTTCCGACGACGATGCCGGCCGTCGCCGTTGCGACCGCGATGCCGATCATGTTGCGCGCGCCGAGCGCCAGGCCGTCGACGAGGTCCCAGGCGGCGGCACGGGCCGCGCTTGCGAAATTCTCTTTCCGGAAGATCGCCATCAGCGGTTTGCGGGTGCCGACGATTGCGAGGATCGTCAGCGTGGCCCAGAAGGCGGAGAGCCCCGGCGAAAGCTGCTCGACCATGAGGCACCAGAGCAGAACGACGATAGGAATGAGGAAATCGAGCCCGGTCCGTGTAACGTCCCATGCGCGCGGCAGTTCGAGGATAGGAGCATCCGGATCGTCGAGTTCCAGGTCGGGATAACGGGACGAATACCAGATCGTCGCGAGATAGAGCGCCACGCCCGCAATCGCGAGCAGCAAGGGCGCGCCTGCTCCGAATGCGGCCCGGATGGCGATGATGCCGTAATAGAGCAGGCAGATTGCAAGCACGCTGCCCGCAAGCCCCAGGCCCATGCGCAGCCACTTTTCGCGTGCCGGCGTGGGACGCTGGGGGATCGGCTGCATGTTCAGCTTCACCGCCTCCAGATGCACCATGTAGAGAAGCGCGATGTAGGAAAAGACCGCTGGAAGCAGCGCGTGCTTGACGATCTCCGAATAGGGAATGCCGACATATTCGACCATCAGAAACGCGGCGGCGCCCATGACCGGCGGCATGATCTGGCCGTTGATCGATGCGGTTGCCTCGATCGCGCCGGCCTTCACACCGGAAAGTCCCGTGCGTTTCATCAGGGGAATGGTGAATATGCCACCCGACACGACGTTGGAAACCGAGGAGCCGGAGACGACGCCGTTCAGCGCCGAGGAGACGACGGCCACCTTGGCGGGGCCGCCCCGCAGATGCCCGAGCAAGGCGATGGAGATCTGCATCATCCAGTTGCCGGCGCCGGCCTTTTCGAGCAGCGTTCCGAACAGGACGAAGAGGAAAACGAAACTCGTCGATACGCCGAGCGCGATGCCGAAAACGCCCTCCGTGGTCAGCCACTGGTGATTGATGAACTTCACCAGCGAAGCGCCGCGATGCTGGATGACGTCGGGCATGTACTGGCCGGCGAAGGTGTAGAAGATGAACACGCCGGCGACGCACACCATCGGCAGGCCGAGCGCGCGGCGCGTAGCCTCGAGCAGCAGCAGGATCCCGACCGTACCGGTGACGAGATCGAGCGTCGAGGGCTGGCCCGGCCGTCCGGCAAGCTCGCCATAAAAAAGGAACAGATAGGCGCCCGCGAAGGCGCCGAGCGCCGCAAGCACCCAATCGGCGAGCGGCACCCGGTCGCGCGGCGAACTTTTCAGTGCGGGATAGGCAAGGAAGGTCAGGAACAGCGCGAAACCGAGATGGATGGCGCGGGCTTCGGTATCGTTGAGAATGCCGAAGCCGAAGACGAAGGGCAGGGGAGACGCGTACCAGAGCTGGAACAGCGACCATGCCACAGCGGTGCAGAGCAAGATCTGCCCGGTCAATCCTTTGGCGTTGCGTCCGCCGGTATCCGCTTCGGCGACCAGTTGCTCGAGGTCGACATCGACCTGCCGTTCTTGAAGTTCGCTCGTGACACCCTCCCATGCCGATATTGCCGGCGAGCCGCCTTTGGCCCGCCGGTAGACGTCAGAACGCGAAGCTTACTTCAGCCAGCCCTTTTCCTTGTAATATTTTTCCGCACCCGGATGCAGTGGTGCAGAGAGGCCGTCCTTGATCATCTTGGCGGGCTCGAGATTGGCGAAAGCCGGGTGCAGCGACTTGAACTCGTCGAAATTCTCGAAAACCGCTTTCGTCAGCGCGTAGACGCTCTCTTCCGGAACATTGGCGGAGGTGACCAGTGTCGCCAGAACGCCGAAGGTTTCCGTGTCTTCCGGATTGTTGTTGTAGAGGCCGCCCGGAATGGTCGCCTTGGCGTAATAGGGATTGTCGGCGACCAGCTTGTCGACGACTTCGCCGGTCAGCGGCACCAGCTTCGCCGCGCAGGTCGTCGTCGGATCCTGAATATTGGCAGAGGGATGCCCCACGCCGTAGAAGAAGCCGTCGATCTTGCCGTCGCAAAGCGCCGGGCCATGCTCGTCCGCCTTGAGTTCGGATGCGAGCGAGAAGTCTGCGAGCGTCCAGCCCATGGCGCCGAGCAGGCGCTCCATGGAGGCGCGCGTTCCGGAACCGGGATTGCCGACATTGAAGCGCTTGCCCTTGAAGTCCTCGAACTTCGTCACGCCGGCATTCGGATGCGCCAGCACCGTGAACGGCTCCGGATGAATCGAGAAGACCGCCCTGAGGTCGGCATGCGCGCCGCCTTCCTTGAACGCCTCATCGCCCTTGAAAGCGTTGTACTGCACATCGGACTGCGCCATGCCGAAATCGAGCTCGCCCTCCTTGATAGTGTTCACGTTGAACGCCGATCCGCCGGTGGATTCGACCGAACAGCGGATGCCGTGCGTCTTGCGGTCCTTGTTCAAAAGCCGGCAGATGGCGCCGCCCGCGGCATAATAGACGCCGGTGACGCCGCCGGTGCCGATCGTCACGAATTTCTGCTGCGCCGCGGCGCTGCCCGAGAAAAACAATGCTGCCGAGAGCGCGGCGATCTGCGCTCCGCGCAGGGTAATCCGTTCATGTTTCATCAATTTCTCCCATAATGCTTCGCGTGCCACTGAGCCGTTCCGAGATTTATGCCTGCAGCGCCACGCGTCCAGTCGGACGCGCAAAGGTCGCAGCGGCAGTTTGTATTACACGCAGAAGGGCACGTCAGCGCATGTTACGATCGTTGCGCTTTGTCAAGCAAGGGGAATACTTGCAAATCGGTCGGTCGGGACAACCGGTGATCGGGGCAGCCAATGTCTCGTCGCCATGGCGACCTTCGCGGATGCCGACAATTGCGGAACCAAGCAAGGCGCCGGATGTTTTCCTCCTTCAAACGGGAGCATCGCCATGGTGACGATACGATATGAGATTGTGGAACACGACGGGGGCTGGGCCTACAAGGTAGACGACGTCTTCTCCGAAACCTTCCTTACCCATGACGATGCACTGGCCGCAGCCGAGATCGCGGCGCGCCATCATGAGCTTCCCGGCTCTACCGAAGCCATCGAATTCCAGGATCCCGCCGGCCGTTGGCATGAGCAGGTCGCCTCCGGCTTCGATCGCCCGCATACCAGGGTCGTCGATACGCCGGGTGTCTGGCGCGCGGACGAACGCCCCGCCGCCGAGCCTCGCCGTCCTCTGCAAACGATCCTGGTTCTTGCCGGTCTCGGCCTGGCGATCGGATATCTTCTTCGTAGACATTGAACCAGGTGAACACTGCGGTCCGCAGAGGCGGCAGATAGGTGGCGCCGCGCTGCTGCGAGCGGCGTGAGCGCGGTTGTCTGCTGCGCCTGCGAGGTTCTCTTGACTCTCGTGGTATAACACCTTAACAATCACACCATGAGCACACTCGCCGTCCGCAAGAAGCTTTCCGACGAAGTCCGGTTGAAACTGGAGGAGATGATCCGCGACGAGATCTATCCTTTGGGTGCGACGCTCCCTTCCGAGCGAGACCTGATGGAATTGTTCGGGGTCGGGCGGCCCTCGATCCGGGAAGCGCTTTATGCCCTGGAGCGGATGGGGCTCGTGAAGGTCAGCACGGGCGAGCGTGCCAAAGTCACGCGGCCGACGCCGGACCATTTCCTGTCTTCGCTTGCGGGCGCTGCGCGCATGCTGCTCGGCCAGCCCGAGGGTGTGGCCAATTTCGAGCAGGCGCGCCTGTTTCTGGAGGAGGGATGCGCGCGCTATCTTGCGGCCCATGCGACAGCGGAGCAGATCGAGGCGATCGACGCCGCGCTTGCGCGCAACGAGGCTGCGATCGGCAAGGCCCGCGCCTTTGCCGCCACCGATGTCGCCTTTCACCGCACGCTGACCCAGATGGTCTCGAACCCCATTTTTGTCGCGGTCCACGATGCGTTCGTGGAGTGGCTGATCGGCCAAAGGCCTCTGCCGACCAGGCCGGAGATTTCCAACCGGGAGAGTTTCGAAGAGCACGTGGTGATCGTGGAGGCCATCCGCGCCCGCGATCCGGAGCGTGCCGGACGGGTCATGCGCGAGCACCTGGAGAGTGCGGCGCGCAAATACAGGCAAACGAGCCCGTAGCATCGGGCCGATAGTGGGAGGAGCAACAATGAAAACGGGACTGATTACGATCGTGCTTGCGGGGCTGCTGATGGGGTCGCAAGCCATGGCTCAAGAGGCGCGCACCTTGCGCCTGGGGATGCAGGGTACGGCGGGCGACCCGCAATTCGAGGGCGTCACGGAGGCCGCGCGCATCATCATGGAAAAATCGGGCGGCCGGCTGACGCTGGAAATCTTCCCGAATTCTCAGCTCGGGACATTCACCGAGATGATGGAGCAGGTGACGCTCGGCGAACTCGACTTCACGCTGAATCCGTTCGGCGGCATGGACGCCTGGGTTCCGCGGGCCGTGTTGGCGAGCACCGCCTACGTCGTCGGCGACTTCGATCACCTTCAGAAGATCATCGCCTCTGACTGGGGCAAGGGGATCGTCGACGAGATGCGGACCGAGCACAAGTGGCGCATGGTCGACTCCTGGTACTTTGGAACGCGGCACACGACGGCAAAGAAGCCCATCGAAAAGCCTGCCGATTTCGCGGGCATGAAGCTGCGCGTCCCGAATTCCGCGCCGCTTCTTACCTGGGCGAAGGCGATGGGTGCGAGCCCCACGCCGGTCGCATTCGCCGAGGTCTATCTTGCACTCCAGACCAATCAGGTGGACGGCCAGGAAAACCCGCTACCCATCATCGACTCGATGAAGTTCACCGAGGTGCAGTCCCATGTTTCCCTGACCGGGCATCTGGTGCAGGACCAACTCATCCTCATGTCGGAAGACACGTGGAATGCGCTCGAGCCTGCCGACCAGAAGGTCGTGATGGAGGCATTCGAGGCGGGCGGCGCCCTCAACGACAAGCTGGTAAGCGAGAAGGAAGCGAACCTCGTCAGCGATTTTCGCGAGCGCGGCATCACCGTGATCGAGCCCGACAAGGCAGCGTTCCAGGAGGCGATGAAGCCAGTCTATGCCGATCTCGACGCTAAATTCGGTGCCGGCACGGTGAAGACGCTGCTCGATCTCCGTTAACCACCCGCAGGCGCGGCCAGAGCTGGCCGCGCCCTCCATTCCGGGGAGTTCAACAAATGGTCAATCCAAGCCGCTGGCGAAGCTTTGCCCATATCGAAGAGACACTGGCCGCGATCCTGCTGGTCTTCGCCTTCGTCGTGATCGCACTGCAGATCGTCACCCGTTTCGTCTTCCAGGATCCGATGTTCTGGACGGAGGAGGCTGCCCGTTATGCCTTCGTCTGGCTGGTGGCGCTTGGCGCCGCGGAGGGCGTCACCTCACGGACACACATCACCATGGATATCGTGCCGCGGATGCTCCCGGCGCGGGCGCAGCTTTTCCTGCGGATCGTTTTGGATGTCCTGGTGCTCACCGCGCTGCTCGTTCTCGTTTACTACGGTTTCTTCGGGGCCTTGCGCGCCCACAAGGTCATGTCGATCGCGATCGGCGTTCCGGAATCGTGGCTTTACGGTGCCTTGCCCGTATTCGGCCTGCTGGCGGCTGTCCGGATCATGCTTGTCATGGCGCGGGATGTCCGGCTGCTCTTCGGCAGCCGCCGCCCTTCGGCCGAAGCCCCCTTCGAAAGGTATCTATAGATGGCGACGCTTTTCGGGGGATGGTTTGCCCTTCTGATTGCCGGCATGCCGGTCGGATTCACGCTGATCGTGGCTGCGCTTGCCTACATGCTCTGGCAGGGAACGGGCCTGAACTTTGCCGGCCAGCGCATGATCGCCGGCCTCAACAGCTTCCCGCTGCTGGCGGTCCCCTTTTTCATCCTCACCGCACAATTGATGAATCTTTCGGGCGTGACCGAGCGCATTTTCGACTTCGCCAAGGCGCTCGTCGGCCATATCAGGGGCGGGCTCGGTCATGTGAACATCATGGCGAGCGTGCTGTTTTCCGGCATGTCCGGCTCCGCCGTCGCCGATGCCGCCGGCCTTGGTCAGCTTGAGATCAAGGCCATGCGCGACGCCGGCTATGATGAGCAGTTTTCCGGTTCGGTCACGGCCGCATCGGCAATCATAGGCCCGCTCATCCCGCCCTCCATTCCCCTCGTCGTTTATGGTGTGATCGCCAATACCTCGATCGGAGGCCTTTTCCTCGGCGGGATCGTACCGGGGCTTCTTTGCGCGGCCTCGCTCATGATCATGGTCTATGCGATCGCCTGGCGCCGGAACTATGCGACCGCCCAGCGCGCCGGCTTTCGCCGTGTGTGGTCCACGTTCTGGCATGCGCTGCTTCCGCTCATCACGCCCTTCATCATCATCGGCGGCATCTTTGCAGGAGTGTTCTCGCCGACCGAAGCTGCGGTGGTCGCGGCCAGCTATGCTCTCTTCCTCGGTGTCTTTGTCTACCGTGAGATCACCTTCGCCAAACTCGTGACCGTCCTGCGCGAGACAGTCAGCCATACGGCCGCAGTCGGCCTTCTCATCATGGGCGTGTCACTATTCGGCTATGTGATCGCGCGCGAGCAGGTACCCCAGCACGTCGCCACGTTCTTCCTCACTTATGCGGACGACCCGCTGACATTCCTGATCCTCGTCAATCTCATGCTGCTTGCGCTCGGGACCTTTATCGAGGCCCTGGCAATCCTGCTGCTCATCGTACCGGTGCTGCTCCCGACCGCGCTCCAATTCGGGGTGGATCCCGTCCATTTCGGTGTCATGGTCGTGTTCAACCTGATGATCGGCATATTGACGCCGCCCATGGGCGTTGCGCTCTTCGTCGTCTCCAAGGTTGCCGACATTCCCTTCGGCGTGCTCGCACGCGGCATCCTGCCTCTTCTCGTTCCGCTCTTCGTCGTCCTGGTGCTGATCACCATCTTTCCGGCGCTCGTCACCTTCATCCCCGACCAGATGCTCGGAGCCGCCCGATGAGCCCCCGAGCCAAGCCGCCCGAAGGGATCTGGGGAGCAGTGCTCCTGCCGGTCGGCCGGCGAGGGGAAATCGAATGGTCCGCTCTGGACGAGCAGCTTTCCGCGCTTCTCGAAAGCGGAATTCAGGGCGTCTATACCAACGGCACTGCGGGCGAATTCCATAGCCAGACGGAGGACGAATTCGACCGGCTGAGCCAGCTGGTCGCCGAGTTTTGCCATTCCGTCGCCCTGCCGTTCCAGATCGGCGTTTCCCATTCGAATGGGCGTGTCGCGCGCGCACGCCTGGCCCGGGTCGCCTCTCTGCGACCCGATGCCGTTCAGATCACCCTGCCGGACTGGTGGGCGCCGAGCTATGACGAGGCGGAGGTCTTCTTCTCCGGCATGGCGGCAACTGCGCCGGACACTCCGCTGATCGTCTATAACCCGCCTCATGCCAAGCGCCGGCTGAGCCTCGACGAGATCGCAAGGCTAAAGGCCGGTCTCCCGATGCTTATCGGCGCGAAACTGCCGGGCGGCGACGAAGTCTGGTACGAGGAGCTTCGTCGCAAGCTGCCGGATCTCGCCGTCTTCATTCCCGGACATTTCATGGCGAGCGGCTGCCTCGCGGGCGGCCGCGGCTCCTATTCCAATGTCGCCTGCCTGAGCCCCGCCGGCGCCGTCCGGTGGTGGCATCAGCTTCGGGAGGATCCGGCAGGCGCTCTTGACTTCGAGGCCCGCGTCGTCGGCTTCATGAACGAGCACGTCCTGCGGCTTGCCGTGGAATATGGTCTTTCCAACGCCGCACTCGACAAGGCGATGGCTGCCGCCGGCCGCTGGTGCCCCATCGGGCCGGAGCTGCTCTGGCCCTATAGTTCCGCCCCCGGTGAAGCGGTGATCGAGCTTGGCACCGCTGCCCGCCGCCAGTTGCCCGAGCTTTTTTCCACGAGCCAGTGAAAGCGATCATAAGATGAAACTCGAAGGGATCTATTCGGCCCTCCTTACCCCGTTTTGCGAAGACGAAAGCATCGACCGGCAGGCCATCGGGGCGCTCCTCGATTTTCAGGTCCGGCTCGGCATCGATGGAGTCTATGTCGGCGGCAGCTCGGGCGAAGCGATGCTGCAGTCGCTCGACGAGCGCGCGGACTACCTCTCCGACGTTGCCGCCGCCGCGTCCGGCCGCCTGAAGCTGATCGCTCATGTCGGCACGATCGCGACGAGGGATGCGCTCACGCTTTCGCAGCACGCGGCGAAATCGGGCTACCAGGCGATCTCGGCCATTCCCCCCTTCTACTACGACTTCTCCCGGCCGGAAGTCATGGCGCACTACCGGGAGCTGGCCGATACTTCGGCCCTGCCTCTCATCGTCTATAACTTCCCCGCCCGCACCAGCGGTTTCACCTTGCCCGAACTGGTCGAGCTTCTCTCCCATCCCAACATCATCGGCATCAAGCATACGTCGAGCGACATGTTCCAGCTCGAACGCATCCGGGATGCGGCGCCGGACGCCATCGTCTACAACGGCTATGATGAAATGTGCCTGGCCGGCTTCGCGATGGGTGCACAGGGTGCGATAGGAACCACCTATAACTTCATGGGCGATCTGTTCGTCGCGCTCAGGGCCTGCGTAGCGGCTGGGCGGATCGAGGAGGCCCGGCTGTTGCAGGCCATGGCGAACCGGGTGATCCAGGTGCTGATCAAGGTCGGCGTCATGCCGGGGTCCAAGGCGCTGCTCGGCATCATGGGTCTTCCCGGGGGGGCCTCCAGACGCCCCTTCCGGAAGGTCGAAGAGGCGGATCTCGCGGCGCTTCGCGAGGCCGTGGGGCCGGTCCTTGCGTGGCGCGAGAGCGCATCCAGGAAAAGCGTGTAACGGTTTCCCGTCCGGAAGTGCGCAGTTACAAGGTTAGGGCGTCTCAGTGTTTTGATGGAGCACTGAGACGTCCGACTGCGCCCGGGCGACCGACTGCAATGGAATGTCGCCACCCAAAGGCCGCAATCCTGTGCAGTGTATGAGCGACCGTTCGCGTCCTTCCGCGTAGCCATTCCTCCTTACGGCCAATCATCCCGGTTTCTTGTCAGCGGCGAGCTGGAATGCGTACGCGTTGTCCGCAGGATAGGCTCCTCAGGCGATGCGGCGGACACGGAGTTGTGAGTGGACGGGTGGGGTCGGTCCCATAAAGATGCGCGTGAAGACTGTCGAGGCTCGTGATGGAACGTAAACTCGCAGCAATCGTAGCTGGCGACATCGTCGGCTATACCCGCCTGATGTCCGAGGATGAATCCTCGACCTATGCCGCCCTGCGGGCGACGTTCAGCGGACTGATCATACCTTCGGTCGAGAAGCACGGCGGCCGCACCTTCAAGACGACGGGGGACGGTTTTCTCGCGACGTTTCCGAGCGTCAACGAGGCGCTCGATGCCGCGATCGAAATCCAGAACGGATTTTCCGAGCAGCCCTTCGACATGCGCCTCGGCATCAACCTCGGCGATGTCATAGAAGCCGACGGCGACATGTTCGGCGACGGCGTGAACGTCGCGTCGCGGCTCGAAGCCATGGCCGAGCCGGGCGGCATTTTCGTGAGCGAGGCAGTGGTCCGCAGTGCCGACCGGAACCGCAGCAAGCTCTTCTACAGCATCGGCCGGAGGCAGGCGAAGAACATTCCCGAGCCGCTCGCCGTCTATGCGGTGCGTCTCGATGCGCACGAAAAGAACGGTCGCGGCTGGATCGGGCGGATCGCCCGTGGCCGGCGCGCGGCATTGCCCTACGCCATCGGGGCCGCGGCACTCGTCCTCGCCGCTGCCGCAACGCAGGCGCCGGAGGTAAGAGCCGTGGGCGCCGACCTGGCCGGCAGCCTCGCGCGCTTGGCGGGCGGCGAACTCGCCGATGCAAGGCCGACAGTCGCGGTGCTGCCCTTCGACAATATGAGCGGCGACGCCGAGCAGACCTATTTCGCCGACGGGCTTACCGAGGACATAATCGCCAATCTGGCGCGAAACCCCGAGCTTCAGGTGATTGCCCGCAATTCGACCTTCGCCCTGCGCGGTCAGGCAGAAGACATCCGCCTGATCGGCGAAAGGCTTGGTGCCGGCTATGTGGTCGAAGGCAGTGCCCGGCGCGCCGGGGACCAGCTTCGCGTGGTGGCGCAGTTGATCGATGCGCGCAGCGGTGCGCATCTCTGGTCGCGCAGTTACGACCGCCGGGTCGAGGACATATTTGCGGTTCAGACCGACCTGACGGCCGAAATCGTCTCGCATCTGGTTTCCTATGTGCGCGAGTCGGAGGTCTCGAATGCGGCGGAACGGCCGACCGAGAACCTCCAGGCCTACGACCTCGTCCTCCAGGCGCGTGACCGCTACAAACACGGCTCGAAGGATGCGGAGGCGCTGATCGCCGCCCGTGCGCTGCTTCATCGCGCCCTCGAGCTCGACCCCGGTTACGCCGCGGCGCGCGCGAATCTGGGGATGACCTATATCGTCGACTTCGTGCAGAACCTCAGCGGCAGGGCGACCACGACCGATGTGGAAACCGGCCTCAGCGAAGCACGCCAGGCAGTCCGTCTCGATCCGAACCTCGCTGCCGGCTATCAGGTCCTCAGCTTCGGCCTCTCCGCAACCGGCGATTACCCCGGCGCCATGCAGGCGGCACAAAGGGCCGTCGAACTCAATCCGAACGACCCGGACAGCCTGATGGCGCTGGCAAAGGCGCAGGTCCGGTTCGGCAGCTATGACGAGGCGGTGCAAAACGCCGAGCGGGCGCGCCGGCTGCATCCCATGGCGCCGGAATATTATACCTATGTCTATGGGCAGGCCCTCTATGCTGCCGGTCGCCTCGACGAGGCCGACGAGGTCTTGCGGGAATGCCTCATCCGGGCGCCGCAGCAGGCGGATTGCCTGCTGATACGGACGGCGGTTTTGAGCCAGCGGGGAGACGTTGAGGGAGCGCAGCGCACAATGGCGCGCCTGACCGAAGTGGACCCGGAATTTTCGCTCGCAAGCGAGCGCTCCATGCGCCGCTTCGGCGAATCCGCGCTCATGGAGCAATTCCTCTCCCGGCTCGCCGAGGCCAATGCCCCGGATGTTACGAGCGGTTTCCTTCACCCGCACACGCGATCCCGGACCTAGAGCATTTCAATGTTTCATGAAAACACCGAAATGCTCTAACCCTTTGGTCCAACGCACTTCCTGACGGAAAACCGGTACACACTTTTCCTGGGAATGCTCTAGTTGGCGGGCCTCAGCCGCAGAATCCTGCCGGATGCGGCGTCGATCAGCGCGAGTACCGAGCCATCGGAGGCCTGGAGGAGATCGCGAACCCGTGCCTCGAGCGAAAGAACTTCCTCCCCGGTCACCTTCCGGCCGTTCGTCTGCACTCTGACGATACCGCCCGCCGACAGGCCGCCGATCAGGAGGTCGCCCCGCCAGTCGGCAAACAGGTCGCCTGTATAGAACATCATGCCCGAGGGTGAGATCACGGGCGTCCAGCTATGGATGGAGCCAGCGAATTCGGGGCGGCTCGGCGGATCGGGAATTCGTTCGCCCGAATAATGTCTGCCCCAGCTCACCACGGGCCAGCCGTAGTTTTTGCCCGCCTCGGGTATGTTCAACTCGTCTCCCCCCATCGGCCCCATCTCTGCCGTCCAAAGCACGTCGGTTTCCGGATGGATGGCGGCGCTCTGAACGTTGCGGTGGCCGTAGGACCAAATCTCGTCGGCGCCCTCGCGGTCGACAAAGGGGTTGTCGTCCGGTATCGAGCCGTCGGGATTGAGGCGGACGATCGCGCCGAGATGGTTGGCCGGATCCTGGGCCTCTTGCATGTCGAAGCGTTCGCCGAGCGTGATGAAAAGTTTGCCGTCCGGCGCGAAGGCCAACCTCGAGCCGAAATGATTCTCGCCTGAAGCCGCCGGCTCCTGCCGGAAGATTACCTTGAAATCCGAAAGTGCGGTGGCGTCGTCGTTCAGACGGCCACGGCCGACCGAGGTAGCCGCGCCGCCTTCGCGTTCCTCGGCAAAGGATAGATAGACAGTCCTGTTCGTGGCGAAATCCGGACCGAGCGCAACATCGAGGAGTCCACCCTGACCTTGGGCGAAGACATCCGGGACCCCTTCGATGGGTTCGCCGACGGCTCCCTCGGCCGACACGAGGCGCAGCCTGCCGGGACGCTCCGTCACCAGCATGTCGCCATCCGGCAGAAGGACAGCGCCCCAGGGATGCTCGAGGCCGCCGGCGAAGACTTCGACGCTGACAGGCCCGCTTTTGGTGTCGAGCATACGCGGCGAATCCTGCGCGATCGCCGGATCGTGCCGCGCAGCGGCCATTGCCGCAAATGCCAGGAAAACAGCTGCTCGCAACATAGCCGCCTCCGTTCGTTTCACGAACCGGACTGTTCACTCGGCTCCTAATGGGGAAGCCGGGCCAAGGTTCCCCACGGATACGCAGGCCGCGTTTACATGTTTGCGCCACCGGGAAAGGACAGAGGACCGCGGCCTCTGTGGAGTTCAGAACACGGCAAGATACCGCAGCAGCGACAGGATGCCTATGATGATGACGATGGCCTGGACGATTTGCTTGGTGCGCCCGTCGAGGGGGAGGCGGTTGACGAGATAAAGAACCAGAATGACGACGAGAAAGGTGATCAGGATGCTGATCAGTACCGACATGTTGTCTGCCCCGTTCGTTGAAAAGTGCTGTCTTCTATTTCAACTATGGGACGCAGAGCAAAAGGCAAGTGGAGGGCCTTGGCGTTCGCGTAACTCTCTTCACTGAAGAATGATGGGGGGTCTGGATTCGCGCCGTCTCCGCACCGATATTAAGTCATCATCAACAAAGCCACTTTGATTAGAGGGTCAAAGGAAATGTCGGTGCGCTTCTCGGATCTCGCCATTGACGACGACGAAATCTTGATGTTGCGACGTGTTCACGTTTATGCCTGCTCCTCCAGGGAGCTGGCGCCGGAAAGCGAACACGGTGCGGAGTTGGGAAAGATGCTGTTCCACCTTTACCGGCAAGGCGTGAGGAGCGAACTCGCGCTGATGCAGATGTTGACGACGGGTGAAGCCCCGCCGGCACTGGATGATGCGGGTTAGAGCACGCCTCAGGAAAACTGTGTCATCGAGCGTAGGGTCGACCTAGAGCATTTCGATGTTTCATGGAAACACTGGAATGCTCCACCCCTTCGGTCCAACGCGCTTGTTTGATTTCCTCATTCCTGTGCTTGTCACAGGAATCCAGCCAGACCAAGTCCTTGGGCTGAAAGAACGCTTACCGCGCCGCAGACGCGGCGCTGCTGGATCCCTGTGACAAGTGTATAGCCCGGACACATGACTGACAGGTGTTCGGGGAGATGGCTGACACGTTCATACTGGCATGGATCAGCTTCGAGAGGAGGTTGTCCATGCCGTGGAAAGAGGTGTCGGTTATGGGAGAGAGGCAGGAATTTGTGCGGCTGGCGCTGGCGGAGGGTGCGAACCGCCGGGAGCTGTGCCGGCGGTTCGGGATCAGTGCCGATGTGGGCTATAAATGGCTGGCGCGGTGGCAGGCAGGTGACCGGGAGCTGGCTGATCGCTCGCGCCGCCCGCATGTGAGCCCGTTGCAGTCGAGCGCGGCGGTGGAGACAGAGGTGCTTGCGGTGCGCGATGCGCATCCGGCGTGGGGCGCACGCGGCCATCTGGAGCGGACATTCCGGCGCTACGGCCTGCCGGACGCCCTTTTCGTCGATAATGGCGCGCCCTGGGGGGAGGCCTCGGGCGAGCGTTGGACAAGACTTGGCGTGTGGCTGTTGAAGCTCGGCGTCGGCCTCCTGCATAGCCGGCCCTATCATCCGCAGAGCCGCGGCAAGAATGAGCGCTTCCATCGCACGCTCAAGGCCGAAATATTCGATTTCGCCCGATTTTCCGATCTGGCTGCCGTCCAGCGCGCCTTCGATGCCTGGCGCGAACTCTATAATTTCGAGCGGCCCCATGCCGCGCTCGATCTCGACGTGCGGCCCGTCGCTATCGTCCCAGTTCGCGCCCTATGCCCGAGCACCTTCCAGAGGTGATCTACGATGAAGGCGAGGTTGTCCGCACCGTCCCTAGCACTAAGGCCTATGTCAGCTTCAAAGGCCGCAAGTGGAAAGTCCCAAAGGCCTTCTGCGGCGAGCGCATCGCCATTCGCCCGCTCGACACGGACGGGCGATACGGCATCTTCTTCGCTGCCCTCCGCATCGCAGCCATCGACTTGACAACCAAGCAATCCGTCAGTGATCTATCCGAACAGGTGTCAGCTATCTCCCCGGGCTAAACAACAAGCACAGGGTTGAGGATGAGGAGAGATTGCAGTCCTCCGGAAAGTTTCTACAGCGCCACGCGTCTTATGAGACGCGCAAAGGTCGCTGTAGCACGTTGAGCTGCTGCATGTTTTTGTCCATTGATCGGCTACGATCAAAGGACACCTACAGTGGCGCACGGTCGGTACGCAAGGAATTCAAGCGCATCGCCATGCGTGCCGAGAAAACCGAACAGGCTTTAGCTCGTCCGCAGGGTTTGGGCCATGGCGCGGATGATCATGACGGCCGAGGCGGCGCCGGGATCCATGTGTCCGAGCGAGCGCTCTCCGACCCGGGCCGCACGGCCCTTCGTTGCGACCATGGAACGCGTCGCGCTGGCGCCGTTCTCGGCGGCTGCGGTGACATCCGCCCAGAATGCCTCGGCAGACTTGCCGGCTGCGGCCGCCTGAGCCGCCGCGTCGGCGGCGGGAAGCCAGACGTCGAGCATCGTCTTGTCGCCGCGCTGCCCCTTGCCGCGCTCGCCGATGCCGGAGGCAACCGCCTGGATGAGAAGGGAGCAAGCCTCGAGATCCAGTGTGTCGCGTCCTTCCAGGGCCTGGGCCGCACGTCGGAAGGCGGTGGCGTAAAGCGGTCCCGTCGAGGCTCCGACGGCGTTCAGGAAGGCGCTTGCCGCCGCCGTCATGACCCCGCTCAGCCCGGCGCTGCCTGCATCCGTTCTCGCAAGTTCGCCGGTCACGGCAGAAAAGCCGATCGCCATGGTGATCCCGTGATCGGCATCGCCGATTGCGCCGTCAAGCTCGGACAGATGGTCCCTCTCCGCCTCGATGGCACTGGAGATCGCCTCGAACATTTCGATCAAGCGGCGCACCGCGCTTTCCGGCATCATTTTCCTCCCGCGGCCTTTAGGTGGATCCGCAACCACCCGCCAGGGCTTCGCCCAGTTCTAGTTGACCTTCAGAGACGCCGTTTCGCAAGGGTGATGAAGCAGATCGGACAATTCCTGATCAAGATGGAGAATGGTGATCGAAGCGCCCGCCATGTCCAGCGAGGTGCAATAATGTCCGATCCAGTTCGCTTCGATCAGTATGTCCTTTGCCGCCAGTCGCTGCTGGACCCGCCGGAACAGGATATAGAGCTCCATCAGGGGCGTCGCTCCGAAGGAATTGACGAGCACGGCGACGCGCTCGCCGGGTGCTGTCTTCATCTCCTTGAGGATGCGGTCCATGATGCTGTCGGTAATCTCGTCCGCCGATCGGATGCGCTCGCGCGTCACGCCCGGTTCGCCGTGGATGCCCATGCCGACCTCCATGTCGTCCGGGCCTATCTCGAAATTGTGCCGTCGCGTCTGCGGCATCGAGCCGGGTTCGAGCGCGACGCCCACCGTATAGGTGCGCAGGTTCGCCTTGCGCGTGACGGCTTCGCAGGCTTCCAGCGACAGGCCGCGATCGCAGGCCGCGCCCGCGACCTTGAAGATGAAGAAGTTGCCGGCGACGCCGCGCCGGCCTTCGCGGTCCTCGACCGGCGAGGAGGCGACGTCATCCGTCGTCAGGACAGTCCTTACCTTGATGCCCTTTTCTTCGGCGATTTCAGCCGCCATCTCGAAATTCATCACGTCGCCGGCATAGTTGCCGTAGACGAAGAGCACGCCTTCGCCTCCGGACGCGGCCTCGGCGCATTGCACGATCGGATCGGGCGGCGGCGAGGAAAAGATGTTCCCCACGGCAACCGCATCGGCAAGACCCTTGCCGACATAACCGAGGAAGCACGGCTCGTGCCCCGTGCCCCCGCCGATGACGAGGCCGACTTTTCCGGGCCTGGGGCCGCTGCGCGCAACGAGCGCCCGGTGCGATCCGTTGATCGGCTGCAGATATTTCTGATGCGCCCTGACGACCCCTTCGAGCATTTCTTCGACGACTTCGTTCGGGTTGTTGAGGAATTTCTTGACGTGGGTGCGATAGGAGCTCGGTGTCTGGACAAGCTTCGGCCGGTGCGAAAGCTTGGCGTCGAGTGCCCTGACGCCGTCGGCCCGCAAGATGCCGTGACCGGTCGCCGCGTCGGTGATGAGCACGTTGACATAGCCGCCGCGTAGCGCCGCGAGCAGGGCCGGCACCTTATCGAAGCCGCCGGCGACCGCAATGCGCGTGCCTATCTTGCGGAGCAGGTCCAGCGAGATGCCGACCGTACGATCGTCGAGCGGGCCGGCGACCGGACGGCCGCGTTCATCGATGAAACGGCCCGCGACGACGCCGACCGCGCCGGCTGCGAGATAGTCCTGCAGCGAGACCGATTCGAAGAAACCGCTGGTATGAATGGTGGAATTCGGCCGAAGCGAGGAGATGCCGAAAAGCACCCGGTTTGCCCTTGCCAGAGTCGCGAACTGCTCCTGAACCAGAGGTTCCTCCAGAAGCATATGCAGGAGTTCCGGCGATTTGACCACGGCCGGCGCGGTGATGTTGACGCAGCGGGCCGAAATTGCCCGTGCGACCGCCGAGGCACAAAGCTCCGGCGTATAGGCAAATGAGGCCGTGGTGCCGCCGGTCGCCTGAACCACCGTCATGTCTTGAAGGGAAGCGATACCGGCGTGCTCGCCAACCGAAAGCACGGTGCGGCCCCAGGCGACGGCGAGCGTATCGCCGGATTTCAGGAGTTTTGGAAGCGCCTGCGCCCCGGCCGCTCCGAGGCGGTCGATCAAAGGACGCGCATTGTCGTCGCTCGGGACCACGAGACAGTCGGTCAGGCCGAAATGCCGCTTCAGTTCCTGGGCGATGGTGAGCGATGCCAGTCGCGCCGGCTCGATCGAAATGTTGACGATGCCTTTTTCGCGGGCGTCGGCGAGATAGCTGTTTACCGTCGCCCGCGACACACCCATCGCCTCGGCGATCTCGCCCTGCGTCATGCCGTCTTCGTAATAGAGCCAGCAGGCCCAGACATAGGGGTCGTCACCGTAGCGCAAGGGGATCGCGTCCGAAGCATCGATCGTACCGCTTCGATTGGCAGCGCCCTTGCGCGGAGAAGGTGTCTTGATCGTCATGCAGTCCTGTACTTCCCCTGTTTTCGGACCGCGAGGATGGAAGCAACGCCGTGCTTTTGCAATGGGGGCTGGGTGCCGCTGCCCCCTTTGCGCGCAATCGCGAACGGCGGCGTCAGGCGAGCCGGGCGCGAGCCCCGTGCGACAACTCCCTGAGGATGATCGCACAGGAGGTGGCGCCGGCGTCCAAGACGCCGAGCGAGCGTTCGCCGAGGCGGCTCGCCCGGCCGATCTTGGCGACGAGATCGCGCGTCGAATCGCGGCCGGCCTCCGCCGCCGATACGAGTGCGTCGAGCGCTTCGGCGAAGGGCTTGCCGTCGGCAGTCGCCGCATCGAAGGCGTCCACCGCGGGCACCAAGGTGTCGAGCAGCGTCTTGTCGCCCACCTTGGCGGAGCCGATCGACCGGATGCCTTCGAGCCCCGCATGAAGCATGCGGCTATAGGCGGCGGCGTCGATTGCATCGGCACCCTCGATCTTTTCGGCGAATTCGGTGAACATCACGCCGTAGAGCGGCCCCATCGATCCGCCGATCTCCGTCATCAGCACGGTGCCGAGCGTATCGAGCGCCTCTGACAGCGAGGCGTCTTTGCCCTTCAGGCGTTCTGCGGCAAGGCCAAAGCCCTTGGCCATGTTCACGCCGTGATCGCCATCGCCGATCTTGCCGTCGATCTCGCTCAGATAGGCGCGGTTTTCGATGATCCGGTCGGCAAGCGTGAGGACGATGTCGCCGGCTTTTGCATTTTCAAACGTCTGCATGTCCATTTCCTCAGAGAACGGCGGTGCAGCGGACCTCGACATCGAGGAGCGCCTTGAGTTCGTCGTCGAGCGCCATGACCGTCAGCGTCGCTCCGACCATTTCGAGCGAGGTGAAGTAGTTGCCGACGAAGGTGCGGTAGATCCTGAGGCCCCGTGCGGTGATCTCGCGCTCGATCGTGTCGTTCAGGATGTAGAGTTCGTTGAGCGGTGTCGCGCCGAGGCCGGAGACGAGCACAGCCACTTCCGTGCCCTCTGGCAGGAAGTGATCGTCCAGCACGATCTTGCACATGTCGACCGCGACCTCTTCGGCGGTCTTCAGCGCTTCGACGCGCACGCCGGGCTCACCGTGATGGCCGATGCCCACTTCCATCGTGCCGGGCTCGATCCGGAAGTTCGGATGCCCGACCGCGGGCAACGTGCAGGGGCCGAGCCCGACCCCGATCGAGCGGCAATTGTCGATCGCCTTCTGGGCAGCCGCACGGACCTCTTCGAGGCTCGCGCCGGCGGCCGCCTTGGCCCCGCCGATCTTCCACATGAAGATTTCTCCGGCGACGCCGCGCCGCTTCTCGCGCTCTTCGGGCGGCGCGGAGCAGACGTCGTCATTGGCGACGACCGTCGCGACTTCGATCCCTGCCTTGGCCGCGAGCTTCACCGCCATCTTCACGTTCATGTTGTCGCCGGCATAATTGCCGTAGAGGCAGACGACGCCCTTGCCGCCGTTCGCTTCACGCATCGCGTCGTGAAAGCTCTTGGCCGTCGGTGAGGAAAAGAGTTCGCCGACTGCAACCGCGTCCAGCATGTTGCGGCCGGTGTAGCCGATGAAGGCAGGCTCATGGCCGGAGCCGCCGCCGGTCACGACACCCACCTTGCCGGCAACCGGCGCGCCCCTGGCGACGATGACGCGCGGGTTTTCTCCGAGGCGAACGATGTCGGCATGCGCCTTGACGAAACCTTTGACGGTATCCTCGACGACTTCGTCCGGATTGTTGATGAAACGCTGCATGGCAGTCCTCTTTTGTCCGTCGCTGGCGATACGGCTCAGCGCAACACTACGTTGAATCTAACATCGTCTGCCGGAGCAGACCGGGGTCTACCGGCGCGGTTCGCGTGCCAGGCCGGCTGGCAAATCTTGATCGAGAGCTCCTCCCTGATGACCAGCCGGATCATGCCGAACTGCGAATTTCCTACATAATTCAAACATGGCTCGACAAATGTCAACATTCACGTTAGATTGCCGGAAATTCGAGAGGGATGGAAGTGGTAATTTCCAATATTTCCATTATTTCTCAATGACTTGTTCGTCATCCCCTGCGATCGCCCTCGGCGATCGGTTGGGGGGCGGCGGGAAGTCGACGGGGTGTGAAGCGCCCCTGAAATGCGGTGTGGGAGAGGCTGAATGAAAAGCATGTTTGCCGACCGGCAATTCAACTTTCTTGTGGCGACCAACGCTCTCGTGGTCGCGCTCGCTGCGGTGTTCGCCGGAGACACCTTTCTCAGCCTCTACAATTTCCAGTCGATGTCCGCTCAGGTGCCGGAGCTTGCGCTGCTGGCTGTCGGCGTGATGCTCGCCATGATCGCCGGAGGCGGCGGCATCGATCTGTCCGGCATCGCGCTCGCCAATCTTGCAGGGGTAGGTTCCTACCTGCTGGTGCGCGATTGGGTTTCGGCCGATGAAGCGCCACTCGCTTTTTCGTGGCTGTTCGCGGTGGTGGCGCTGATCATCGGTCTCGCCGGCGGCTTGCTGAACGGTGCCTTGATCGCCTTCGCCGGGCTTACGCCGATCATCGCCACGCTTGGCACGCAGCTATTTTTCACAGGTCTCGCCGTTGCTTTCACCAACGGCTCCGCGATCACCCTCGGCTACATCGAGCCCCTCGACAATTTCGGCAATACCCCGGTACTCGGTGTGCCGATGTGCTTCACGCTCTTCGTCGCCATAGCGGTCCTGATCGGTGTCGTGCTCCGCTTCACGCCTTTCGGTTTCAAGCTCTACCTGATGGGCAGCAATGCCAAGGCCGCTCGTTACGCCGGCATTCCGCAGCGCCGGATGCTTCTTCTGACCTATACCGTCTGCGGAGTGCTTGCTTCCATCGCTGGGATCATCATCGCCGCCCGCACCTCAAGCGTGAAGTGGGACTATGGCAGCTCCTACGTCCTCATCGCCATTCTGATCGTCGTGATGGCGGGTGTACGGCCTGACGGCGGGTATGGACGCACGGTCTGCGTCGTCCTCTCCGCGACGGCGCTTCAGATGCTGTCCAGCCTGTTCAATTTCCTCGATATCTCGAATTTCTTCCGCGACTGCGCCTGGGGACTGCTTCTGATCGTGTTCCTGGCAACGTCGCGCGTCGATCTCCGCGCATATCTTTCGCCGCGACGCTGATCCCGAGGTCCCCAAACGGCGCAATGCCCCCCGCCGTCGATTTCTGGTCGGGCAAACAACAAGTGATGAGGAGACACTCATGTCTGTCTACAAGAAGATTGCCGCCTGCACGGTCGCTTTGGGTGCGCTTTGCGCTGCCCAGCTTGCGGTCGCGCAGGACGCCCCCTCCGTCGTTACCGTCGTCAAGGTGACCGGTGAGAATTGGTTCACGCGCATGGAGGAAGGTGTCGTTGCCTATGGCAAGGACAATCCAGCTGTCTCGACGAGTCAGATCGGACCGGCCAAGGCCGACGCGGCCCAGCAGCTTCGCCTCATCGAAGACCTCGTCGCGAAGAACGTCAACGCAATCGCCGTCGTGCCGATGGACCCTTCCGCTCTCGAAGGCGTCTTCAAGCGGGCGATGAACCGCGGCATCAAGATCATCACGCACGAAGCCGACAGCCTGAAGAACACGCAGGTCGATATCGAGGCCTTCGATAACGAGGTCTTCGGCGCGCGCTTCAACGAGAAGCTGGCCGAATGCATGGGCAAGTCCGGCAAGTGGACGTCGTTCGTCGGCTCGCTCGGCAGCCTCACGCACGTGCAGTGGGCCGACGGCGGCGCGGAGAACGCCAAGAAATATCCGGAAATGGAACTCGTTTCGGAGAAGAACGAATCCTTCAACGACGCCAACAAGGCTTACGAGAAGGCGCGCGAGATCCTGCGTAAGTATCCTGACATCAAGGGCTTCCAGGGTGGTTCGGCCATTGACGTGATCGGGATCGGCCGCGCGGTCGAAGAAGCCGGCCTCGTCGGCAAGGTTTGCGTCGTCGGCCTCGGTCTGCCGAAGGACACGGCCAAGTATCTCGAATCGGGTGCCGTCCAGAGCATCTCCTTCTGGGACCCGAAGGATGCCGGCTACGTCATGAACAAGGTCGCCCAGCTCGTGATCGAGGGCAAGGAAATCACGGACGGCATGGATCTCGGGGTGCCGGGTTACAACAAGGTGTCGGTGAAGAAGGGCCCTGGCGACGGCATCATCGTTGTCGGCGAAGCCTGGGTCGACGTCGATAAGTCCAACTACAGCCAGTATCCGTTCTGATCGCGCATCGAAGGGATACGCGGCTGCAGCCGCATCCGCCGGCAGGGATGACCCTGCCGGCGAACTGACCGCAACTCCGGACCATGCCAATGCAGTCGACTATCATTGCCAAGAAGAAGATGTCCTCCGCAGAGGCGCGGAGCGATACGACGCCTTTCCTGGAAGTTCGCGACCTGGAGAAGCGCTTTGGCGGCGTTCGCGCCCTGAAGGGGGTGAGCTTCACGATCGAGCGCGGCCGCACCTACCATCTCATGGGCGAGAACGGATGCGGCAAGAGCACGCTCATCAAGATCATCTCCGGCGCCCAGCCGGCAGATGGAGGTGAGCTTGCGATCAACGGTAAAAAGGTCGAGGGCCTGACGCCGATCGGCGCCCTGGCAGCCGGCATCGAGACGGTTTATCAGGACCTGTCGCTTCTTCCCAATCTGAGCGTCGAGGAGAATGTCGCGCTGACGCAGCAGCTGGTTGCCTCCAACGGCAGCCTCGCGCGGCGTCTCGACCTCAAGGGTCTGCGGGAGACGGCCGTCCGTGCATTGAAGGACGTCGGTCTGCCGACGGAGCCCGCCTTTCTGGCGACACCCGTCGAAGAACTCCCCATCGCAACGCGCCAGCTCATTGCCATTGCCCGCGCGATCGCTTCCGATGCCGGCCTGGTCATCATGGATGAGCCGACGACCGCTTTGACGCGGCGCGAAGTGGACAACCTCATTCGCGTCGTGCACGGCCTGCACGCCAAGGGCGTATCTGTCCTTTTCGTCACGCACAAGCTCGACGAATGCAAGGCAATCGGCGGGCAGGCGATCATCATGCGGGACGGCCTGAAGGTTGCCGAATGCGACGTCGCCACTCAGTCGAAGACCGAACTCGGCTTCTGGATGACGGGCAAGAAACTCGACGACACGCGTTATCGCGTCGATTCGCATGGTGACGAGACGCTGCTCTCGGTGGAGCGGCTCGGGGCCGCCGGCTTCGACGATGTCAGCTTCACGGTCTCCAAGGGCGAGATATTCGGGATTACGGGACTTCTCGATTCCGGGCGAAACGAGCTTGCGCTTTCGCTGGCCGGCGTGGAACCGGCGCGGCGGGGCTCGGTACAGCTCGCAGGCAGACGGGCCGATCTGTCGTCGCCCGCCTCTGCGATCGAGGCCGGCATCGGCTATGTTCCGGAGGACCGCCTGTCTGAAGGGCTTTTCCTTGGGAAATCCATCCGCGAGAATATTGTCATGGCGGTCCTCGACCGACTGCGGGGGGCTTTCGGCCTGCTCGACAGCCGCCGGGCGAAGGCTTTGGCACAGAAAACGGTCGACGATCTGCAGGTGGCGACCCCGGATATCGACAACCCCGTCATGTCCCTTTCAGGCGGCAACCAGCAGAGGGTTCTGATCGGCCGCTGGCTGACGATCGAGCCGAGCCTGCTCATCCTGCATGGCCCAACCGTCGGCGTCGACGTCGGATCGAAGGACACGATATTCCGCATCATTCAGCGCCTTGCAGGAGACGGCATGAGCGTCGTCATCATCAGCGATGATCTGCCCGAGCTTCTGCAGAACTGCGACCGCGTGATGGTGATGCGCAAAGGCCGGGTCGCCGATATCTTTCCGGCCGAAGGGCTTGAGGAAGATGCAATCTACAAGTCGATGATGGCCGAAGACGGCCAGGGAGTTCAATAACATGGCCGATGTCGCAGCGACCCCCGTCAGCGGGACCGAGGGAGTGCCCGCCGCAGTCCGGACCATGCGCTGGTTTATCCGCCACCCTCCGGCCGTTACCTTCCTCCTCGTCGTGATCGTCTGCATCGTCGTGGGCACGATCAATCCGGACTTCTGGCAGGTTTCCAACCTGTTCGACATGGCACGCTCCACCGTCGTGCGCGGCCTCTTCGCGCTTGGCGTTCTCGTCGTGCTGGCATCCGGCGGGCTCGACGTCTCGTTCACGGCCATTGCTGCGCTGGTGATGTACGTCATCACCATGCTGGTCACGAATTATGCGCCGGATCTGTCCATCTGGCCGATCCTTGGCATCGCAGCCGCCGGCGGCGCGATCCTCGGCATCTGCAACGGCTTGCTGGTCCACGCATTGAAGGCGCCATCACTGATCGTGACGATCGGCACGCAATATGCGATCCGCGGGTTTCTGCTGACCTTCGTCGGAACGGCACTGTTCATGAACATCCCCGAATCCATGGACGCTTTCGGAAAGCTCGCGCTTTTACGGCACGAGGGGGCGAATGGTGCAGTCTCGACTTTGCCCGCCTATTTCCTCGTTCTGGTCGTCGCTGCACTCGCCACCTGGTATATCCTCAAGCGGACCCTTATCGGCCGGGCTATCTATGCGGTTGGCGGAAACGCCAGTATCGCTTCGCGTCTCGGATACAACCTGCGCACTGTCCATGTGTACGTCTTTGCCTATGCCGGTCTGCTCGCCGGGATCGCGGGTATCATGCACGTGTCGAGCAATCGTCTCGCCAACCCTTTCGATCTGGCGGGGTCGGAGCTGGACGTCATTGCCGCGGTCGTCCTTGGTGGCGCGCGCATCACCGGAGGCTCGGGTACGGTGCTCGGAACACTTCTCGGGGTACTGCTGATCACGCTCGTCAACAATGTGCTGATCCTCGTCGGCATCCCGAGCACATTTCAACTTGCAATCATCGGGCTCTTCATTGTCGCCGCCGGTGCCATGTTCTCCATCAGACCGAAAAGCTGAGCGCTGACGGATGTGAAGACGTGCTGCGATCCGCAGTGTTACTGAAGGACATCGGCGAGCCATGCTTCGACGCCGCGGGCCGCAGCACGGCCCATGGCAAGGCACGCGGTGAGGAGATAGCCGCCGGTCGGCGCCTCCCAGTCGAGCATTTCTCCGGCGGCGAAGAGGCCGGGGAGCGCCTTCAGCATGTAGCGGTCATCGATGGCGTTCAGGCGGATCCCGCCGGCCGATGAGATCGCTTCGGTGATCGGCCGTGTTGCGAGCACCGGAACGGGCAAGGCCTTGATCACGGCAGCGAGTTGCTCCGGCGCGGCTCGTGCCGCCTCCGTCGAGAGTTCGCGCAGCAATGACGCCTTGACAATGTCGAGCCCCGCGCCCTTGCGCAGGCGGTTGGAGAAGCTCGCCTTGCGGTCTTGTCGCGCGAGATCCCGCGCGAGCCTCTCGGCCGTGCGGCCGGGTGTGAGGTCAAGGAGGAGCGCCGCCTTGCCGTCCCGGTCCAGCCGGTCGCGCAGGCTTGCCGCATGGGCGTAGACGAGGCTGCCTTCGATGCCGTGGCGGCTCACCACGAATTCGCCCGGGATCGTCCCCGCATCGGATGTTGCGGTAACGCCTTTCAGCGGTTGGCCGGCAAAACGCTCGCGGAAAATTTGCGTCCAGGCGACGTCGAAACCGCAATTGGCAGGGCGGAAATCGCTGATCGGCACGCCTCTTGCCCGCAGCAACGGCACCCAGGCGGCGTCGGAGCCGAGCCGTGGCCAGCTTGCGCCGCCAAGCGCCAGGAGAGCCGCGTCGCAACGAACGACCGTCTTTTCTTCCGGCGTATCGAATACGTAGCCATTCTCCGTGAAACCCGACCAGCGATGGCGTGTTAGAAGCCGGACGCCCTGGCCCTCCAGCCGGCGGAGCCAGCTGCGCAACAGCGGCGAGGCCTTCATAGCCTTCGGAAACACGCGGCCGGAAGAGCCGACGAAGGTCTCCGCGTCAAGTCCGGCTGCCCAGGCGCGCACGTCCTGCGGGGTAAAGGCATCAAGGGCCGGGCGCAGGCTTGCCGAAGCATCGCCGAAGCGCGCTGCGAAGTCCCGGTACGCTTCGGAATGGGTTATGTTCAGGCCGGATTTTCCCGCGAGCAGGAATTTGCGCGCCGCGGTCGGCATAGCCTCGTAGACGGTCACCGCATGGCCCGAGCGGGACAAGACTTCCGCGGCCATCAGACCGGCGGGACCGCCGCCGATAATTGCGATTTCTTTTCTTTCCATCTGTGGACCACCCAGGATCTCCTCAGGCTCTCTTGGCCTGCGGCGGGCCAGGGCGCAAGCAGATTGAGGCGATTTGCGTGCCAAGCGGCTGGCGGGATGGGGAAAGGGTGCGGGGTTTTCGCGAACCGGATGGGGAAGGCGGCGCGGGCCGCCTTCCCCATCCGAGAGGCTCAGAGCGTTGCGCCGACCTTGCGAAGTTCGGCGAGAACCGGTGCCTTCGGCAGCCAGATCTTATCGTATTCGGCGATGATCCGTCCGGCATCGGCGACGGTGACATCCTTGATCGGAATGCCTGCGCCGGCGAATTTGTCGAGGAGGGCCGGCTCGTTGGCGACGGTCGCGTCGATCTGCTCGTCGAGCGCCGCCTTGGTAAGGCGGGCGATGATCTCCCGGTCGGCCTCGGGAAGGGTCTGCCAGACGCGACCGGAGGCCAGCGCGACGCAGGGCATGAAGATGGCGTTCATCTTCAGCATGGTCTTGGACACCTTGTCGAAGCGCTGGTTCCAGGAGAAGTCGAGGTCCGCCTCCAGACCGTCCACCTGGCCGTTCGACATGGCGTCGAAAACAGCCGGCGTCGGAATCGGCGTCGGCGCTGCGCCGAGGAGCTGGTAGAAATCGCGATAGGCGGGCGTCGTATTGATGCGCAGCTTCATGCCGTTGATGTCGTCGAGCCCGGCGATCTCCTTGGCCGAGAAGACGACGCGCATGGTGGTGATGCCCCAGGCAAGGCCGACCGTTCCGGTCTCGGCCGGAAGGACGTCGAGGAGCTTCATGGCGACCGGCTCGCGCACGAGCTTGGCGACCTTGGCAGTCGAATCGACGACCCAGGGCGCGTTGATCGCGGCAACGGCGGGAATGCGCGAGCCGAGTTCGGCGGTCATGATCCAGCCGAGATCGAGCGCGCCGCTCTGCATCTGCTGCAGCATCGCGGCCTCGTTGCCGAGCTGGCCGGCCGGAAAGACCGAGATCGACAGGCGACCGTTCGTCTCTGCCTTGAGGGCTTCGCCCACCTTGAGTGCGGCATTGTTCCAGGGATGTCCCGGCGGCGTGACGATGCCGAGGCGCAAGGTGCGCGTTTCCTGCGCGCGCACGAGCGACGGCGTGGCGAGCGAGAGGGCTGCGCCGGCGGCAACACCGCCAAGGAAGGTTCTGCGGGAAAATGTCATGGAAGATCCTCTGGCTGGTTCGTTGTGGTTATCGGGCGAAGAAGGTCGAGAGCGAGGGAATGAGCGACAGGAGCACGAGCATGAGACAGGAGACGAAGAAGAAGGGCAGCGTCACCAGGAACATCTTGCCGGGCTTTGCGCCGGTCACCGCGGCCGCCACGAAGAAGCAGAGCCCGACCGGCGGCGAGAGGAAGCCGAGCACGAGGTTGACGACCACGACGACGCCGAAATGGATCGGGTCGATGCCGTAGACCTCGGTCGCGATCGGCAGGAGGATGGGCACGGTCATGATGAGTCCGGGGGCGCCGTCGATCACCGTGCCGATGACGAGCAGGATGACGTTGACGAGCAACATGAAGGTGACCGGATCCGAGGCGACGGTCTGGACCCAGCCGGCGACCTGCTGCGGCACCATGCCGTAGACAAGTACCCAGGAGAAGACCGCGGCGGCCGCGACGAGGAAGAGGACCACGGCCGAATAGATCCCGGCGCGCAGCATCATTCGAGGAAGATCGGAGAATTTGAGCTCGCCGATCCAGAAGCGGCCGACGAGCACCGCTGCAACGGCGCCGACGGCTGCGGCCTCCGTCGCGTTGGCGAGGCCGGAGAGGATCGAGCCGACGATGACGAAGGGGATGAGAAGCGTAGGCAGCGCATCCAGGACGATACGGATGCGCTCCTTGAGCTTCATGCGCTCGCCGCGCGGATAGTTGTAGACGAAACCCATCGCCGCGATGACGAGGCAGAAGGCGACAGTCAGCAGAATTCCGGGCACAATTCCTGCGGCCAGCATATCGCTTACCGGAACCTGCGCGAGCACGCTGTAGACGACGAACATGATCGACGGGGGGATGATGGGACCGAGCATGCCCGAATAGGCGGTGAGCCCGGCGGCGAAGGTCTTGTCATAGCCCTTCTTCTCCATCTCCGGCACCATCATCTGCGCCATGACGGCAACCTGCGCCGTGGCCGATCCGAGTATCGAGGCGACGAACATGTTGGCGAGCAGGTTGACATAGGCAAGCCCACCGCGCATCGCGCCGACGAAAGCCATCGTCATGTCGATGATGCGCCGGGTGATGCCGCCGCCGTTCATGATCTCGCCGATCAGCACGAAGAGCGGAATGGAGATCAGCCCGTAATTGTCGACGCCGCCGAAGAGCTGCGTCGGAAAGCTCTGGAAGAGCAGGGGATTTCCGGAGGCGAAGATATAGACGATGCTGCCGAGGCAGAGGCAGACGCCGATCGGAACGCCGACGAGCATGAAGAGGAGGAAGGCGGCGGTGGTGACCATCAGTTCACTCCCTCGGCGCTCGAAAGTTCGCGCCGCTCACGCTGAGGCGACAGACCCAGGTCTTCGACGAGATTGGCGGCGCAATGGACGGTCATGGTCACGGCGAAGAGCGGAATGACGAGGCTGATCGCCCAGATCGGCCAATTCAGCGTCTGGCTGCGCTCGGTATAGAGAAAGTTGAAGCTCTCGGCCGCGAAGGCCTTAGCGTCGAAGCCGGCGCGGATGATGCCGACGGGGTCCATCCACATCCAGCAGAATGCCGCAAGCGCCAGGGCGAACAGGAGGACGAGCAGTGTCGAGGCCGCGCGCATCCAGCGCGCCGCCGCGGGCGGCAGGTAATCCGTCAGCAGCGTCACGGCGAAATCGAGTCGGAGACGCGTCAGCGCCGAGCCTCCGAGGAAGGCAAGCCAGACCATGGCGTATACGGCCGATTCATCGACCCAATAGATCGGATGTCCGCTGTAGCGGGTGACGACGTTCAGAAGGATGAGCGCGAGAAGCACGCACATCAATCCGGCAACAGCGCACTTTTCGAGGGCGAGCATGGCTTCGGAGAGAGAAACGATGGCGCGCGCATAAAGCGGCGGCGCGACTGACTGGTTCATGACTGTTCCCCGGTTTCCGTATAAAGTAGATTTTATACATTCTTCGAGTCAATATCA